>OZ253943.1:0-322500 GCA_965267325.1 Hyphococcus sp. | reverse complement strand
CTTTCAAAAACATTGCCGCAGACGAATATTGAAGACCTGCACAAACGGTTCATTGCCGTCACGGCGGAACTTGCGACCGGCCACGAAGTCTGGCTGCGCAAAGGCGATCTTGGGGAAGCCATCCAGGCGGCCTACGCACTGCCCGGCGTTTTCCCGCCGCGAGCCATCAACGGTCGCTGGCTGATCGACGGCGCGCTCGTCAATCCATTGCCGGTATCAGCCTGCCGCGCGCTCGGCGCGCGCATGACCATCGCTGTTGGTCTGCATGCGGATGCTTTTGGTCAGAGCGTATCGAAGCGCCGTGAAAAGCTCGAAAAACTCCCCGATCAAAGCGGCGCAGAACTGGAAGAAGCCCATGGCGGCGGCATCGCGGAAAAACTGATGATGCGTCGGCTTTTCCATGCGAGCGAAGCCACTCCCGGTGTCGGAACGGTCATGATGGCGGCGTTTAACATTCTGATGGATCGCGTCACCCGCGCACGTCTCGCTGGCGATCCCCCCGACGTACAGATCACGCCGCAAACCGGCCATATCGGTCTGCTTGATTTCGATAAGGCGGACGAACTGATCACCCTTGGCCGCGAAGCCGTCGACTACGCCATGTTGCGCATCGACAAGACGATGGAACTCTTGCTGTAACTCGCCCGGCAAACCTGTCCGAAGTTGCGTCACGCATCGATCGATCCGGAAATTCCGTCTATTCGCCGCATAGAAAACTCTCACCTGTTGCGCCGGCGCGCCCTCCAAGTAACGAATATTTCCAACAAATGCGGCCGGGGCAAAGACCATGTCTTCTACTGGGAAGAACATCATCATCGTTGCGACACTCGTTGCGTGCGCGGGCATCGCCTCAGCGAATGCCGAAGAAATTCCTGAAACCGCGCGTGCGCCAGCCGCAGCAATGGAACTTCTCGAAGACATGGCGGGCGATTGGAAATCGACCGTCAAAATCGTGACAGATACCGGTGAATGGAAAACGCAATCCGTCAACAAGACGCGAATTTCTTCTCACTTAAACGGGCTATTGCTCACAGAAAACGAAATCGAGCGCATCGAGGGCGATCCGGGAAGCATTCGCCTGAAAGTCGACTACACCTTTGATCAGTATCGCGACGTCTACCGCATATCTGCTGTCGATAGCGGCTGGGGGCTGATGGACATTTATGAAGGCTCGCTCGACGACGGCGTTCTTGTTCTGACGAATGTTCGTTCCGGCACAAGCTTTCCGTTGGAAGACGGCGGGACGCTACATTTTCAACTCCGTATTCCTGTGCACGGCGACGAAAAAGAAATGGAAGTCAACCTGTCATCGGATGGCGGTGAAAATTGGCGGCCATTTTACAAAATCAGCTATTTGCGCATCGACAAATAGGCGATTCAACAGCCAATTGATTTGGATCACTTTCTCACAAAAATTTTATACAATTTTTTTGCAAACCGCTCGGCCGCCGCGCGCGTAAACGGGTCATGTCCAAAAGGAGGAACCCTTCATGTCCCTGAAGAAAATATTGGCCGCGGGTGCGGCGTTATCGATGATCACCGGCGTTGCCGTCGCTGGGCATCACAAAGACAAAGCCGCGATGAGCAAGGCTGATATTGTCGATACAGCGGTAGCGGCGGGCAGCTTTAACACGCTGGTTGCCGCTGTTCAGGCCGCCGGCCTTGAGGCGACGCTTCGCAGCGACGGTCCATTCACCGTTTTCGCGCCGACTGACGACGCCTTCGCCGCCCTTCCCGAGGGAACGGTGGAGAACCTTCTAAAGCCGGAAAACAAAGAGCAGCTTGCGGCAATCCTCACCTATCACGTTGTTTCGGGCAAAACGAAGTCAAAAGACCTTGCCGGAAAAACTCTTGACGTTGCGACGGTCAACGGCGCTGACGTTTCCATCGACGGAACAGACGGCGTGAAAGTGAACGGCGCCAATGTGATCAACGCGGACATTTATACGTCAAACGGCGTCATCCACGTTGTCGACGCTGTTCTCATTCCGCCCACCGAATAGTCATCCCCCCGGTTGCGTATCAAAAAGGCCCGTGCTGCAGCGGGCCTTTTTCTTTTTGACTTCACTCTTCTTGTTCAATTTCCGGCGCAAGTGGGTGCACAAGCATGCGTTCAACGATTTGCAGGACGACAACGTCGGATGAATAATCATCGAGCACTGCACGCTCAAACGCGCCCAGCTGATGATGAGTGAAGACGATGCGGCTGAACGACTCTCGAAGAATGGGGATCAACGCATTGGAGTAGGAATCTCCGATCAACAAAAGCGTCGGCGCGCCGTCGACGTCTGTTTCGATAATGCGTGTCTTGAACGAATCGAAAACGAACGCGTCAATCTCCTGTTCAGTAAACGGCGTCGCCTCCCTTACCGATAGCCTCGGCGCGATTTCCTTAAATCGTTCTTGCTGCCCAAGCATGCGCGCAAGGTCGCCAGAAAACTCTCTTTCCGGGAATGCAACGCGGTCATGATCGAGGCGGGGCGCGCGAACGCCTTCTCGTTCCAGAACGTCCATAAGGGCGCCATATCCTTCAAATGCGCCCCTTGCGGTCCAGTGTGTGTCGGATCGGTAATAGAGTTGCGCCTCGCCTTTTCGTGAAAGCAGCGCTCCTTTGGCGTCAGCGAAGGGCAAACCGCGCAGACGCGCGCCCTCCGTTAAAATGTCAAGGCGGCTTGCGCCTTCGCCGCGCTGAATAAAATCCGGCAAATACTCACCGTAAACGGTGCTTTTCTGGGGCGGGATGAGGATCGCGAAGACGGCGCCGTTATCGTGCACACGTTTCTTCAGCGCCGTGGATGCATCGAGCCAAGCCGCCGCCTCCCCACTTTGAAAAGGCGCGCGACCCATATACATGTCCTGCGCGCCGCCGCTGGCGAGGAACAACCAGCCGTCGTCGCCCACAAGCGCATCGCTTTCCGCAAATCCGAGATCGAGCTGATCGCTCATCCAGCGATTGAGCGCTATAAGCCGTTCGCGAAAACCAAAGCGGTCTTCGAGATAGGCGTCGATCGCACGCGGCGCGGCGTTGGCGTCCGCCAGGGTTCTCGGCGCCGCCGGCCAGGGCGCGGCAGCGCGGTTTTCGATCGCAGCGATGGCGTCGGGCGATGCACGGGACAACAACCCAACGACTGCCGGCGCCAAAAGCACCGCGAGAAACAGAATGGAAACTATGCGGCTGCGCCGCGGGATGCGCGCCATTTTCAGAACCTGAAATAGATGAAAGGATTGTAGGACCCGCCGGCGATGAAACCTGCGCACGCGAACAGCATGACAAAGAGACCCGCCCACGCGGCATTGACTGTTTGCGCCCTCAACAATGGCGGCAAGCTGCGCCGGGTCCAAAGCAACAGTTTCTCCACCAGCGGCGTTGCAAGCAGCGCCCCGAGCAACAAGACATTGCGCACGCCATCGGCAAGGAATAATCGCGGGTCGCTCATGACGCTGTCGGATGCGCCTGCGCCGAACATCGCCGCGTAGTAAGCCCCTGCATGACTGAGGGAATCAGCGCGAAACAGCACCCAACCCAACAGAACCGCCAGCAACAAATAGATGTGCCGAACCGGACGCCAGGATCGCACCAAAAGCCTTCCCAATCCGGCGCGTTCAATGACCAGGAAGACACCGTGCCAAACGCCCCAGGCGATAAATGTCCATGCCGCGCCGTGCCAGAACCCGCACAGTAAAAAGACGATCACAAGATTGACGTATGTGCGCGCTGCTCCCTCGCGATTACCGCCAAGCGGAATATAGACATAATCGCGGAACCATTGTGACAAAGTGATGTGCCAGCGGCGCCAGAATTCCGTGACCGATTGCGCCGTGTAGGGATAATTGAAGTTGCGCGGGAACCGGAACCCGAACATCAAGCCAAGTCCAATCGCCATGTTCGAATAGCCAGCGAAATCGAAGAATATCTGGATCGCGTATGCGCCAGCGCCGATCCACGCAACCAATGTTGCAAGCTCAGACGCATCAAGCGCGAAGATACGGTCGGCCGGGCCGGCCGCGACATTGGCGATCAGCACCTTTTGACCGAGCCCGATAATGAATAGCTGCACGCCCGCCGCAAATTTGCGGGCGCCGTGACGGCGAGAGATCAGCTGTCCGGCAATGGTCTTGTAGCGAATGATCGGTCCCGCAATCAGCTGCGGGAAGAGCGCAATGTAAAGCGCCGTCGTGAAGATTGTCGGCGCCGGCGCAGCATCTCGGCGGTAGATATCGATCAGATACGACATCGCCTGAAACGAAAAAAAGGAAATGCCGAGCGGCAAGTGCGGTTCGACAATCCACAACGCATCCGGAACGCCAAACGCGCCGGCAACGTTCGCCGTCACAAATCCGGAATATTTAAACGATCCGAGCAGCGCCAGATTGGCGGCGATCCCTGCAGCGAGCCAGCGACTGCGCGTGCGTCCATCCGATCTCGCGATGGCGCCAGCGATCGTGTGATTGCCGGCGATCGAGGCAAGAATGATCGCCACATAAGCGCCCTCGCCCCACGCATAAAACAGTATGCTCATGGCAAGCAGGACTGGGTTCTTCCACGGCGATGCAAAATAAAGAGCGATCAGCGCCGGGAGAAAATAAAAAAGAAAGGGAACCGAGCTAAAAACCATGGGCCGTGCCGCATGCCGGCGGCAGCCTGGGTCGCCGAGCGTTAAAGACGCAAGCGTCTTCTTCGCCTGATGCGTCGCATGCTGTCAATGAAGATCAGCGCCTCGCGGCCGTCAGCTCGCAATATATTCCTTGAGCGCTTCGGCCTCTTTTTCAGCCTGTTCGATCTTGCGCTTGACCACATCGCCGATGGACACGACGCCCAGAATCTTGCCGTCGGCGGTGACAGGCAAGTGGCGCACGCGCTTTTCGGTCATTTGGGCCATCAGATCATCGACGCTTGCATCCGGCGAGCATGTAAATGGGTCCGGCGTCATGCACTCTTTAACCTGCATAGCAAGCGCATCTACGCCCTTCGAGCCCAGCCGGCGCACGACATCGCGCTCCGACAATATGCCAACGACATCGCCATCCGCGCCACGCACCACAACGGCGCCGATATTCTTGTCATTGAGCAAAGCGACCGCGTCCGAGATCGCATCCTCTTCGCGCACGGCGTAAACTTCCGTCCCCTTCGACTGCAGGATCTGTTCGACCTTCATGGGTCTCCTCCTTCACACAGGCAGTTCCCTTTTATATTGCGCGCCGTTGCGCGGCGCCGCAAGGGCCAAATACTGCGTTAGCGAAACCCTCGGGCGGCTTTTTCGAAGAATGGATAGGTTAACAGTCCAAACAGAAATCCGCCGAGATGAGCTTCCCAGGCGATGCCGCCACCGCCGGCCATCGGGCTGATCAGGGCCGCTGCGATTGGATTATTGGTGGCCACAACAAAGAACACCCATCCCATGACCGACCTGTCCCAAAGCGACCCGAAGCGGGCGTCCTCCGGTCCGAACAGCGTCGACCGAGTAAAGGCGAACCGCGACAGTGCGCCGAAGAGTCCGAAAACGCCGCCTGATGCGCCCACCATGGGCACAAGATCGTTCGTATGCAGTGCAATAAAAGCGAGCGCGCCGGCCACGCCGCAGAGGAAATAGAACGTCAAAAACATCGATGCGGACGCGAAAGCGCTAGCCGATTGCAGCGCGCCCCCGGCGCCCATACGCCGCGCAACGGGCGCGCCGAATGCGAGCAGGAAAAGAACATTGATCAGCAAATGAGCAACGCCGGCGTGAACAAACATGTGCGCGATGAGCGGCGACATCATAGCGAGGACGCCGCCATTGGCCTCTGCGCCGCGCACAAACACCGCTGGCACGACGGCGGCCGCTTGCACTGCGAGACGCGCTGTCCGATCCGGGGCAAACGCAATCAACAAAAATGCGACAACCGTCGCGCCCGCTATCAGCAGGACAATTCCCGGCGCATTGAAGACCCGCTTGTGATCAACGTCGCCGCCCGGCCTTCGCAAACGATAGGACCGCTTTTCAGCGCCGTCGGACATGAACGCTCCCCAAAAATGAATCAGTCGTTAAGGCCGATCCGTTGAATCCCCGCTTATCCGGCATCGCCATGCCGCCGGCCGCCCAAGGCTAGCAGGGCGTCGCCCGCGTCGCAAAGTTTTGTTCACCAAAACCGTCTAAATTTGGGCCAGCCAGAGTTTTAAAGAGTCAGAAGATGGCAGATCCGGGCAAATCGACGGAATCACAAGAAAGCGACGCCGACCGCCGAAAACACCGGCGGGTGGAAACGCCGCTCAAAGCACGCTTCATGAGCGAAGCCGGCGATGAATACCCGTGCGTCGTCGTCAATCTATCCGCGGGCGGCGCGCTCATGAAGGCAAAGCAATGTCCGGCTTTTGGCGAATCCGTCGTCATTTACATTGACCGCGTCGGGCGGTTCGAGGGTCGGGTTATTCGATCGTCGGAGACCAGCTTCGCTGTGAACTACGAGAAGAAGCGTCAGCGCAATGCGAAGACCGCCGATTCCCTCACCGAACTCGTCAATCTCGGCAGTCGCGCAAATGATCGTCGGGGGACGCCGCGCATCAAGCAGGATGCACCCGCGAAAGTCTATTTCGAGGACGGTCGGGTCAAAGACTGCGCCATTCTCGACATATCGTTAACCGGCGCATCGATCGAAATCTCCCCCCGTCCGCCGCTTGGCGACCGTCTCATTTTGGGGCGGATGAATGCGAAAGTTGTGCGGCGCCACGAAACAGGCGTTGGCGTTGTCTTCACCGGCGCCGCCGAGCGCACCTCAGACGTCATTGAAGATGCGGCAACCCCTGTATCTCCGGTCGAAATTGGCCCGCGAGTTGCACAACCATTCGGCAAGAAAACACGATAGCCTGCAACCACAGGATCTTTACTATGCTTGGTGCTGAAAACTGGTGTGTCAAAGTCGAAGAAAAGGTCTACGGGCCTTACACGACTGAACAGTTGCGAAAATACGCCCACGAAGGGCGCCTCGCCGGCTGGTCGCTGATTGCGCCGGCGGGCAGCAGAGCCTGGCGGGAAGCGAGCCGCGAGTCCTCCCTCGCGACCTTCTTCGGCGGCAAAGCGGAAGCATCGGTCACTAGCGGCGCAACCTTTGGCAAACGCGATGTTGATGAGGCCGCCACCCCGGCCCTGACCCCTGGTCGAACCCGTCAATCGCCGGCTTTGGCGAACTTCATTGTGATTTTTGAAGATGGCGAAGGCGCCGCCGGCCGGCTCGGTTCGGCTATTTATTCGCTGGGCCAGGCGTTTCGCGTCGCCGATAATGTTTGGAGCGTGAACTGCGATCTCACCGCAGTGGGCGTGCGCAATGCGCTCGCGCCATATCTGGCGCCCAAAGAGCCGATTTTCGTAGTCGACGCCTCGCGCGGACGCACCTCATGGCAGAACTTTGCGCCGGAAGCGCACGCAAAGATTTCCGCCGCCTATATGGCCAACCTCGCCAAAGCGCAGGCTTCATAAGCCTCTTTTCCATTTTCGAGAGTTAAGACTGAGCCCGTCCCCGCCACCGGGGACGATGCTTGTTAATCATTTCGAATTTTTTGCGAAGACTGCGTTTCGCCTATGGGCTGCCGCGCAAATCAGTTTATGAAAGATCTCGGTAGCTGAATCGCGTTTGCGTAAGGCGGTGTAATGCCACAGAGCGGCATGAGGACTCATCCTCCCAAAGCCGGCTTTATTTGCCGGGCTTGCTGCACCGCCGACTGCGGTTCGTCGATTGCTTCCGTTAGTCAAACCCACTTACATTCAGGAGACACGAATGGCGAAACGCTCCGCGCGTCGTGCGCAACGTCGCATGCATGAGACCGCCCAATTTCCCGAAGCCGACAATGTACGCCGGTTATTCGACGAACCTCAATGGTCTCCGATTGACGAGCCAGCCAAACATGAAAAAAATCGCGATCAGAAATATCGTAAAAACATTCGTGCACAGAATGAATCGCAACAAAAACTGCTAGACGCAATCGACACTGCGCCCCTTGTCTTCGCTGTCGGCGCGGCGGGCACAGGAAAAACCTTTCTCGCCGTCGCCAAGGCTGTGGAGGCCCTCGAATCCGGCAAGGCCCGCCGCATTATATTGTCCCGCCCCGCTGTTGAGGCCGGCGAGAACCTTGGCTACCTGCCGGGCGACATGGAAGACAAGCTCTCACCCTATCTGCGCCCGCTTTATGACGCGCTGATTGACCGGCTGTCGTCAAAACGGCTCAAGGCCCTGATGGCCGAGGGCGTTATCGAGATCGCACCGATCGCCTATATGCGCGGGCGCACCCTCAACAACGCTTATGTGGTTATCGACGAAGCTCAGAATTGCACTTACGGCCAGCTGAAAATGCTGCTGACGCGACTGGGCTGGCATTCATCCATGGTGGTGACCGGGGACCCGGCGCAGAACGACCTGCTGCCCGGGCTCTCGGGCCTTAATGACGTGGCTGAAAAGCTCGACGGGCTTGATAATGTAGCGGTGGTGCGGTTTTCCCGCGGCGACGTGGTGCGCCACCCGCTGGTCGCCGACATGATAGACCGGCTCTAGCCCGCCCCCATATCTGCGCGCGAAGACGGCCGATTTTAATTCGCGCGCAGGGCAGCCTGTGCTAGGAAGCCTCAATTCCAGTTTCGAGCAGTAAGGCAGGCGCCATGAGCAACGGGTACGGCGGTTTCGGCGGCGAACAGGTCAAGGAAGAATCGAGCTGGCGCTATCCGATCGGCATTTTCCTGGCGACGCTCGTTCTATGCGCCATTTTTCTCTACTACTATGTCGGCCCGAGTTATGAGGAATTCAAAGGCGACCTGCCGAGCCCTGCGATCACCGAAGAACCGATCGAGATCGAAATAGCCGGTCATGTTTTTGCCCCGGCGGCAAACTATACCGTCTACCCGCGAGCCCGGCGCGGCGGCGCCCGGGACGAAGTCTCCCTCTACGCATTGTGGCCAACCATGGACGGCTATACGCCGGCTCACCGGCGCGAGTTCGTTGATGATGATCCGAAAACCCGCCGCATCTACATTACCATCGCCAGGCAGTCCTCCCCCATCACAGAAGCCGAACGCATCGAAACGCTCTACATGCCGAATGTCGTCGATCGACGCGGTGTCAGAACGCCCTATCAGTTGACGAAATTCGCCTTCTCCGAACGCCGGGCCGATGTACCGACCAACGGCTATTCGGACACGGAGCTGTTTGTCGGCGCTGATGCGGAAGAAAACGTCATCGCCCTTTTCTGCTTCCAGGAACGCGACGACATTCCAAGCCCCGAATGCTGGCGGAGTTTGGAGTACGCCGGGGGCGTCGAGGTCAATTATCGTTTCAAACGTCCCTATCTGCCGGAATGGCGCACCATCGACGCAGAAGTCCGCGCCTTTATCGAACGCATCGACAGGACGCCGCAAACGGACGGGGCGGCCGCTGCAGGCTGATCAGCGCCGAACGCGCGCCGACATGGCCGTCATCGCCGCAGGGGCAATGATAAGAGCAATCAGCGACACCATCAGAAAGTAGATCATTGTCGCGAGCGCGCCATGCCATGCGAGTGCATGCATCACCACAAAGAGCGATGCGGCGCCGGCCCCGACAATGAACAGATAACGACGCAATCCATCGCTCAGAGCGTTTTCGACAACATCCCGTGCGTTGCGCCATTGATCGCCAGCGTCGCGCCAACTCGCCGTTAATGCGCCGAGTGCGACAGCGGCAAGCGTGAGAGCGGCGAACCGGTCTTCCGTCGCCGGCGCGGCAACGCCAATGACTGCACACGCGTAATCCGCCAGCAACGCACTGACCGTCAGATTAAGAGCGATCAACGTACTCGTCCGTACGGAAACGAAAGACAGCGCCGCTGCAATACAAATCAGCAGGATGAATACAACGAAGCGCACAGGCGCGACGACGCCGACTTCAAAGGCGGCGACAATAAAGAATATCCCCGCTATTGCGATCCCCGCGGTCGCCGTTGTCGCGGGCAGAGCCAGGCGAAAGGGGCGCCAGCGCCTGGCGAACCACTGACGCCGCCGATTTTCGTCCACCGCTGCGCGCTCGTTAATGTCACTCAGGACAAGCCCGCCGACGACCGCAACAAGCGCGGTGCCGATCGCCGCCGCTGCTGTCGTAAATCCCGCCCAGATCAATCTCCAGTCTATCGACCCCTGGTCCGCGGTTACGGAAAAAATAAAAAAGAAAATGATCAGCGCCATCAACGAAAACGCAGATGGGGCGACGGCGCTGTGACCGGCCGCAGCCGCGGCGCGCTGGCGATTGTCGCCCTCTGCAAAGAAGTTTGAAAAATCAGCAGCGACGTTAACGCCCGTTCCGACGCCGAGGGTGAGGGCCAATGAAATCGCGATCGCGCCGCCAGGGGCGCGCAGAAAACCTTCAAGAGCGAGATAACCGGCTGCCCCTGCAACCCCCAATGCGGCCCCAAACGACGCAAGCACGCCTAGCCGCGTTACATTGCGCGCCAATGGCGACAGGGCGACAAGGAACGCAAAGTACCCGAACGACGCCAGCACGATGGCGCGCGGCGGCGGGGGTATCGCCGTCGGCAGCTCAATAAGGCCGATGTCGAATGCAACGAGCCCGGCGGCGATAAGTGTTACCAGCGTTGCAAACGCGCCAAGAGCGACGCCGCCCCGGGGGGCCGCCGCCGCGATCGCCATCGGCGCGACCAGCATAACGGCGGCAGTCAGTGTTACGAATGCAATTGATTCACCGGCGCCGGCGCCGGCCTGGCGCGCGCCTACGACTGCAAGCGCGGCAAGTCCAGGGGCAAGCAAGCCGATGGAAAGGTAAGGTCGTTCGGCGACGAAAGCGCCAAGAATGCCGACTGGCGCCTCACGCAAGGCGCGGCCCCTTACGCGTCCGGCTGTTCTGGAAGATCGATTTCCAGAATGGCCATGTTAAAATCGTAAGATACGTCGCCGTCTTCATCGTCCTTGAAAACGACCGCGATGAATTCATCGCCCAAATAAACTTCCGCGGAATCATCCTTGTTGGGGCGCCCGCGCACCTCAATGCTGTCAGCGCCAAATTTGGCGCGCAAATAGGTTTGAAGGCGGGCGATCTCGGATGCGTTCATAAGGCGCGTTGTTCCATGCTGCCCACTCGTATTAACGATATCCGGCGCAGGCGCCAACAGGGCGCGGAGAATGAGGCTGCATATGCGATACGCTTTGATACTAACGTTTTTGGCGGCGGCGGCTTGCGGCGCGCCCGAAGAAGCCGACCAAAGGGCCGCAGCGACCCATGCATGCCCGCCCGGCGTCACCGTCATTGACGGCTGGACAAAGCCGGCCCGAGCCGGCCAACCAGTCAGCGCGGCGTATGTGACCATCTGCAATGGCGGGGAAGAGGACGACGCCCTGGTCGCTATCGCTAACGGCCCGACGCCGGTCGCCGGCGCCCTGGAAATCCACCTGTCGACGATGGCGGACGGGGTCATGTCCATGAAAAAAGTTGAGCGTATCGTTCTGCCCGCCGGCGCGCAGACGGTATTCGAGCCCGGCGGCGCGCATTTCATGCTGATTGGCGTTGCCGCCGACATCGCCGAAGGCGCGGAACCGACTTTTCGCCTTGAATTCGAAAACGCCGAAGACATTCACTGGGCGTTTGAAGTCCGCGAAGAAGAAGACGGCGCTCATGAAGGTCATCACTAACCCGCAGACGCGCCGGCGCCCTTCCTACTCCATACGATTGCGATCTCGGAATGTAACGATCTGCAACTTGTCCTCGGCCACATGATCGCGAATTGTGCGATCAAGGTTGATCATCGAAAAGCGGCTCCATTCATTTGACTGAACGACGTTGAACATCATTGATGTCGCCCGCGCCGTTACTGCGCCGGCGAGAAGCACAAACACAGTCGCCGCCGCGGCGAACGCGCCGACCTCGTCGAGCGCTGATCCTGTCGCCCAAAGGCCCGCCGCGCCGGCGCCGACGGCGAGAACAACAAAAAATGCGCCGGCCGCCCAGTAAAGCGCCGTATTGCGGCGGATCTGGTAAAATTTGTTGCGCAACATGGATTCGCACAAGAACAACCGCATGGCGAACCAGTGATAAGCGAGCGTCCATGCGCCGGCCTCGTCCATAAGCTCGTCCCGCTCGGGAATGCGTTTGTCGCGTTCCACATTAAGCGCGCGACGCTTGGCGACCTGAAAGTTGTTATTCACCCGCGCAAATTTTGATGTGACGTAATTGTCGAGGTTTAAAAGATTACGCTGCTGCACGACTTTGTACGGCCAACTGTAGACAAGGAACGCAAAGAAAGCCGACAGCACCGCAGCCGCGCCGTAAAGCACCCACGGATCTGCGACCACTGTCTGTTGCCTTACCGCGAACGCCGCGCCGCCCAAGCCAATCGCGCCGATCAACGGCGTCCAGAACAGCATCAGCCGCCGGGTATTGGCGTTCAATGTTCGGCGAAACAGGTTGGCGACATCGATGAATCGCTGGTCGATTGAGTTTTCCGCATGGCCAAGCGCTTCATGCAGGAAATCTTTTTCAATTTCTTCGTAGAAAAAGTCGCCGCGCGGGAAGAGAGGAAACTCAAAATCGTAAAACCGCTCCGCCTGCCCGGCATATTCCTGCGCTTGTTCCAATGTCAGTTCCGACGCTGACTTTTCCGTCAGACGCGGCCGCGGCAATTGTTTGAACATCGCAGCTTCAACGCCGCGCGGCGGTTCTTCGCGATATTCGTCTTCAAGAATCTCACCGGGACCAAGCCTTGCTGCAACGCCGGCGGCGGCTCTACCGGTTGCGCCGCCTGATTCGCGCGCCGCCGCAGCGGCCGGGCGTCTAAATGGTTTGAAAAGAACCCGAATGGGCCATGTGAGTATTTGTGACAGTTTTTTGAAAATCATCCGCCCTCCATCTATTTGGAAATGAGATGGGGACTATAATACAGTCAATCAAGCGTCATCGCATACAAATGACTGCACATAATGTGCTGCATCGCGCAATGAATATCGACGCGTTTATTCAGTATTGACCGGTTCAATTTTCAACAGGCGACCGTCTCCCGCGCCTGTCAGCACATAAAAGGCGCCGTCAGGACCCATTTCAACATTGCGCAATCGGGCGTCGAGTTCTGAAAATAAATCTTCAACTCCGACTACACGTTCACCGTTGAGTTCAAGGCGCAATAGTCGGCGTCGGGCCAGCGTCGTAACAAAGGCGTCGCCTTTCCATTTGGGAAAATCATCGCCCGTATAAAAGGCAATGCTCGACGGCGCGACAGAAGGATACCAATAAAAGAGCGGCGCCGTGACGCCATCCATAAGCGGCGTGTCGGTGAGTTCCTCGCCGCTATAGTCGATACCGTATGTTGCGATCGGCCAACCATAATTTTCGCCCGCGCGCACAACATTCACCTCATCGCCGCCAAGAGGACCATGCTCGCTGACCCACACAGCGCGCGTTTCAGGATGCAGGACTGCGCCTTGTGCATTTCTTAGTCCGTATGCAAATATTTCCGGATGAGCGTTACGCTTTTTCGAAAACGGATTGCCCCGCGCCGGTGAGCCGTCATCGTCCAGACGCACGACAGTGCCGACAAAATTGGATAAATCCTGCGAGTCCTCTGCGCGATGACGGCGATCCCCAAGGGTGGCCATCAGCTTGCCGTCATCATCGAACAAAAGCCGACAGCCATGATGGGCCTGCTCACGGGCGCCATTGTCAGCGACGAAAATAACTTCGAGATCGGATACGGCGGCGCCGTCGAAGCGGCCGCGGGCAATTTCGGTGTGATTGTCTTCCTCGGCGCCGGCGGCGTAACAGAAATAGAGAACGCCATTGTCGGCAAAGTCCGGATGGGCGACGATCGAACGCAGTCCGCCATCGGCTGTCGTTGCGACACCGGTCGGTACGGGATCCGGCATCAGCGCGCCGTCACGCATGACCCGCAAGTTTCCATCAAATTGAGAGATTAGCGCATTTCCATCGGGCAAAAACTCGACGTCCCATGGAAACTCCAGGCCTTCGGCCACAACCCTGACCTGGAAATTCGCTTGTTCGGAGTTTTCGACGAACAGCGGTTCCTGCGCCTGCACGGTCGCCGTCATGGTCAGCAAGAACGCCATAATCGCTGAATTGGTTTTCAAAGCCCCTCTCCCTCATCCGGTCTCACGGGTTCCTTATCACCTTGCCGAGGCCGGCGGAACGGACGCCCCGGTGAAACGTTCGCAGGCTAAGACGAACCGCATGGCTCGACGAGGGCGCTGAGCCCGGCTACCTAGGCGCCTTTCTCGTGACCGATTGAGCGATGCTGCATATCAACGACCTCTCCTACGCTATTGAAGGCCGGGCCCTGTTCGATCAGGCGACGGCGGCAATCGCGTCCGGCTGGAAGGTCGGTTTCGTCGGTCGCAACGGGTCCGGCAAATCCACCCTGATCAAGCTGATCTTGGGGGAATCCCATGCGGTCGATGAAGAAATCTCGCTGCGCAAAGGCGCGCGTATTGGATCCGTCGCACAGGAAGCCCCCGCGAGCGATCAAAGCCTCATCGAAACGGTGCTTGAACAGGACCGCGAGCGCGCGTCCCTGATGGCTGAGAGCGAAATTGCGGCTGACCCTCATCGGATTGCAGAGATACAAACACGCCTTGCGGACATCGACGCCCACTCCGCGGAAGCACGGGGCGCCGGCATACTCGCCGGCCTTGGCTTTTCGGCGGCCGATCAATTGCGTCCCTGTGCTGAGTTCTCTGGCGGCTGGCGCATGCGGGTCGCGCTTGCGGGCGTATTGTTCGCAGCGCCCGACCTCCTGTTGCTCGACGAACCGACCAACTATCTCGACCTTGAGGGCGCTGTCTGGTTGGAAGCATATCTCAAACGCTACCCCTACACGGCGCTGATCGTCAGTCACGATCGTGGGCTTCTCAACAACGCCGTAACTCACATCATGGCGCTCGAAAACGGCAAACTTTCTGTGCATCCGGGCGATTACGATACCTATGAGCGAAAGCGCGCCGAAACGCGCGCGCAAATGGCGAGTTTCGCTGCGCGCCAGGAAGCCCGTCGCCGTCACATGCAGGGCTTTGTCGATCGATTTCGCGCCAAGGCGTCGAAAGCAAAACAGGCGCAGAGCCGCATCAAGGCGCTTGAAAAAATGCAGACCGTCGCGGCGCCGATATCAGAACGCACCATTCCTTTTCGGTTTCCCAATCCGAAGCCCATGGCGCCGCCGATCGTACGGGTTGTCGAAGCCGATCTCGGTTATGAAGCCGGCGCGCCGGTATTGCGAAAGGTCAATCTGCGGCTCGATCAGGACGATCGCATTGCGATTCTCGGCCCCAATGGCGAAGGCAAGTCGACGCTGGTGAAATCCATCGCGGGCCGCATCCCTCCCCTCGGCGGGAATGTCTACAAGCACAAGAAACTCAAAATCGCCTATTTCGCCCAGCACCAGATCGACGAACTGAAGCCCAAAAACTCAGCATACGATCACGTACGGGAGATTCTCCCTGACGCAACGGAAGCGGAAACGCGCAGCGCGTGCGCACAGTTAGGGTTCGGGCCGGACAAAGCCGATACGCTGGTGGAAAAGCTGTCAGGAGGCGAGAAGGCGCGGCTCCTCCTCGGGCTCATTACCTATCACGGCGCGCATCTGCTCATTCTCGACGAGCCGACAAACCATCTCGACATTCAATCGCGCGAGGCGCTGTCCGAAGCGCTTAATGATTTCGAAGGCGCAGTCCTTCTCATCACTCACGACGCGCACCTTGCCGCCTCGATCGCTGACCGGCTCTGGCTCGTCAACCGGGGCGCCGCAGAGCGCTATGAGGGCGACCTTGAGGACTATCGCGCGCTGATCATTGCAGCCAACAAAACGGCGCCGTCGGGCGATAAACCATCCGGCCCAAACCAACGCGAACGCGCGCGCAAGTCCGCCGCTGACGCGCGCGCCTCCCTCGCCCCGCTGAAGAAAGCGGCGGAAGCAGCGGAAACAAAAGTCGACAAGCTGAACCACACATTGACGCGCCTCGACAACGCCCTCGCTGAGCCTGATCTTTATACAAAAGACGTGAAACGCGCGGCCAAGCTGCAAAAGGAACGAGCCGCCCTGATTGATGCAATCGCCGCAGCGGAAGAGGCCTGGCTCGCTGCACTCGATGAGTATGAAACGGCAAAAACAAGCGCCTTTGCGCTTAATGACCGTTAACCTTTCGTCGACCCTAATGCAGTCAGTCGCATCCGTGTTTCGTTTTTTGTAAATCGCTCAGCCTGCCCCCTTATCGTCACATTTGCAGCCATTCGAAAAATGGGGCGGGCGATGACAAATCAATCAAGCGTTACCTTCGGCAAACGCGGCGTGCCAATGTCGGAGCGGGTTAATCCTTACACCGGACGCGTGGAGCCGGTCGGCGGCAAAGCGCGCTATGGCGCAGCGGGCGTTGACGAAGGCCTGCGCGCTTTCATGTTGTCCGTATACAGCTATGTGGCGATGGGTCTGGCGATGACGGGCGTCGTCGCTTTTATGACCTATTCGATGACCGTCACCGGCGATCCGAGCCTCGCCGCCGTTTGGGACGACGGCACGCCGGCGCAGATCACGCAGACGGAGTATCTCACCGAACTCGGCGCAATGCTGTGGCTGACGCCGATCAGCTATGCGGTCTGTTGGGGACCGCTGCTGATCCTGATCGTGTTCGGCGGAGCGTTTCGAAACCTCTCGCCGTCCGCATCTATGCCGATCTATTTCATTGTCGCCGGCTTGATCGGCGTTTCATTTTCCGGCCTGGCGCTGGTCTACACCAATACGTCGATCGCCCAGATGTTTTTCGCCACTGCGTCCGTGTTCGGCGTCTTGTCTCTCTACGGCTATACGACGAAGAGCGATCTGTCGGGACTTGGACCGCTTTTATGGACCGGTTTGATCGGCGTGATCGGCGCGATCATTTTCAACTTCTTTATGGGCTCGGACATTCTGACGCTGATCATTTCCGTCGTTGGTCTGATCGTATTCGTCGGCTTCACCGCCTATGACACGCAGATGATCAAGCAAGCCTATTCAGAACGCCTTGGACAGGAAGAAGCCGGCAAGATCGCAATCTGCGCGGCGGTCGATCTCTATCTCGACTTCGTCAATATCTTCCACTTCCTGCTTTCGCTGTTCGGGCAGGAAGAATAACGCTTAAATATGTAGCGCGTGGCCGAGTGTTCTGAGGGCGGCTTCCTGGAACGCTTCCCCTTGGGTCGGGTGGGCGTGAATAGTGCCGGCAATATCTTCGAGCCGCGCGCCCATCTCGATAGCGAGACCGAAAGCGGCGGAAAGTTCCGCCACGCCGCCGCCGCACGCCTGGATGCCAAGCACGACGTGATCTGACTTCCGCGCGACAATGCGGATGAACCCCTCTTCGGCTTCCATGGTCATGGCGCGGCCGTTTGCGGCAAAGGGGAACATCTGGGTGACGATCTCCGCGCCGGCGCCTTTTGCTTCATCAGGCGAGAGGCCGGCTGAAACCACTTCCGGATCGGTAAAACAGATCGCCGGAATGCATCGCTTGTCCCATGAGCGATTTTCGCCGGCGATGATTTCAGCAACCATTTCCCCTTGCGCCATGGCGCGATGAGCGAGCATCGGCTCGCCGGTAACATCGCCAATGGCGTAGACGCCGCTCATGGACGTGCGGCATTGGTCGTCGATCTTGATAAACTTCCCGTCCATGTCGAGAACAAGATTTTCGCGCCCCCACCCTTCGGTCAGCGGCTTGCGGCCGACGGTCACAAGGATCTTGTCGGCGGGAATGGTCTGCGCTTTGCCGTCGGCGTCTTCAATATCGAGACCTTTTCCGGATTTGCCCTTGGCTTTTGCCCCGAGCATAACGTCGATCCCCAACGTCTTCATTTTTTTGGCGACAGGCTTGGTGAGATCTTTGTCGTAAAGCGGCAGGATGCGGTCGAGTGCTTCCACCACCGTCACCTTGCTCCCGAGCTTTGCAAAAGCGATCCCCATTTCGAGACCGATATAGCCAGCGCCGACGACGGCGAGGTTTTTTGGCACATCGTCGAGATCGAGCGCCTCGGTGGAGGAGATGACGTCGCCGCCGAACGGCAGGAACGGCAGTTCGACAGGCGCGGACCCGGTGGCGATGATGATGTTCTGCGCGCGCACAGTTTCGACGCCGTCATCGGTTTGCACTTCCACGGTCTTGCCATCGACAAAGGAGGCCCAGCCGTTGATCGCGCGCGCCTTATTTTTCTTCAAGAGTCCGCCGACGCCGCCGGTGAGGCGTTTGACGATGCCGTCTTTCCATTTGACGGTGTCGGCAAGATTGATTTCCGGCTTCTTGACGGTGATCCCAGTGGGCGAAGAATTGGCGAAATGCGTCGCCTTATTGAATTCGTCGGCCACGTGAATGAGCGCCTTCGACGGAATACAGCCGACATTAAGGCATGTCCCGCCGTGGGCTGTCGCTTCGACGATGACCGTATCGAGACCCAGTTGTCCGGCGCGGATCGCCGCCACATAACCGCCGGGCCCGGCGCCGATAACAAGCGTGTTGCATTCGATGATGGGCATGATTTTGCTTCCAGTCTATCCGTATACGTTCCCTCTCCCCTTTGGGGAGAGGGCTAGGGTGAGGGGGAAAGCTAGCCAACAAGCGAGCCATCCCTTCCCCCTCACCCGAAATCAAAGATTTCGACCTCTCCCCGATGGGGAGAGGTGTGGAACTGCTAGTCCTCAACAAAAATCATCGCGGGCGTTTCGAGCAGCGATTTGATCTTCTGTACAAAGACTGCGGCGTCCCAGCCGTCGATGACGCGATGGTCGAAACTCGATGAGAGGTTCATCACTTTGCGCGGACGGAATTCCTGGCCGTCCCAGCGCGGCAGCACCTGCATCTTGTTGACGCCGATGATGGCGACTTCCGGATGATTGATGACCGGCGTCGTGACGATGCCGCCCATGGCGCCAAGCGACGTGATCGTAATGGTCGAACCGGAAAGTTCATCACGGCTCGCCTTGCCGTCCTTCGCCGCCTCCGACAGGCGGCCAACTTCGCTTGCGCAATCCCAGATGTCGCGGGCTTCCGCATGACGGACGACCGGCACCATCAGCCCGTTCGGCGTTTGCGCGGCAATGCCGATATGAACCCCGCCATGCTGATGAATGACGCCAGCCTCGTCATCGAAGATCGCATTGAGATGCGGCTGTTCGCCGATCGCTTTCACCATGGCGCGCATTAAAAACGGCAGGATCGTCAGCTTCGGCCTGCCTTCTTTGCGCTTAACGTTAAGTTCCTTGCGCAGATCTTCAAGCGCCGTGACGTCAATCTCGTCCACATAGGTAATCGGCACAATGCGTTCATGGGCGGCCCGCATCTGCTCGGCGATCTTGCGGCGCAGGCCAATGACCTTGACTTCAGTGACGCTCGTATCGCGCACATAAGCCGCACCGCGGGATGCGACGCCATTGCCGCCGGTTTCAAAATAGGCGTCGAGATCTTCGTGGCCGATGCGCCCGGCCGGCCGTGTCCCGTGGACCCGGCGCAAATCGATGCCCGCGTCTTGCGCCCGTTTGCGCACCGCCGGAGAGGCCAGCGGGCTTTCGCCTTCCGCGCGCGGCGCTCCGTCAGGCGCGCTCTTATGGGCGACCGCATGACCGTTAGCGGCGCCGTTTGTCTTTTTGGACGCCTCAGCCTTTTTCGGCGCCGGTTTCGTTTCGGGAGCAGTCGCCGGCGCTTTTTCTTCCGCCGGTGCTGGTTTCGCCTCCGCCGCCGGCGCTGCAGCCGGATCCTCGCCAGGCTTCACGTTGCCGGGCCCGTCAACCTCTAGCTTTATCAGCGGCGAACCGACGGCGAGAATGTCGCCAATGGCGCCGCCCTGCCACATGACCTTGCCTTCGACCGGCGACGGGATCTCCACCGTCGCCTTGTCCGTCATCACGGAGGCCAGGACTTCGTCTTCGCGCACCTGTTTGCCGATCTCGACCATCCACTCGACCAGTTCGGCTTCCGCAACGCCTTCGCCTACATCCGGCATCTTGATGACATGTTCACCCATCAGGCGTTCTCCATGACTTTTTTTAGCGCCGCGCCGACCCGCGCAGGACCCGGAAAATAGTCCCATTCATGGGCGTGCGGATATGGCGTGTCGTAGCCGGTGACGCGAATGACGGGGGCTTCGAGATGATAAAAACATCCCTCCATCACGACCGCCATAAGCTCGGCGCCAAACCCGCAGGTTTTTGTGGCTTCATGCACGATGACACAGCGCCCGGTTTTGCGAACGGACGCCTCGATGGTTTCGAGATCGAGCGGCAGGATCGTGCGCAGGTCTATGATTTCAGCATCAACGCCTGTCTCCTCCGCAGCAGCCTCAGCCACATAGACCATGGTGCCGTATGCGAGCACCGTCACTTCTTCGCCTTCGCGGTGGATGGCGGCCTTGCCGAGCGGCACAGTATAGTGATCTTCCGGCACGTCGCCCGCATCATGTTTTGACCACGGCGTTATCGGGCGATCATGATGACCGTCAAACGGGCCATTATAAAGCCGTTTGGGTTCGAGGAACATGACCGGATCGTCATCCTCAATCGATGCGATCAAGAGACCCTTTGCATCATAAGGGTTGGACGGGATCACTGTCTTAATGCCAGCAACATGAGCAAACAGCGCCTCGGGGCTCTGACTGTGGGTCTGGCCGCCAAAAATGCCGCCGCCCGTGGGCATGCGCACCACCATCGGCACGGTAAAGTCATTGTTGGAGCGATAGCGAATGCGGGCTGCTTCCTGTGTGATCTGGTCGTAACCTGGATACATATAGTCAGCAAACTGAATTTCTACGCATGGGCGGAGCCCATAGGCCGCCATGCCGATCGCAGAGCCGATGATGCCGCTTTCATTGATGGGGGAGTCAAAGCAGCGATTTTTTCCGTATTTCTTTTGCAGCCCTTCGGTGCACCGGAAAACGCCGCCGAAAAACCCGACATCCTCGCCAAAGACAACGACATTGTCGTCACGGCCCATTGAAACGTCCATCGCGTTGCGAACGGCCTGGATCATGGTCATGCGCGCCATCGTCAGACCCCCGCTTCCTGACGCTGGCGCCTTAAATGCAATGGCGTATCAGCGAACACGTCTTCGAACATTTCACGGGGTGAGGAATGCGGCCCGTCATGGAGCGTTCCGTTTTTCTCGGCCAGTTTCTGCGCTTCGGCGACTTGCGCCTCCAGCATCTCACGGGCCTGCACATGCTGCGCTTCAGACCATGCGCCGCGTTTGATGAGATAGTTTTTCAGCCGCTCTACCGGATCGCCAAGCGGCCAGGCGTCGGATTCTTCCTTCGGCCGATAGGCGGACGGATCATCGGAGGTTGAATGGGCGCCGGCGCGATACGTAACGTGCTCGATCAGCGTCGGTCCGTAACCGGCGCGCGCGCGATCAATCGCCCACTTGGAAACAGCGTAGACGGCGAGATAATCATTGCCGTCGACCCTCAGCGCCGGAATGCCGAAACCCAGAGCACGCGAGGCAAATGTCGCCGCCTTGCCGCGCGCAATGCCCTGATAGGTCGAGATCGCCCACTGATTGTTGACGATGTTGAGCACCACCGGCGCGCGGTAGGTGGACGCAAAAACAAGCGCCGAATGGAAATCTGATTCTGCAGTTGACCCATCGCCGATCCAGGATGCTGCAATCTTGGTGTCGCCTTTAATGGCCGACGCCATCGCCCACCCCACCCCTTGAATGAATTGCGTGGCGAGGTTTCCGGAGATGGTGAAAAAGCCGTGTTCCTTGGACGAATACATGATCGGAAGCTGCCGGCCATTCAGCGGGTCGGCGGCGTTCGAATAGATCTGGTTCATCATGTCGACCATGGAATAATCCGTCGACAGAAGAAGTCCCTGCTGACGATAGGTCGGAAAGTTCATGTCCCCAGGGCGCAGCGCCTTGCGGAAAGCGCAGGCGATCGCTTCCTCTCCCAGGCATTGCATATAGAAACTGGTCTTGCCCTGGCGTTGCGCCATCAGCATGCGCGCGTCAAACGCGCGCACGCGCATC
Organism: Hyphococcus sp.; assembly: GCA_965267325.1. GTDB lineage: Bacteria > Pseudomonadota > Alphaproteobacteria > Caulobacterales > Parvularculaceae > Hyphococcus. Next base: position 300,511 of record OZ253943.1, on the reverse strand, counting down.
ATGTCTTCGAGGCCTTCCTTGACCTGTTCGTCGTTCAGTTCCCCCGCCCAGGGACCCACCGCTTCGCCATTGCGGTTCATGACCCGAATAATCGTATAAGCAAGCTTGCGAATATCATCGGCCGGCACGTCAATGGGCGGGCGCTCCGCCGCGCCTGCCTGAGGTATGGTGACGTTCGAAAAATCAGGTTTGTCGCCGGGCCTGAATTCCGGTTCCGGCACATAAAGCGATAACGGTTGTTCGGCGGGTCCGTCGGCTGCGCTCATGGTCGCTCCCATTCCTCCGGCGTTGACCTGCATAAAAGCCGCGAGGCCTTGATTTCACGGAAAATTCTACAGATTTTCCTTTTTGTCGGCGCTTCATGTAGTCCGCCGGACCGGGGCCGCGCAATGGCCGAAAATGAGACTCTGGAAAAAGAGCCGGGCCGGCTTTCCACGGGAAACACGGGAGAGGATTCGACTAACAATTTCCCGTTGATTAGCACTATTGATTGCGCCCGAAATGCGTTTCAGACGACCGGCGGCGCTAAAACCGGCGGCAAAACAGGACAATGCGGCCATGAATGAAATCGACGCGCTGGAGCAGAATCTGTGGGGACAGTGGTCGCAATTCGGTGCGCCCGATGGCTGTTCCTATCAATGGGATGATGAAATCTGCCAGCTCGACACGCCGATTGCCTCATTCCCTTACAATGGCGTATTTAAATTTCGCGCGGACGCCAACCCGGAAGCGAGAATCGATGCGGTCAATCGTCACTTTGACGGACGCGCCGTACGCTATTTTTGGCTCGTGCATCCAACGGCGCAGCCGAGCGATCTGGACCAGTTGCTCGCAGCGCGCGGCTTCGTTGAAAACGAGGTCTTCAATGGCATGGTTGTGGAACCGAGCCGCCTTGATGCGCCCCATCTCGCGCCGGACGGCGTCCAAATTCACGAAATCAGACCGGCCGAGGAATCTGTTGTTCTCGAATTGGTTGCGAACCGATGGTCCGTGCCAACTGACGCCATGCAATACCTGCAGGCGTTTTTTAGATCCGCCCGCATCGGCGAGCCAGGATCTCCCATGCGCGGCTGGCTCGCAACCATCAACGGCGCGCCCGTTGGCAAGGCGTTTACTTATCGCACCGGGAACATTGTCGGCCTTTACGGCGTTGCGACACAACCTGAAGCGCGCGGCAAAGGCGTCGGCGCCGCCATCTGCGCACGCGCGTTAAAAGACTCCTGTGATCAGGACGTAAATTTATTGGTGCTGCACTCAACGCCCATGGCCCATGACCTCTACCGGCGGTTTGGATTTCGCGATGTCGCGCCTTTTCGGTTGTTCGCGCCAGCGAATGCGGCCGGGTAGCGAAGGCGTCGCCCTAGGCTTTCACAAGAGCGGCCCAATCGGCCTCTGTCAGAACCTCGACGCCCAACGCTTCGGCTTTTTTAAGTTTCGAGCCGGCGCCCGGTCCGGCGACAACATAATCGGTTTTGCCTGAGACAGAGCCGGAGACTTTGGCGCCCAACCCTTGCGCTTGGGCCTTGGCTTCATCTCGCGTCATGGTTTCGAGCGTTCCGGTAAAAACGACTGTCTTGCCGGCGACCGGCGAAGACGACGACGGTCCTTCCGCCTTTTTCGGTTTGATCTCTTCGAGCAGTCGGTCAACCGCATCGCGATTGTGTGGTTCGTCAAAGAAATCGATAACGCCGCGCGCAACCAACGCGCCGACGCCGTCAATCGTCAGCATGTCTTCATAGGCCGGCGAGCCTTCTTTTTGCGCTTTCACGGCTGCATCGCGAAAGGATTTAAATTCGCCGTAATGCATTGCGAACAAGCGCGCATTGGTCTCGCCCACGTGACGCATGCCGAGCGCGTTGATAAGACGCGGCAACGCAATCGCGCGACGCTCGTCGATGGCGTCGAACAGGTTTTGGATCGATTTCAAGTTGGTCGGCGGCTTCTCATTGCCCGCCTTATCGCGCTTGCGGGCGCCGTCATCATCACTGTCATACCGGTAGAGTTCTATTTCGCCCGCCTCTTGTCGCTTGCGCAGCGTGAAAATATCTGCGGGCTCCTTGATGACGTCATCATCAAAGAACGCCTCAATCTGTTTTGTGCCCAGCCCCTCAATATCGAACGCTTGTCGCGACACGAAATGTTTGAGCCGTTCTTTCGCTTGCGCCGGACAAATGAGGCCGCCGGTGCAACGCCTGTCCACGTCGGCCTTGCCCGTGGCCGGATTTACCTCGTTGACGGCGTGACTGCCGCACGCTGGACATGCATCGGGGAATTTGAACTTCCGCGCGCCTTTCTTGCGTTTGTCTATGATGACTTCAACGACTTGCGGAATGACATCGCCGGCGCGCTGTACGATGACCGTATCGCCCTGGCGAATGTCCTTGTCCTCGATATAGTCGGCGTTGTGCAGCGTTGCATTGGTGACAACGACGCCGCCCACGGTCACTGGTTTTAGCCTCGCAACCGGCGTCAGCTTGCCGGTGCGCCCGACCTGAATATCTATCTTCTCAAGAACAGTTGTCGCCTTTTCAGCAGGAAACTTGTGGGCCACCGCCCATCGCGGGTGGCGGGAAACAAATCCCAGCCGCTCCTGATAATCGAGGCGGTCGACCTTGTAGACGACGCCGTCAATGTCGTAGCCGAGGCTTGCTCGTTGCGCTTCTATTTCGCGATAGTGGGCGAGGAGCTTTTCGATATCCTCGAACCGCTTTGTCAGCGGGTTTGTTTTAAATCCCAGTTTTGCGAGTTTTTTCACCGCTTCGGACTGCGTTTCACCAAGCGGTTCAGACAACTCGCCCCAGGCATAGGCAAAAAATTTGAGCGGACGCGAAGCGGTAACTGCCGCATCGAGCTGTCGTAGAGAACCGGCGGCGACATTGCGCGGATTAGGCGCCGCGTCTTCCCCTTCAGCGATCAGGCGTTGATTGAGCGTTTCGAAATCTTCGTGAGACATGAAGACTTCGCCGCGAACCTCGAGAATGTCCGGCGCGCCCTTGAGGCGTTTTGGAACATCCGAAATGGTAAGCGCATTCGACGTAACGTTTTCGCCGGTCTCGCCGTCGCCGCGGGTCGCCGCGATTTTGAGTTCGCCCTGTTCGTATCGCAAATTCAGGGAAAGCCCGTCGATTTTCGGTTCCGCGGTGAAGGCGATTTTTTCGTCTTCCTTGAGACCGAGAAACTTTCGAACCCGTTTCGCGAACTCCGCCACATCGTCATCATCGAACGCATTATCCAGCGACAGCATGGCGACCGCGTGTTTCGCCTTTTCGAACTTTGCCGACGGCGGCGCTCCAATTTTGTCTGAAGGCGAATCCTTGCGCTTCAGTTTGGGAAAGCGTTTTTCGATGAGCAGATTGCGCCGGCGCAGGGCGTCATATTCCGCATCAGTGATTTCCGGCTTGTCGTTATTGTAATAGGCGTCATCTGCGCGCCCGATTTCGACCGTCAGCCGCGCAAGTTCGGTCTCGGCCTCTTCGGGCGTCAGCTTGCCGACGGGTGTTGTAGAATTGTTCAACGAATTTTCTGCCATCGTTCGTCGCGAATGTTTATCTCCAAAAACGCGAAGTTTCTTCCGGGGTTCCAACTGATTTCATGACGAAATTCCCTCCCCTTGAAAAGGGGAGGGTTAGGGAGGGGATCAAACAGCATCGAACAGACACTAGACTCTATGACAATTGATCCCCACCCGAAATCGTAGATTTCGACCTCCCCTTTTTAAAGGGAGGTAGTGAAAGCGCAGCACTATCCCGCCTTCGCCAGTTTTTTTCGCGGGCGCTTGGACGGAGCGCCGAGTAGACGACGCGCCGCCGCCCGTGCTTCATCCGTCACCTCCGCGCCCGATAGCATGCGGGCGATTTCCTCGATCCGCGCATCCGAATCGAGTGCGCTCACCGTCGTGCGGGTCTTTTTTGCGGACTGTTTCTTGTCGATGCGCCAATGAGCGTCAGCGCGGGCGGCGACTTGCGGGCTGTGGGTCACGACAAGCACCTGCGCATCCTTTGCGAGCCGCGCCAAACGCTCGCCCACCGCATCAGCGACGGCGCCGCCGACCCCGGCGTCGACCTCATCGAAGATGATAACCGTGCGGTTTTCTTTCGCTGCAAGCGCTGCTTTCATAGCCAGCACAAACCGCGACAGCTCACCGCCCGACGCGATGGTGCGCAGCGGCCCCGCCGGCGCGCCAGGGTTGGTCGCCACCATGAACTCAACTTTGTCATAGCCGTCCGCGCCGGGCGCTTTGAAATCGGCGTCAATCTGCGTTTCGAAACGCGCCTTGCCAAGTTTGAGCGGCGCAAGCTCCGTCGCCACCGCTTTGTCGAGTTTTAGAGCAGCGCCGTGGCGCGCTTTCGACAAAGCCTTCGCGGCCTTATCGTAATCGCCCGCCGCATCTTTTGCGGATTTTTCAAGATCGTGAAATGCGGCTTCTCCAAGCGCAACGTTGTCCAGCGCCTTTTGCGTTTTGTCGAGAAAAGCGCGCAATTCATCGGGATTGACTCCATGTTTTCGGGCTTCGGCGCGCAGCGAGAAGAGACGCTCTTCTGTTTGCTCCAACTCCTCCGGGTCCGCGCCAAATTCATTGACAGCACGCGCGACCGCGGCGCTCGCCTCGCTCGCCTCGGTCAACGCGCTTTCAAGGCGTGCAGCAGCTTCGCTCAGAACATCGCCGCCTTCCGCCAACCGTTCGCGTGCGCGCTCAATGTTGCGCAAAGCAACGGAAAGTTTCGTTTCGACACCGCCTTCGTCGATGGCGGCCGCCGCCGCGTCCAAATCCTCGCCGATTTTTTCCGACGCCATTAGCGACGCCCGCCGCTCGGCCAATTCTGTTTCTTCATCCGCCTGCGGATCAAGCTCTTCAAGGCGCTCAACCACATGGCGCAGATAATCGACCTCCCGGGCGACGGCGTCCCGTTCGCGCCGGCGTTCATCGAGATCACGCTCAATGGCGCGCCATTTTTCCCAGCGCCGCTTTACATCGGCGGCCTTTTTTTCGAGACCGCCAAATTCATCCAGCAGACCACGATGGACCGCACTGGCCAGAAATCCTCGCCCGTCATGTTGTCCGTGGATTTCAAGCAGAGCCTCTCCAATTTGCCGCAACAGCCCAATGGAAACCGGTTGGTCGTTGATAAACCCGCGCGACCGTCCGTCGGTTCCCTGTACGCGGCGCAAGATGACCTGATCGTCATCGACCGGCAGTCCGTTCGCTTCCAGGAGCGACCACACGCCATGGCTGGCGCCCGGTTCGAATGCGGCGGCGACGACGCCTTGGGCGGCGCCAGCGCGAACGGCGCCTCGTTCCGACCGACCGCCGACAGCAAGACCGAGCGCATCCAGCAGTATCGATTTGCCGGCGCCGGTTTCGCCGGTGAGCGCGGTCAACCCCTCGCCTATCGCCACATCGGCGCGATCGATGAGCACGAAATCCTGAATGTGAAGGGCTGTCAGCATCGGGCGCCGGATTGGTTCCGACCCCATTCCTATCGTAATTTGCAAGCCCGTGAAAAGCCGGCGGCCTGCCTTCAGCCCATCATGCGCCAGACGAAGCGGATATGCGTCGTCTCATGCGCTCAAAAAAAGAGGAGCTTAAAGTTCTGACGGACCGCTCAAATCGTCCGACAGATCGTCTGTGCGGGGCGACAAGGCCTCAAGCTCGGCCGCCGTCGGCGGCGGCGCTTCCTCGAGCGCGCCCGGGCTCAGATTGCGCAGGACCTCGTTCGGATCCTCTTCCTCAGCAAGGCTCGTCGTCGCCGTGCGCAGACGCGACGGCGTCGTACCGTCAGCGAAGATCAACCCGCGCCTATCGAACAGTTTGTAGGAATCCTGATACCAGCGGCTGCCTGGATAATTATGGCCAAGCACGGCCGCCGCAGAACGCGCTTCGTCAACAACGCCCAGTTCGAGATAAGCTTCGACCATTCTGTGCAACGCTTCCGGCACATGGTTTGTCGTCTGATATTTCGTGATCACCGTCTTGAAGCGGTTAATCGCCGCGATGTGTTTTTTGTCTTTCAGATAGTATCGGCCAATGTACATCTCTTTACCGGCCAGGTGATCGTACGTCAGGTCGAGTTTCAAACGCGCGTCGCGAGCATATTCTGAATCAGGGTAGCGTCGCACCACATCCGTCAACGCGGTGACGGCATTGTTGGTGTACTCCTGATCGCGACCAACATCGCGAATGCGCTCATAGTGACAGATCGCGCGGAGATAATACGCGTAGGCCGCATCCTTGTTGCCGGGATGGAGCGCGATGAAACTATCGACTGCCGTCAGCGCCTCATCGTAGTCATTGCCTTGGTAGTATGCGAACGCCTTCATCAACATAGCACGGCGGGCCCAGGCCGAATACGGATGCTGTCGCTCAACTTCTTCAAAAAACGCAATGGCCCGCTCGTAACGCTTGCGTTCAAGCTGCTCGGTGGCCTGCGCATAGAGCGTCTCCACGGGACGCTCTACATAACTGAACTGCTCTTTTTTTTCGCCGGCGCAAGCGGCGAGACCTGTCGCCGCGCACACGAGGAGGGTCGGAAGGATCGAACGGAAGCTCAATGTCACGAATAACGCCTTTACGCCTGAAATCGCCGCAGCCCCTCGCGGAAAATGCGTTTTAGTCGCCACCGCCACCGCCGTCAAACTGGGCGGTCAAATCGCCGCCGCCTGCCTCTCCGGTTGGATCTGGCGATACAGGGCAAGCGCGGCGCGACAATTGATGTCGTGACCCGGCCGCACCGCGTGGACCGCGCCGCGGATCGGCATCCCCAGCAAATAAAGATCGCCGAGAAGGTCCAGCGCCTTGTGCAGGACGAATTCGTGGGGATCGCGCAGGCTGGCGCCGTTCAACAAACGCTCCCCGTCGACCACGAGGGAATTCTCCAGAGAGCCGCCGCGGATGAGACCGGCGCGACGCAGTGCATCGACCTCGTATAGCCGGCAAAACGTGCGGGCGCTCGCGATCCGGGCAATTTCTTCAGCATCCTTCAGGGTAATGGAAAGCGACTGACGGCCGATGAGGCAGTCCTCAAAATCGATATCCACCTTTAAGGAGAAGTGGTCGTCGGGCGTTATGGTGATGGCTCGATCGCCGTCTGAAACCTCGATCGCCTCGCCAACATCGAAATAATCCCGTCGCGTCGGTTGGATTTTGCGCCCGGCCGCTTCAAGACCTTCCAGAAACGGCGCGGCGCTGCCGTCTAGGATGGGAATTTCCGGGCCCGCGACTTCAATGAACGCATTGTCAATCTGCATGATCGCGAGCGCCGCGAGGATATGTTCGACGGTGGCGATCGAAGCGCCAAAGGCGTTGCCGAGCGTAGTGCCATGATCGCTGCGGACCACATTCTCCGGGCTCGACGCGATGGTCGAGCGGAACGTATCGTCCTCGTTATCGCTGCGAATAAAAAGGATGCCCGAATCCGCAGGCGCGGGCTTTACGACGGCCCGACAGGCATCGCCGGAATGGAGGCCCACGCCCTCAAAAGCGGCGGCGTGGCGCAAGGACGACTGGCGCGTCCGGTGAAGATGATCAACACGCACGTTTACAGACACCGAATTGCGACCCCCGACCCGAACTGACCTATTCTTTACGCCTTTTTTGCGAACGGCGGTGTGACCACTAGCGTAAACCTTTGTGACGTTATGTTACATATTTCCCAAAAAGGAAACGCCGCGCGGTCGCGCGGCGTTCGCCAGGTCGATTACCATTTTGTTACGGCTGGCAGATTCGCCATATCAGCCGGTCTTTTTCTTGCGCAGGAAGGACGGAATTTCGAGATCGGCGTCTTCCTGGTCGTCAAATAAGTCGCCCCGAACCCGTGGAGCCGGTTTCGCCGCTTCCGGCGCGGGCTGGCTCGGCTCAACCCGACGCTCTTCCCGCTGGCCGCCGCCTATTGATTTGAAGATATCGACCGCCGCCTCGAGGGAATTCTTGCCAAGGGCCTGCGCCCCGCGAAACGGATTGGGCGCGGGTTTTGCCTCTTCGGCTCTGCGCACAGTCGCTACAGGTGGCTGCGATGTCGCCTCCGCCGCGGCATGAGACCGATATGGCGGTTTGGCGGAGAGATCGGATGCGGCCCCCTCGGTCAGCATGCGCCGGATGCGTTCGTGGACATCGCCGACCGGATTGGCTGGCGCTTCCTCGCCGGCGGCAGGCGTCGCCTGCGCGGCCGCCGCCGCTGTCGCTGTTTTTGCCGCGACAGCAGGCGTTTCCGGTTTTGCTGGTTGTGTATCGCTCAACGCATCGGCAGCGGCTTCAGCCGGCGCATTCACCACCAGCGGTTGGCGCCAGGGTTTCGCCGTCGCGCCCGTATTGATCCGAACTGTTGGCCGCTCTTCGTTCTCCTCAACGTCGATCCCGGTCGCCACGACAGACACTCGTACGCGGCCTTCAAGGTCCTGATTGAAAGTAGACCCGACAATAATGTTCGCATCCGGATCGACTTCAGCGCGAATGCGGTTGGCCGCCTCATCGACTTCAAAGAGCGTCATGTCCATGGAGCCGGTGATGTTTATCAAAACGCCCCGGGCGCCCTTCATGGAGACTTCGTCGAGCAACGGATTGGAGATCGCCGCTTCCGCCGCCTGGATGGCGCGCTTGTCGCCCTCGGCCTCGCCGGTGCCCATCATCGCCTTGCCCATCTCGCTCATCACGGTGCGCACATCGGCGAAATCGAGATTGATCAGGCCAGGCATCACCATCAGATCAGTGATGCCCCGCACGCCGGAATGCAGCACCTGATCAGCCATGGCGAAGGCTTCGTGAAACGTCGTTCGCTCATTGGCGATCGAAAACAGATTCTGGTTTGGAATGATCAGCAGCGTGTCCACATGTTTCTGCAATTCTTCAATGCCTGCAGAAGCGATGCGCATGCGCCGCGCGCCCTCAAAATGGAAAGGCTTCGTCACCACGCCAACGGTGAGGATTTCGCGCTCTTTCGCCGCCTTGGCGATCACCGGTCCCGCGCCGGTGCCTGTGCCGCCGCCCATGCCGGCAGTGACAAACAGCATATGCGCGTTGCCGACATGCTCCATAATCTCGTCAATTGACTCTTCCGCCGCAGCGCGTCCGATATCCGGCACCGACCCGGCGCCAAGCCCTTGGGTCGTTTTCACGCCGAGTTGAATTTTCTTGTCAGCCTTAGCAAGGCCAACCGCCTGGGCATCGGTGTTGGCAACGACGAATTCGACGCCTTCGAGCTGGCTTTCGATCATATTGTTGACAGCATTGCCGCCGGCGCCGCCGACGCCGATGACAGTGATGCGCGGTTTGAGTTCAGTCAGTTCTGGCACGCTTAGATTTAACGGCATTGAATGCTCCGGTTGGCATGGGGCGTTACTGATATCGAGCGCGATTTCTTGGTTACGCGCGTGTTAAAGATTCGTTCAGAACCCTTTCCAAATGGTTAACGGCCCGTTAACGGCGACTCAAAATTTTGCGCGAAGCCAGCGCCCTGCGCCGCCGAGAATTGCCGATTTCCTGAACGCATGACGTGATTGGCGAGTCTCGCCAAGAAAAAACTTAGCTGGCGACGGTTTTAAAGCAGCGCTGAGGATCAATCCGGCGCAGACGGAAAATCCGGGCGCGGCGCCTGCCTCGGGCGCGCCGATAATTGAAAGCGGACGACCGATGCGCGCTTTCATCGCCAGCGCCTTCTCCGCGATCTCGCGAGCGCCGACCAGTAAACTGCCGCCGCCGGTTATGACCGCGCGCCGAAGATGCGTACGCCCGCGCGCATCCTCCGGCAGTCGTTTTGCGACGAGTTCAAAGATTTCCTCCATGCGCGGAATAATCACCTCGCAGAGGTCGGCGCGACTGGCACGGCTTGGATCGGCGCCGTCGCCAAGCTGCGGGAAGTCGACGAAACGATGTTCGTCGCCCGGTCCGATCAGAGCGGCGCCATAAAGCGTCTTGATGCGTTCGGCGTCCGCAAGCGGTGCGCCAAATATTTGAGCGATATCTCGGGTGATGTGACCGCCGCCAACGCCGACCCCGCCGCAATCGACCAGCGCGCCATCGTCATAAACCGCATAGCCGGTTGAAGCGGCGCCGATATCAATAAGCACGACGCCGAGTTCTTTTTCGTCTTCAATGAGACAGCTTTCCGCAGCGGCCGCTGGCGCAGGCGTAAATTCCACCGCGGTAAGGCCGCAGCGATCCACCATGGAGGACAGATTGTCGATGACGCTATCGCGCGCCGACAGTCCCAGAAGTTCTGCAGACAACAGTGCGCCGGCGCGGCCAACGGGGTCTTCGTAAACAGCCTCTGCGTCGATGCGATAAGCTATAGCGCGCGCAGAGAGCGCCGCGCAGTCCGGCGCGGCGGCGAGCGAGGCGCCTTCTTTCAGGGCATCGTCCACATCGTCTTCGGTAACCACGCCGTCGGCGATTTCGAGATCGACGCCGATGCGTCGCGCACGGATCAAGCGCCCCGGTACGGCCACATGAGCGCTGCGGATTTCAACCCCGGCCATGCGTTCAGCCGCATCAACGGCGCGCCGCAAGGACGCTTCGAGATGGTCGACCGACCGGCCGGCGCCGGCGCGCAACGGCAACCCGCTGCAGCCAACGCCGATAACTTCGACGCCAAGATTATCATCGCTCTCCGGCGCTAGCTCGGCGATGAAGCATGCGACTTTGGATGCGCCGAGATCAACGCCGGCGATCACGCGGTTGTCGCGCTTGCGGCGCAACGGCCTGACATTGGACGCGTCTGAAATACGCTCAACGCGCCGTCTCATGCGCGACGTCTCCTTCTTACTGACAATCAAGGGCGCCTTGCGCCTTATTGAATCTCTTTTTCGCCGCCGGCTGAATCGCCGCCGTCAATTTCTCGGTAAACAAGTCGGGCCGGATCACGAAGATCGACATATTCGAGTGGTCGGTCAAGCAATCCGTATGCGGCCTGAAGCCGGGCGAGCGCCTTGACGGCGCCGTCAACGTCCTGTTCGGGAAACTTCACATCGGCGCCGGATTTTAATCGCAGATTCCAGCGCCGCTCGCCGACGCGTACGAGCGCGGCCGCTTCGCCCCATAGCTCCGGTTCCTTGCGCAGCGCCTTCAAGACGTCGGCGACGCTTTCCGGCGCACCGGCGCCAACGATTAGCGGCAGATTTGAGTATTCATAGACATCAACTTCATCGATCACCGCGCCGGACGGATCGATAAGATGCAGATTGCCGGCCAATTGCCAGACCGCCGCCGGTTCGCGTTCTCGCACCGACACATGGATCGTGTTCGGCCACAGCCGGGTCACGGCCGCAGACCGCACCCAGCCAAGATTTTCAACCCGCGCCCGGGCGGCGTGGATATCGAAATGGGCAATCGAAGCGCCGACAACAGGTCCGACAGCGCCTGCGATATCGGCGTCGGAGGCTTTATCGAAGCCGATGGCGGTAATGCGACGTATGTCGAGCCCGGTGGCGACCGCTGTGTTTCGCATCACCGCGCCAGCGCGTTCGCCGGCAAGTCCGACATAGCCGCCGGAAACGAGCATGGCTGCGCCAATCGCCAGAATGACCGTCAGCCCCGCCACGGAGGCGATCGCATAGCGCGACGCCGTCTCGCCAACGCGGCTAAAGAACCCTTGCGAGCGCGTTGATTTTCTTTGCCGTTTCGCTGTCTTCTTACGCTTTACCTTTGGCATGATGCGTCCTCCGCAATCCAGGCGCAAAGTTCCGGAAAGGAGATCCCAAGATGGGCCGCCTGCTCCGGCGCCAGCGACGTTGAGGTCAATCCCGGCTGGGTGTTGACCTCAAGACAATAGAGTTGCTCGCCTTCGGCGTCCGGATCGTATCGGAAGTCGGCGCGGGAAAGGCCGCGGCATCCAAGCGCCTGGTGCGCACGCAATGCGAGATCGAGACAGCGCTCCGTAACAGCCTCAGAAACTTCGGCCGGAAGAATGTGTTTCGATCCGCCGGCGGCGTATTTCGCTTCGTAATCGTAAAAGGCAAGCGAAGTGGTGATTTCCGTGACGCAGAGAGCACGATCGCCCATCACCGCAACTGTCAGCTCGCGGCCGGGAATGAACTTTTCGACCAGCACATCCTCGCCAAGCGACCATTCTTTCGATGTCAATTCAGCGGGCGGACGGTTGTCGCCCTCGCGCACGATATAAACGCCGACCGATGATCCTTGCGCGTTGGGTTTGACCACATAAGGCGCCGACATGACCTCGCCGCCGGCCGCTTCCGCGCGCGTCACGATCTTGCCCGGCGGCGAAGGAATATTCGCGTCTTCGAAGACGGCTTTTGCCCGTTGCTTGTCCATCGCAAGCGCAGAAGCCATAACGCCCGAATGCGTGTACGGCAATTCGAGGATCTCGAGCAGCCCCTGTACGCATCCGTCTTCGCCCCACTGGCCATGAAGCGCGTTAAAGACGGCGTCGGGCTTTGCGTCTTTCAACTGTGCAGCGAGATCGCGGGTCGCATCGATTTCGACAGCGTCGTATCCCGCCTCCGCGAGCGCCAGCGCCGCCGCTGCGCCGGAGTTCAACGAGACTTCTCGCTCCGGCGACCAGCCGCCTTTTAGGACAGCGATACGATTGTATTGTCTGCTCACGCGACGGGCTCTCCAATGCGCCTTATCTCCCAGCGCAACTCAATGCCTGTCTTGGTTAAGACATCGTTGCGTAAAGACTCTATTAACTCTTCAAGATCCGCGGCCGTCGCTTGCCCGCGATTGATCATGAAATTGCAGTGCTGCTCGGAGACCTGCGCATCGCCCACTTGCCGCCCGCGACCGCCAATTTCATCGATGAGCTGCCATGACTTGCGCCCGGCGGAGAGCGCCGGGTCCGGATTGGCGAATGTCGACCCGCCGGTGCGTTCGCGGATCGGTTGAGAGGCTTCGCGCGAGGTCATGATTTCGCGCATTTTTTCTTCGATGGCTTTGGGATCGCCCGAGCCGCCCTCGAAAACGGCTTGCGTGAAGATATTGCCTTCTGCTGCGTCTGCGTGGCGGTAGGAAAAGCCCATCTCGTGATTGGTGAAGACCCGCCGTTCGCCAGCGCGCGTGAACCCGACCGCTTCGACCAGCACGTCCTTTGTTTCGCCCCCATAGGCGCCGGCATTCATGGCAAGCGCGCCGCCGATTGTGCCGGGCACGCCGCGATAGAATTCAAGACCCGTAACGCCCGCTCGCGCCGCCGCTTTCGCAACCTGCGCATCGAGCGCTGCGGCGCCGGCTGTCACGCGCGTTCCATCGATCTCAATTTTCGCAAAAGGCGCGCCGAGACGAATGACGACGCCGCGCACGCCGCCGTCGCGTACAAGCAAGTTCGACCCGACGCCAACAGGATAAACGGGAACGCTTTCGGGCGCGTTTTTCAGAAACTCGGCGAGATCGTCTTCATCGGCCGGCTGAAACAGAATGTCCGCCGGCCCGCCAACGCGAAACCATGTGAGCGCGGAGAGATCTGCGTTTTCGACATATTTGCCGCGAACGTCAGGGAGGTCATTCGGTGCGATTGGCATCAGGCGCCAACTTTCGCCAGCTTCCCCGCCAGTTCATTCGCATATTTCGTTATGTCCCCGGCGCCAAGGCAGATGACATAATCTCCGGGCTCGGCGACCGATGCAATTTCACGCGGCAAATGATCGAGTGATGAAAGCGCGCGGGCGTCTTTGTGCCCGTGGGCTTCAAGGCCGGCGACAAGGGAGTCCTGGGACGCCCCCTCTATGGGCGCTTCGCCGGCGGCGTAAATCTCGGTCACAAAAGCAATGTCCGCTTCGTTAAGGCAGCCGCAAAACTCATCGAAAAGGTCGCGCAGGCGCGTATAGCGATGCGGCTGAACGACGGCGATGACTTTGCCCTTGCAGACATTGCGCGCGGCGCGCAGGACCGCGGCGATTTCGACCGGGTGATGCCCGTAATCGTCGATGATCGTAACGCCGTTCCAGGTTCCCGCTTTGGTGAAACGGCGTTTTACGCCTTCGAATTTCGCAAATCCCGCCTTGATCTGTTCATCGCTCGCGCCAAGGCGCTTGGCGACAATCGCAGCGGGCAACGAGTTCAGCACATTGTGGACGCCGGGCATCGGCAAGCGCACGCCGACCAAACGGTTTATTTCTTTCCCGCGCTCGCGAAACACAATGTCGTAATGAGACGCGCCTTCATCAAATCGCATATTTTCCGCGCGCACGTCCGCCTGCGGATTGGCGCCGTAGGTAATGAGCCGACGGTCCGTAACGCGCCCGACAAGGGCCTGCACTTCCGGATGATCGAGACAGACAACGCCGAAGCCGTAAAACGGCGTGTTCTCTATAAAGGTGTCGAAGGCGTCGCGCAGATTTTCAAACCCGGCCCAATGATCGAGATGTTCCGGGTCGATGTTCGTAACGACAGCGATGGTCGTCGGCAGGCGAATAAAAGTGCCGTCGCTTTCGTCGGCTTCGACCACCATCCAGTCGCCTTCGCCAAGGCGCGCATTCGTTCCGTAGGCATTGATGACGCCGCCATTGATGACCGTCGGGTCGAGATGCGCCTCGTCGAGCAACGCCGCGACCATGGTCGTTGTCGTCGTCTTGCCATGGGTTCCGGCGACAGAAACGGTCCATTTAAGACGCATCAATTCGGCCAGCATGTCGGCGCGCTTGACCACCGGAATATGTCGCGCGCGAGCAGCCGCAACCTCCGGATTATCGCCGCGGATCGCGGTTGAAATGATCACCGCTTCGGCGTCTTTGACGTTCTCCGGCGCGTGGCCGATAGAAACGGAAATGCCCTTGGCGCGCAGGCGCTGCACATTGGGGCCTTCCGCAACGTCGCTGCCGCGCACTTCATAACCGAGATTGTGCATCACCTCGGCGATGCCGGACATGCCGATGCCGCCAATGCCGACAAAATGAATGGCGCCGACGCCAAAGGGCAGCCGCACCTTGATCTTCGGCGGATCGATTTTCGAATATTGATCTGCACTCATACTATTAACTCGCCTTAAGCTGCGAGGCGGCGCTCCAGCATCTCGTCCACCAGATCGGCGAGCGTAACCACGGCATTCGGCTTTACGCGATCCCTCGCCTTGTCCGCCATGGCGCTCAAACGATCCGGGTTGGAGAATAGCGTCGTCAGCGCCGTTTCCAGAGCGTCTGCGTTAAACCGGCTTTCCGGCAGGAGCAAGGCGGCGCCCGCCTCAGAAAGAACACGAGCGTTGCTCGACTGATGATCGTCCATGGCGATGCCGAGAGGAACAAGTATCGAGGCCCGGCCAATGGCGGAGAGTTCCGTCACCGTCGATGCGCCGGACCGGGCAATGACGAGGTGCGCGCTCGCCATGCGTTGAGGCAGATCCTTAAAGAAAGGCGCGACTTCTGCGGCGACGCCGGCTTTGGCGTAACCCATCTGCACCTTTTCGACATCGGCCTCGCGCGCCTGATGTACAATCGAGAGCTTGGCGCGAATGTCTTCCGGCAAGCGCGCCACGGCTTCAACCGGCGCCTTGGCGAAAATCGTTGCGCCCTGGCTGCCGCCAAAGACCAGAAGCCGCAAGCTTTCCCCCGGCGGGAAATTTGCGCCCGCAATCGCAGCAACTGCGTCGCGCACAGGATTGCCAACTTCTATGCACCGCGCCCCCGGCGGACATTTCTCCAGCGTCGGAAAGCCGTGCGCCGTAAAGGCTGCGCGCCGGACAAGCATGCGATTGGCGCGGCCGAGGACAGCGTTTTGTTCGTGTACGCCGTATGGGATTTTGGCCATGGCAGCCGCTTTCATGGCGGGCAGCGATGGGTAGCCGCCAAACCCAACCGCAGCGATTGGCATGCGCGCCTTAAATTCCCGGCGCGCAGTCATCAACCCGCGCGCAATTGACAAAGCGGCGGCGGCTTTCGCCACCGGTCCGCCGATCGAAGGCGTCGCGGCGGAAATCTCAAACCGCTCATCAGCGGGAAAATCTTGTGCGTAGCGGGCGCCGCGCGCATCGGTCACAAGGAGCACGCGCTTGCCGCGCCGCTTTAATTCCTGCGCAAGCGCTTCAGCGGGAAACATATGCCCGCCGGTGCCGCCGGCGGCGAGGACAACGGGCCCCTCGCTCACGGCATCAGTTCCTTGCGCCGGCGCGCGCATCCATGGGTACGGGTCAGGGCGATCAACATGCCGACAACAATGCCTGTCGCCAGAAGCGACGAGCCGCCATAGGAAATGAACGGCAATGTCATACCCTTGGCCGGAAGTGCGCGTAGGTTCACGCCGATATTGATGATCGCCTGAAACCCGATGATTGCTGCGAGGCCGGAAACCGCGATCTGTGAGAAGACGCTTTTCTGACGCGCGGCGACATAAAATGCGCGCACAACAAAAGCAGCGAAAAGCGCCGCAATGACCAGCCCAAGCATGAGACCGAAATCTTCAAGCGCCGCTGCAAATATAAAGTCAGTGTGCGCATCGGGCAGCAGTCCCTTCACCGCCGGCGCATCGCCGCGGCCGATGACGCCCCCATTGGCGATGGTCTCAAGCGCGCGATCGACCTGATAGGATTCCGCCGTATCGGGATTGAGAAATCCGTCGATGCGCCGCGCAACGTGATCGGACGCCATGTAAGCGCCGCCAAGAGCAAACATGCCAAAGCCGCCAAGCGCGGCAATCCATGTCCAGCTCCAGCCGGCGATAAAAAACATCAGCGCCCAAACGCCGGTTACAAGAATCCACTGACCGACATCAGGCTGCATGAGCAAACAGGCGGACAGGAGAAGGTAGAGGCCTAGGGAGATCAATCCGCCCGGGAAAGCCCGGTCGCGCGCGCCCTCCGCCATCATCCAGGCGGCTGCAATAACAAAGCTGGGCTTGGCGAATTCCGACGGCTGTATGGAAACAACGCCGAGATCAAGCCAGCGTTTTGCTCCGTTGATTTCAGCGGCAAACAGCAAAGTGAAGAGCAGCAACAGCATTGCCGCGCCAAACAAAAGGACGCCGAGGCGTCGCGCCTGCAACGGCGTCAGGAACGATATGCCGATCATCAGCGCAATGCTGGGCCCTAAAAACATCGCCTGACGCATGGGAAAGTGAAAATCATTGGCGATGCGCAATCGATCCGCAGCCGCAGGGCCGGCGGCAATCAACGCCGCCGCGCCGATAATGATAATGGGCGCCAGCGCCGCCAGTAATGGACGGTCGACGGACCACCACCAGCGGCCGAAGAGCGATTCATCGGTGCGTGCGACCATTCTCATGCGGCCGCTCCATTTTCAGACTGGAGGTCGCCGACAAGAGCGCGAAACTGATCGCCGCGCTCTTCGAAATTCTTGAACTGGTCGTATGACGCGCAGGCCGGCGACAGCAAAACGACTGGCGCAGCCGCATCGCTTGCGGCGGCGTCTTTATAAGCGGCCGATATCGCGCGCTTTAATGTGGTGCATTTTCTTGTCTTGCATTCGCCCTTTAGCTCGGCCGAGAACTGATCGACCGCCTCGCCGATCAGATAAGCTTTGCGCACGCCCGAAAGTTTGCCTTTAAGAGCGTCAAGCCCGCCTTCTTTCGGCTTGCCTCCGGCGATCCAGAAAACGTCGTCATATGCGGCGATGGCGCGCGCGGCGGCGTCAGCGTTGGTGGCTTTTGAATCGTTGATGAACAGCACCTTGCCGATGCGCGTCACCTCTTCCATGCGATGAGCGAGACTCATGAACGACCGCGCCGCTTTCATGGCAATGGCGGGAGAAGCGCCGAAATGCAGTGCAACCGCGAGCGCCGCAGCAGTGTTTTGACGATTATGAACGCCGCGCAAGGACCGCGCATTAACAAGATCGCCGGCGTTCGTCGTCTTGCCGTCGAAATTGAAGTAAATCGTATCGCCGAGGGCGTAGACCCCCCGCCCCAACGTTGCGCTCGCAGAAACCGGCGCGATCTGCGCCCGGCCCGTCGAGGTCAATTCCGTACAAAGACGTTCGCCCCAACTGTCATCAACGCCGACAACGGCGAGATCCTCAGGCGTCTGATTGCGAAAGATGCGTGATTTCGCGGCGAAATAGCCGTCGATAGAACCGTGACGTTCGATGTGGTCCGGCGTCAGGTTGAGGAATACTGCTGCATTGGCGCGTAGGGAATGGGTGAGATCGAGTTGAAAGGAAGAAAGTTCGAGGACGTAAATGGCGTGACGGTTGGGCGCGGGCATCGACATGATGGCCTCGCCGATATTGCCCCCGAGATGAACTTCTTCGCCGGCTTCGCGAAGCATGTGCCCGATTAATGCTGTCGTTGTCGACTTGCCGTTTGACCCGGTGATCGCCGCAATGCGTGGACGCTCCCGTTCAGGCAGCGAATTGATGGCGCGAGCAAAGAGTTCCGCATCGCCGATCACGGGAATCTTTTCGAGACGCGCCTTTTTGACGATCGGATGCGGCTTCGGATGGCTCAATGGCACGCCCGGACTGACGACAATGGCCTCGAGTTCCGCCCAGGGCCAGTCTTTGGGATGCTCCGCGCGATATTCCGTATTTTTTGTTTTGTCGCGCGCTTCCAGCTTTTCATCGAAGCTGTAAACGCTCGCGCCGGATGCGGCCAGCGCTTCGCAGGTTGCAAGACCGCTAACGCCGAGGCCAAAGACCCCGACGGATTTGTTTTTCATGTCCGGCGCGATGATCATGCAAGCCTTACCGAAGTTTCAACGTCGCAAGGCCGATCAACGCCAGCACGACGGCGATAATCCAGAAGCGAATGACAATGGTCGATTCCTTCCAGCCCATATGTTCGAAGTGATGGTGGATCGGCGCCATCCGGAAGACCCGCTTGCCCGTCAGCTTGAAGGACGCAATCTGGATCATGACCGACAGCCCTTCGAGCACGAAGAGTCCGCCGACAATGGCGAGAACGATTTCGTGTTTTGACGCAACGGCGATGGCGCCGATAGCGCCGCCCAAAGCCAGCGATCCGGTGTCGCCCATGAAGATCGCAGCCGGCGGCGCATTGAACCACAAGAATCCGAGGCCGGCGCCAATGATGGCGCCGCAGATGATTGCGAGCTCCCCGACGCCGGGCACATAAGGAACGCCGAGATATTGCGCATAAATGATATTGCCGACGAGATAAGCGATCAGCGCATAGGTGCCGGCCGCAATCATTACCGGCACGGTCGCAAGCCCGTCGAGGCCATCGGTCAGGTTTACCGTGTTTGAGGCGCCGACAATAACGAACGCAGCAAACGGAATGATAAAAATCCCGAGCGGTACGCCGGGCGCATTGAACCACTGCTCAAAAAGGCGCACGGGAAAAAACGGCACGCCTACAGACGTTGCAATGTTCTGGGGCGCATCGGGCGCGGCCTGAAGGGCAGTCATGCAGACATATCCGGCGAGCAACGCGACCGCGAATTGCACCGTCAGTTTAAGGCTGCCCACGACGCCATCGGCCTGTTGCTTTGTAACCTTGAGATAATCGTCGATAAACCCAAGCGCACCGAAAGCGAGCGTCACGCCCATGACGATCCAGACATAGATATTGTCAAGACGCGCCCAAAGAAACGTCGCCACTGTCATCGACAACAAGATCAACACCCCGCCCATGGTCGGTGTGCCGGCTTTTTCGATGATGTGGGTTTGCGGGCCATCGTCGCGGATCGGCTGGCCGCGTCCCTGTTTGCGGCGCATCCAGCGTATTAGCGACGGCCCCAACAGGAACGACAGGATCAGCGCGGTCATCACCGCTCCGCCCGTGCGAAACGTTAGATAGCGAAAGACATTGAAAAGCTGAAACTGATCAGCATACGGTGTAAGAAGGTGGTATAGCATTATTTTGTTCTGTTATGCTCTTTTTTTGTCCGCTGCGCGGGATTTGAGCGCCTTGGCGACAGCGCTGACCTTTGACGCATTGGAGCCTTTTATCATGACAACATCCCCCGGTCTGATCGCGTCTTCTACGGGCCCGACGAGACCGACGGCGGAGCCTGCGTATAATCCCTGCATCGGTTCGGGAAGCGCTGTCCACATGTGGCGCATGAGGTCGCCGGCGGCGTAGACCCGATCAACATTGGCTTCGACAAGAGCGCCGACGAGGGAGGCGTGGAGCGCCGGTCCTTCTGGTCCGAGCTCCAGCATCTCGCCAAGGACGGCGATGCGCCGGCCGGCCTCTCCCGGCGGTGTAGCGCCGAGGAGGCCGATAGCGGCGGTCATGGAGGCGGGATTAGCGTTGTAGCTTTCATCGATGAGGACAGCTTCGCCGCCATTCACATTGATAACTGTTCGCTGGCCTCTCCCCTCAACCGGTTCAAGTCGGCCGAGCGCTGCGACGCCATTTTCTAGGTCGGCGCCGACCGCCTCCGCTGCGGCGAGCGCCGCCAGCATGTTTAGCGCCTGATGCTTGCCGGGAACGCCGACATCGATATGGCGCTCGTCGCCTTTGATCGAAACGCGCAGCCGCGCGCCGACAATTGCCGCCTTGTATTCGAGCAAGCGAAAATCTGCGCCGGCCTTTTCGCCGAAAGTCACAAAGGAAGCGGCGCCGGCTTCTTCAGCGCGCTCTTTCAGCAATGCAAAGTGAGGGTTATCGAAAGGCAGGATCGCTACGCCGCCGGGGGCGAGACCCTTGAAAATTTCTGCTTTCGCTTCCGCGATCCCTTCAACGGAATCAAAAAACTCAAGATGCGCTGCAGCGACCGTCGTCACTATCGCAGCATGAGGACGCACCAACTTCGTCAGCGGCGTGATCTCGCCAGCGTGGTTCATGCCGATTTCAAAAACGCCGTAATCTGCATGCATGGGAAAGCGCGCCAGTGTGAGCGGCACGCCCCAGTGATTGTTAAAGCTCTTATCGGCGGCGTGAACGGCGCCGCTGGCGCCAAGGACCGCGCGCAGAATTTCTTTTGTGGACGTTTTGCCGGCGCTTCCGGTAACGCCAACGCGCTTGCCAAAATTTCTAAGGCGCGCGGCGGCGGCAAGATCGCGAAGCCCTTGCAGCGTATCGTCAACGACGAGGAGCGGCGCACCCTCAGGTGCATCCTCGGGCGCACGGGCGACCAGCGCCGCCGCTGCGCCGGCTTCAAACGCGCCTTTGAGGAATTCGTGACCGTCACGCGCATCACGCAGAGCGACGAAAATGTCGCCCGGTTTGAGGCTGCGCGTGTCGATGGATACGCCCGCCGCCGACCATTCTTCAGCCGGCCAGTCTTCTGAGTCGCCGCCTCGTGCGCAAAGGGCGCCGCCGGTCGCAGCCGCAGCCTCATACGCCGTCCAGAGATTTGCATTGCCCATCGTTCAGCTCCCGACCGCTTGACGCCGATCCGCTGCAGCGAGCGCCGCATCGATATCGTTGAATGGCAGGATTTTGCGGTCCACCTCTTGGCCCGTTTCGTGGCCCTTCCCCATGATCAACAGCGCGTCGCCCGAATTGAGCAACGCAATCCCCCGCTCGATAGCGCCCATCCGGTCGCCGATTTCTTCCGCATTCGGGCACCCGGACATGACAGCCTTTCGGATCGCCGCCGGGTCTTCCGTGCGCGGATTGTCGTCTGTGACGATGACGCAGTCAGCGCCGGCAGCCGCCGCTTCGCCCATCAGCGGACGTTTGGCGCGGTCGCGGTCGCCGCCGGCGCCGATGATCGCAATAACGCGCCCTGTCGCATGGGGCTTAACGGCGGCGAGCGCCGTCGCTATGGCGTCGGGCGTGTGGGCGTAGTCCACATAAACGCCGGCGCCGTCAACGTTTGCTGCAAACTGCATGCGCCCCGGCGCGCCGACAAGATGCTCGAGCGTCGGAATAACATCGGACGGCGCTTCGCCCGAGGCGATGACGATGCCAGCGGCAAGCATGGCGTTTTCAGCCTGAAACGCGCCGATCAAAGGCAAATGCACATGATGTTCTTCGCCGAACGCCGCAACAAATGTGTCTATGCCGGTCGGCGTCGGTTCGGCTTTCAGGATACAGATGGAATCGCCATCGACGCCGGTGGTGAAGACTTTTACGCCGCGGTCTTTTGCTGCGTCGGCCATTGCCGGCGCCCCCTCGCCATCCGCATTGACCACCGCAACGCCGTCTTCTTGCAGCAGTTCTGAAAAAAGTCGCTCTTTTGCGGCGAAGTAATCATCGAAAGACGCGTGATAATCGAGATGGTCTTGAGTGATATTGGTGAAAGCAGCGATCCGAAATTTCACAGCGTCTGCTCGCGCCTGCGCGATCGCGTGACTGGAAACTTCCATGGCGAGCCGGTCGACGCCGGCCTGCGCCATCGCATCGAGAGTCTCGTGCAGAGCAACCGGTTCCGGCGTCGTCAGGATCGATGGCGCGGCAAAACCCGGCGCGGTTGCGCCGAGCGTGCCGAGAGAGCCGCCGGCGCGCCCGAGTCTCGACCAGATTTGTGCGGCGAAATGAGCGGTCGACGTTTTGCCGTTGGTGCCCGTTATGCCGGCGACAATCTCCGGCTGTCGCGGGTAGAACTGCGCCGCCATGGAGGCGAGGCGCGCGCGAGGGTTTGCATCCGCCACCAGCGGCAACCGCGTTTTGACGCCAGGTCTTGCCAATATGGCGGCGGCGCCTTTCTCCTCCGCTTGCGGAATAAATTTGGCGCCGTCGAAATTGTCGCCGGAAAGAGCAGCAAAGAGATAGCCCGCAGCGACCGCGCGACTATCCGCCGTCAGTCCGGTAATTTCGGGATCTGTCGCAACGGGTTCGCCGGCAAGTACGGAGAGTTTCATTGCACCCTCTCCGTCGGC
Organism: Hyphococcus sp.; assembly: GCA_965267325.1. Taxonomy (GTDB): domain Bacteria; phylum Pseudomonadota; class Alphaproteobacteria; order Caulobacterales; family Parvularculaceae; genus Hyphococcus. Next base: position 277,888 of record OZ253943.1, on the reverse strand, counting down.
TGGTTGCGCGCTTCGCGCACGCCATCGACATCACTCGCGCCGAATGCAGCGAGCGCCTCCGCTTCCGTCACCGGAGACAAACCAAGAAGCGGCGCCGCGCGGGTCACGAACGAGCCAAATGTCGGCGCAGCATTCCAGCCCGCCGTCGCGTAGCCGTAAGTGCCTTCCACCGGTTGCGGCTCGTCATAGGAAATCAATACGGCGTAGCGCGGGGCATATCCCGGCACGGCGCCGACAAAACTCGAAATGCGCGTCCGGCGGTTATATCCGCCAGCCGTCGGCTTGTCGGCGGTCGCGGTCTTGCCAATGGGAAAATAGCCGGGGACTTCGGCGTAAGACGCCGTGCCGTCCGAAACGACGCGGCGCAAAATCCGCCGCATCACTGCGCTCGTCTTCGGCGAAAAGACCCGCGTTGTTTTCTGCGGCGTCCGGTCAGCGAAGACCGGCGCGCGCCACACGCCGCCATTGACGACCGCCGCATAGCCCGCAAGCAAATGCAGCGGCGTCACAGATATGCCGTGGCCGTAGGAAACGGTCGCAGCTTCCACCGGTCCCCATTTTCTAGGCAATTCAGGCGCGCGTTTTTCCGCCAGCGAAATCGGCAGGGGGTCAAACATGCCCAGTCTTTGAAGATAATTCTTCTGGGCTTCAACGCCGAGGTCCTGAGCGACCTGGACAATGCCGATATTGGACGAATGCTGCACCACTTCTGACAAACTCAACACGCGGTTTTCGCCGTGAAAATCCGAAATTCGACGATCAGCAACCTTAAACGCGCCGCGCGCGTCATAAGTCGACGATTCCTTTGCGACCCCGGCGTCGAGCGCCGCCGCGGCCGTTATCGCCTTGAACGCCGAGCCCAGTTCGTAGCGGTCGTAAACGGCGCGATTGCGGCGAAAATCGGCCTCTGCGGCGCCCGGGGCGTTTGGATCAAAATCGGGAAGGCTTGCAAGCGCGATGATTTCGCCGGTCTCGACGTCGATAACGCCGCCCCAGGCCGCCTTGGCCTCAAATCGCGCCACGCCCGCGGCGAGCTCTTCCTCCAGAATCTGCTGCACGCGAATGTCGAGGGTTGACCGCACGGTATTTTCGCCCGCGGCGACAATGCCGCCGTCGCTGACGACTTTCTCAAGGCCCATGACGCCGCCGCGCCCCGGCTCTTCATGTCCGATAATATGGGAGGCAAGGTCCGCCTGCGGATAAAATCGTCGAATTCGCGACGCAAACCGCACGCCCGGCAGCCCCAAATCGAACACCGCCTTGCGCTCGGCGGGAGAGAGATCGGAACTGACTTCTACATACTGGCCGGCGGCAAGTCGTTGCGTCAGCGCAAGCGCGTCGACATTGGGCAACACGCGCGCAAGCGCCGCCGCCGTCTCTCCGGCGTCCCAGACATCCCGCCCCCAGACCTCAAGCGCGATCATCGGCAAATCGGCGGCAAGCAGCGCGCCATTGCGATCGACAATTTCCGGTCGCGGCGCATCGGCCCGCTGCACTGATGCGATGCGCGCCGGCGCTTCAATTCTGCCAAGGGCGATATACGCCATGCGAACGGACAGCGCCGCGAAAATGAACACAAAAACAACGGCGCACATGGCGATGCGGGCCCGGGCCCGGACGGCCTTGCGCGCGCGCATGCTCGACGCGCGCACATGCACTGTCGATGTCGGCGCCTCATCCGGCGCCGATTCAGCGATCAGATAGGCTGTCGCCTTGTTGCGTTCTCGCTTCTTCTTCACTCATCAACTCTTGGACATTAGAATCAAGCGGCGCTTATTCGCCCTCCAGCGCCGCCACCGCAATTGCATTTTCGATTACATTGTCGTTGGGAATGGCGTCGGCGCCATCCAGCTGGTCTTCATCGCCAACCATGGCGCTTTTAAATTGCTGGGCTGTGAGCAGCGAACCGGGCTCAGGGGGCGAAAGATCGGTCGTTGCACGCGCAACTTTCGCAAGGCGTTCGGGACTTTCCAGGTAAGCGATCTCAGCCCTCAGCATTTGTACGCGCCGCATTTCCTCAGCGTGTTCAACGTCCAGGCGCTCAAGCGCTTCCTGCGCCGAGCTCACTGATTCTTCGGCGCTGTAGCGACCTGCAACAGCAGCGAGAAAAAGCGCGCAAAGAAAAATCGACGTGATGCGAAACATTATGCAGTAACTCCTTCCAAGGACGGCATATCGGGGTGGCGCGGCGCGCCGAGATCGTCACGCCCGGCGTAGGCGGGTCCGGCGAGTCGTTCGCCGGCGCGCAACTTTGCTGAACGCGCGCGCGGATTGTGGGCGGCTTCTGCGTCGGATGCGGAAAGCGCTTTTGTGGTAACTGTCCGAAACGTTTTTTGCGGCGGCGCCTGTTCGGGCGCATGGCGCGAAGGGCCGCCGCGACCGCCCGACCGAATTGCGAAGAAGCGCTTAACGATCCGGTCCTCGAGCGAATGAAAGGCGACAACGACAAGACGCCCTGTTGGGCGCAACAGCCGTTCAGCCGCGCGCAGGAACGCTACGAGTTGTCCGAGTTCGTCATTGACGAATATGCGCAGCGCCTGGAAGACCCGCGTCGCGGGGTGAATTTTCGACGCCCCTCGCGGCGGGCTCGCTTGCTCAATTACGCTGGCCAACGCTGTCGTCGTTTTGATGGGCGCCGCATCACGAGCCTTGACGATCGCCCGCGCAATGCGCGCCGCATTTTTTTCTTCGCCATAAGCTTTGAAAATCGCCGCAAGCTGTCGATCATCTGCGCTGGCGATAACGTCGGCGGCGTCCGGTTTCCCGCCATCCATACGCATCGAAAGCGGCCCTTCGAGACGGAACGAAAATCCGCGTTCGGCTTCATCAAGATGCATCGACGAAACGCCAATATCGGCGACAACGCCGTCGACGGCGTCGATGCCGCGCTCGGCGAGAGCCTCCTCCATTTCGGCGAAGGGGCGGTTTATCAATGTTAGCCTGCCGTCATAGTCGCCAGCCCACGCCTTGGCCGCCGCAATCGCTTTGGGATCGCGATCAAAGGCGTATACGGAGCAATTTGCGGCGTCGAGAATGGCGCGCGTATAACCGCCGGCGCCAGTTGTCGCATCGACGTAGACACCGCCGTCTTTGACGGACAACGCATCAATGGCTTCGCGCAGCATGACGGGCGTATGGGGCGCCGCGCTCATTGCTCCTCACCTGGCGGGTTAGGCAGGTCCTTGCGCGCTTCGGCTGTGGAGGCATCGTCGCCGATCGATTCTTCAAGCGTCTCCGGATTCCAGATCTGAAAAAAATCCATCTGGCCAGAGAAAGCCGCCTCGCCGTTGAGCCCGGCGTGTTCGCGCAAATCCTTGGGCAGAATAAAGCGCCCTTCTGAATCGAGCGACAGAGAAAGTGTTTTTCCCGTCAGGCGTTTTTGCAAAAGTTTGCGCTGGTCCGAAAAGCGCGGCAGCGACATGATCGAGCGCGACAGGCTTTCAATATAGTCCGGGCCGCCCACCTCCAGGCAGGGTTCTTCCGGAGACGGAATAACGTAAATTGTGGTCGCCTCTTCAAGCTCGAGGACGCGGCGGAAGCGCGCCGGCGTCGCCAGCCGGCCCTTTGCGTCAATCCTGTTTACGAACGACCCCAAAAAGAGGGTCTCGGCGTCCCGCCGCATGCGCCTCATCTCCGCCCGGCCGCGGCCACTAAGGCTGCGGCATCCCTAAGGCTGGAAAAACACCAGCCCTTGCCGGGATATCATGGGGGTTACCGACACGTAAAGGGGAATTTACCCCACAAGGCCAGATTTTACGCCACAACGCACGCCCATTCCGGAACAGAAATGGAACATGCGAATCAGCAGCGGCTGCAGCCAGCGCCAATCACCTTAAGAAAACGTTAATGGGGGAGCGGCGTCTTAGCTTACCGCCTGTCGGTCTGGTGTTGCTTGATCGGCCTCGCCCTCTTCGCTTCGGCCGTCTCTGACCAGCGCGTCCCGGGCATTGATCTCGGCGAGCCGCTCCAGCTTGGCGATTTCGCCGAGGGCTCCGGAGAGTTTTTCTTGCGCCTCTTCCCCGGCTGCCTCCAGCGAGTTCAGCGTCTTTTTCAGATTGACCCGCCGTTCGCGCAAGGAGTCCGCATAGGCTGCAAAAGCAACCTGATCGCCTGTCGCGCCCACTTCCCTGGCGACCGAGTCGGCAATCTCAGCCAGAGCCGCTCTCGCCGAGGCCTTGGCGCGATCAATATCCTGAAGATCATCCCGCATCGTGTCCGCATCGGTTCTGGCGATTTTGAGAAGCTTCTGAACGCCGTTGGCGCCGCGATAAATTCCGGTCATTTAGGCGCCCTCCAATGCAATCGCCGCCAAACGGTCGAGCGCACCGTCAGACAAGACACGCTCATCCGCAATCTCCGACAAGAGTTCCGCTGGTTCGCGGTGATTGGCAATCGCCCATATGGTGTAGAGTTCTGATCCTGCCCGAAAGGCGCCGGAAATCGAAACGGAATCGAAACGGCGCAATTCTTCTGTCACAGGTTCGTTCATCCTCGTCGCCGTTTCCCGTTAACGCCCGAGCCTAAATTTTGAGTTTTTGACGCAGCAGCGTTAACCCGGCCATGTTTAAGAGGCCGTAAAAGTCACTCCCGGAAAAATTTTTGAAAAATCTACTTTGCTTAATGACAAGCACGGCAAATCAACCGCTTATGGGCCTTCGCCAGTAACAGACATTGTCGCCGGATTAAAAATTCTCGGCATTTTGAGCAATGCCGATGAAGTCATTAACCAATGTGAAAGCATATCGTCGTTAGCATCGACGGTGCAAAAATAAAAAGCGCGGTTCACATCGGTTAAGGGGATGCCCCGCGCGCCTGACAGGAGACCGACCATGCGGGTACTGCTCATCGAGGACGACGGCGCTACCGCCCAGAGCATTGAACTGATGCTGAAGTCCGACGGGTTCAATGTGTATACAACCGACCTCGGCGAAGAAGGCGTCGATCTTGGCAAGGTTTATGACTACGACATTATCTTGCTCGATCTGAATCTGCCGGACATGACGGGATTTGACGTTTTGAAATCGCTGCGCGTGTCGAAAGTGAACACGCCCATCCTGATCCTCACCGGACAGGGCGATATTGAAACAAAAGTGCGCGGCCTCGGCTTCGGCGCCGACGATTATATGACGAAGCCGTTCCACAAGGACGAGCTCGTTGCGCGCATCCACGCCATCGTGCGTCGCTCAAAAGGTCACTCGCAGTCGGTGATCACCACCGGCAAGCTGGTCGTGAACCTCGATGCGAAAACGGTCGAAGTCGCCGGACAGCGCGTTCACCTTACGGGCAAGGAATACCAGATGCTGGAGCTATTATCGCTCCGCAAAGGCACGACGCTGACCAAAGAGATGTTTTTGAACCATCTTTATGGCGGCATGGACGAGCCGGAACTTAAGATTATCGACGTCTTTATCTGCAAGCTGCGCAAAAAGCTCGCCGCTGCCACGGAAGGCGAACATTACATCGAAACCGTCTGGGGCCGCGGCTATGTCTTGCGCGACCCGCAGGAAGAAAAAACCGCAGACGTCGCCTGACGCTTGCGCTTCCCTTGCACCGAAAAAAGCCCCGCCTTTTTGGCGGGGTTTTTTTGTTGGGTGACGGGGGCTGGTATAGCAGAATGCAATCGATCTGCAGCAGCAGACAGGTCGGGTTATGGACTATGATCAGACAACAATGCCTGCCGTGTATGACGCCGCGCGCGGCTATTCAGAAGCAACGAAAGAACTTTGGCGGCAGACAATCGTTGCGTCCGCTGCTGATAGAAGCATAAGTAAAATTCTGGACTTGGGCTGTGGGACGGGACGCTACACGGAATCCCTCGCACATTGGTTTAGCGCTGATGTTGTTGGCGTAGATCCATCTTCCGAGATGCTCTCAAAGGCGCGAGATAAAGATACCGGGGGCACAAGCTATATACTGGGTTCAGCAGAAGCCATCCCGCTTCCCGAAGCATCAATAGATCTGATTTTGATGTCGATGGTGTTTCATCATCTTAACGACAAAGATCGCGCGATTATGGAATGTCATCGCGTTCTAAGCAAAAATGGCTTGATCTGTTTGCGCGCTGGAACAACAGAACAAATCTCAAACTATCCCTACACTCCATTTTTCAATGAGGCGAAAACGATCTTCGAGACGCGGCTTCAATCGCGATCGGAAATCACGGCGCAGTTCACCCATCACGGTTTTGAACTGCTGGAGCACAAAATTATTGAGAGTGAAATTGCGAAAGACTGGAAAGCATTTGCCGACAAAATCTCTCTGCGCGCCGATTCAACGCTGAACAGATTGTCTGACGAGGACTTTCAGACCGGATTGAAAAAGCTGATAGCCCACGCCGCAACGACCGAACGAAAAGCAGTCGCCGAACCAATCGACTATTTCGTTTTTCAACTGGCTGGTTGAGGCGACCTGAACCGGCTCTGGAACAGACGCCCTGCGCAACCTTCTCACCCTACGATACCAGATCCGTCGCAGCACAGTCGGGTTTCGTACCCTTAACGTGAGCGCGGATCCACCATTCGCCAGTGGAAAGGCCGAACGGTTCGCCGTCCTCATCGATTTGATAGCTGTAGTAACATCCGGCCTCGTGAGCCACGACAAAACAACCGGCATTCAACGGCGATTCAGGATATTGAAAACAGATCCGCCCGTTTGCGACCTGCCAGAAACCTGAAAGCGCAACGTCGCCGGCGTGATAGTCGAGCGTACCGTCGGCGCGATAGGTCTCTTCAAAATATTTGCCCCCATAAGCTTCCACATGACGGCGATAGAAACTCAGATGCGTCTTGCCCGCGTACGCGGCGACCAGGCCGGCGTCGTCGAGCAGGCGCGGCGCAGCCGCGATGGGCGACGCCGTGATCATAAAGACGAACATTAGCAGAAAACGCATGCCTGCATCTTTGCGCGCGTTGCGCCGGCAATCAAGCAGCGGCGGTCGCCTGCTCCATCGCAAGGATCGCCTTTTTGCGCGCTGCGCCCCAGCGATAATTGTGAATGACGCCGGAAGACAGGATTACGCGGTGGCAGGGGATCAGGAGCGAAATCATGTTGGCGCCCACTGCCGCACCCACCGCGCGGCTCGCTTTGCGCGTGCAAACGACTTCAGCGATGTCGCCATAGGTGACGAGCCCGCCATAGGGGATCTTTAGGAGCGCTTCCCAAACTTTGAGCTGGAAATTCGTACCCTGAACATGAAGGCCGAGCGGTTTGTCGAGCGGCCGGTTGGCGGCGAAGGCGAAGGCGCGCGCAGCAAGCGGCGCAATGAAGGCGTCGTCTCGCTTAAAGCGCGCTGACGGCCAGTCGCCTTTCATTTCATTTTCCTGGGCGCTGACGCTGTCTTCACCTGCGAAGCTCAGCCAGCAGATTCCTTTCTCTGTTGCGCCGATAAGAGCGCGGCCGAAGGGACCGTCCGCAAGACCGTAACGAATGACCAGGTCCTCTCCCTTCTTCCGGTACTGACCCGGCGTCATCGCTTCTGAAACGAGAAAGAGATCGTGCAATCGCGACGGGCCTGACAAGCCGGCGGCGAAGGACGCATCCAGAACGCTGTCCCCGAGGGTCATTGCTTTCTTCGCTTCGCCGGCCGCCAGATATTGCAGGAAGCGCTTGGGCGAAACACCGGCGCCGGCCTTGAACACCCGCTGGAAATGCGCCGGCGACATACCGACGACGGCGGCGGTTTCTTCCAAGCTCGGCGCATCGTCAAAACGCTCAACGAGAAAATCAAGCGCGCGAGCGACTGGTTTGTACTCATCGAGGCGCACCGGCGCGGCTGCGAATTTATGATCTGTTAAGGCTTTCACCATGAGAGCGAATGTAGGCTGAATTTTTCCGCAAACCACCCGCTTTTTGCGATCAAAATCGCCTGATTTTACCGGCCATTAACCCTGATCGGGCGTTAATTGCGTCTGTAAATTGCAGCGCAGTGGAGCGGCAAGATGAAAGACTTAGAATATATTATCGGCATCGGGTTTTCCGGGGCGGACCTGCCGCGGGCGATCATCCTGGCGTTTATCTTCGCCATGTTCGCGCGCAAAGACACCAATGTCTGGATATACGGGCTGTTTGCTCTGTTGATCGATCGCACCGTCTGGCCCATCGCAGCCATGGGCGCGTCGGGCGCCGATATCCAATCGATCTATGCGTCGATCGCCGGCATCTTCCAGACCTTTATGGATGACCTTGGGTTTTATTTCGTACGCTATATGGGCCTGGTGATCATGATCCTCGGCTTTACCTCGCTACGTGCCGGCGTTCACAAAATGGCGCCGAACAAAGCCGCCCACGCCGCATAGAAAAGTCATCCCGGGGCGACCATAGGTCGAACCCGGGATCCATGATTGGATTTCGCAAAATCCAACAAATTTGAACGTTTTCTTTTTTTGGATTCCGGGTTCCATGCTGCGCATGGCCCCGGAATGACATCAACTAAACCTTCTCGAACACGGCAACAGCGTTCATTCCGCCAAACGCAAACGAGTTTGAAACGGCGATATCAACAGGGCGTTCAACCGCCTCGTTTGGCGCATAGTTGAGGTCGCACTCAGGATCGGGCTCGTCGAGATTGATGGTCGGCGGCACGACGCCGCTTTCAAGCGCCATGATCGCCGCAATCGCCTCGATTCCGCCGGCGCCGCCCAATAAATGCCCATGCATCGATTTCGTCGACGAGACGATCAACTCGTCGGCCCCGGCGCCGAAGGTCTTGCGAATGGCCTTGGTTTCCGTCGGATCGTTCAGGAAGGTGCCGGTGCCATGGGCGTTGACATAGACCGAAGACGGATTATCGACGCGAACGCCCGTGAGCGCCGTCTTCATGCAAGCCGCCGCACCTTCCATGGACGGATTGATCATGTCTTTGCCGTCGGCGTTCATACCAAAACCGGATAGCCGAGCGAGAATATTTGCGCCGCGCGCCTTCGCGCGTTCCTCCTCTTCGAGAATGAGGATCCCCGCCCCTTCGCCGATGGCGAGGCCGTTGCGGTTCTTTGAAAACGGCCGGCACGTCTCATCCGCCAGGATGCGCATGGCGTTCCAGGCTTCGAGCGCGCCATAAACGAGAACCGCTTCTGACGCGCCGGCGACGCCCACATCAGCGGAACCTGCACGGATCATGTCTGCGCAGACGCCAATCGAGTGGGTCGCTGAAGCACATGCGCTAGCGATGGCGAAAGACGGTCCTCGCAGTCCGTGTCGGATCGATACATGGCTCGCGGGGGCATTAGGAATAACCCGCAGGATGGTCAGCGGGTGCGGCCGGCGCTCCTTCTTCAGCATGTCGTAATAGGAACGATCAAACGATCCCTGCCCGCCTATGCCGGAGCCGATAATGCAGGCCGTGCGCGCGCCGGTTTCTTCATCGAATTCAAGCCCGGCATGCGCGATCGCTTCGTCGGCGGCAAGCGTCGCCATCTGCGAAACCTTATCAGCGCGCTTGAGCGCCGGACCGAGCGCATCGATACGGGCGCTAATGTCCGCCGCCTTGCCGCCCGGCAATGTGATAGAAAGCTCTTCAATCGAAAACGCGTCGGTTGCGATGCCGCAGCGTCCGCTGGTCAAGCCCTCGCGAAACGAAGACGCGTCCGAGCCAATTGGCGAGACAACGCCGTAGCCTGTAACGACAACATTGCGCGTCATCGCCGGCCTATTGGTTGATAAGGTTTTGCAGCGCGTCGATCAGATCGCCGACCGTCGACATATCGCCGAAAGGATTTTCATTGGCGTTGAAGGGAACTTCAACGCCGAGTTTTTCCTCGACCTCGTAGATGATCTCGACAATTGAAAAGCTGTCGATGCCGAGATCAGCGATCGGCGTTTCGCGCGTCGGCGGCTCGGTTAGGCCGACCGCATGTTCGGCGATAATGTCGAGAAGAGGCTTTTCAATTTCAGACATGCATGGCTCCTGATCGGCAAGCCGGTCTTATCGGAAGCCGGCCGGCATGGCTAGGCGGATTGGCACGACGGCCTTCGCCCGGTCAGTCTCGGAAGTTCTTGTATTGCAGAGGCTGGTCGAGTTTGAGGCCTTTCACAAACGCAATCACGGATTGAAGATCGTCGCGCTTTTTCCCCGTGACGCGCAGTTCATCGCCCTGGATCGCGACCTGGACCTTGAATTTCTCGCCCTTGATTTTCTTGACGATATCTTTGGCGAGGTCTTTGCCGATGCCCTCCTTGAGGAGCACCCGCTGGCGCACCGACTGACCGGCCGCCGGTTCTTCCTTCTGGTAATCGAGCGACCCCGGCTCAATGCCGCGCTTTTGCATGTGCCCCTGCAACAGCTCATGCATCTGTCGTAATTTCATATCGTCATCGGCAAAGACGGTGATAACCCCGTCGGCCATTTCCACAGTTGATTTTGAGCCTTTGAAATCATAGCGCGTTCCGATTTCGCGCATGACGTTGGCGACGGCGTTTTCCGCCTCGGATGTGTTGATTTCAGAAACGATGTCAAATGAGGGCATGGAGCGTTCCTTCCGCCGAAATGTGCGGCGTACGTAAATGACTCAATTTGGAAATAAAAGGCCAGACGGTCTGTAAGCCGGGTTCTGTTCTCATTGCTGAGTGACGACCATTCCTCTGGGCGCGCCATTGCTGACGCGCTCTAGCAACCAACCCGGACGACATCAGCGCGGAAACCCGCCTGTTTTGCAACGCGCCGTCCCTATTCGGTCTTGCTCCCGGCGGGGCTTGCCCTGCCCGTCCCATTGCTGGGCCGGCGGTGCGCTCTTACCGCACCTTTTCACCCTTGCCTCGAAAACGAGGCGGTATGTTTTCTGTGGCGCTTTCCCTCGGGTTTCCCCGGCCGGGCGTTACCCGGCGCCGTGTCTCCATGGAGCCCGGACTTTCCTCGACGAGCGAACCCGCCGCGGCCGTCCGACCGTCTGGCGAAGGAGATGTGGCCATATCAGGGACTATCGTCAAGCCGCGCCCTAAAACAGCTTGTAGCTTAGGAAAAACCCGATCGTCGCCTGATTGCGCGAACCGCGTTGCGTCACCAGCGGCGCATCGCCGACATCGCCCGCCAGTCGGTCATATCCCGCAATCATCACAGCACTCAGGGCGTTGTCGCGCGTGATCGGGAAGATCAACACGCCCCCAACCCCATAGGAATGGAGCCCCCCGTCTGCGTCAAAAACCGGCAAGCCTGACGCCAATGATTGGGCGGGCGTAATGCTGAAATAGGCGTCATTGTAGTTGTCGCCGACAATCTTCAGCCGCGGTCCAAACGAATAAATCACCGGCGGGCCCATGGCGAAACTGCGCCCGCCCGCGGTCAATGCCGCGTCAACAACAAATCCGTCATGACCGTTCACCGCTTGGCGCGCCTCGATTGACGCCGTCAGCGGGCCGAAATCTGCTTCGGCGAAACCGCCAAGCTCAATCGTCGTCGCCACATCGCCAAGACCGATCAGGTCGGTTGTACGCTCGCCGGTGATGGCGAAAGGCTGACTGCCGTCGGCGTCGCGGGAAAACTTGATCCGTGCAATCGGACCCACGCGCAATGCATCTTCGTTGACCAGGTTGTAACCGACGCCGTCCTGCACCGATGCGAAGAAGCGATCGCCGTACGCAATCTGAATATTCGGCAAGAGAGAAAGGCGATAATTGTCATCGCCTTCGTAACTTGGCGAGAACAGCCCGCCGGCGCCGATGGAAACGCTCCAGCCTTCCTCGGTTTGCGGCGGCTGGGCCCAGGCCGGCGTCGCAAAGAAACCCCAAGCGGCGAGCAGGAATAATGATCTGATACGCATTTCGATGGCGCTCCCGAAACATTCTTTGTACTCGGCGCGCCGTCGATCAGATCACTGCCGCCCGTCAATAGCCGATGGCGGTCCCGTCTTTACGCATCTCGGTGGCCCCCCAGAGAACGCCGGTTTCAGGATCCCGCATGATCGCCTGATAGCCGCCGAACATGACGCCGTTCTCGACCACTTCCACATTGTGGCCCATGGCCCGCAGCGCTTCGACCGTCGCCGCCGGCACGCCCGGCTCCACGTGCAAAACGCCCAGAGGATCGGCCGCGTCTTCACCCAGTCTGTCGGTCGGCCGGCGCCCGCCGTCATGATTAAGGCGCGCGGCATCGCCCGCCTCCTGAAGGTTCATGCCGTAATCAACGATGTTGACCAGGACCTGAACGTGGCCCTGAGGCTGCATGCCCCCGCCCATCAGACCGAAGCTGATCCAGGGGTCCCCATTCTTCATCACAAACGCCGGGATGATGGTATGGAACGGACGCTTACCCGGCGCGTAGACATTCGGGTGGTCGGGATCGAGGGAGAAGAGTTCGCCGCGATCCTGAAACATGAAACCAAGCCCGTCAGCGACGAGGCCCGTGCCCATGCCGCGATAGTTCGACTGAATGAGCGAGACCATGAGCCCGTCGCCGTCGACTACCGTGAGGTAGGTGGTGTCGCCTTCGCCCTCGAGTTTTGGTTCACCCGGTCCGGGCGCCGGGTTCGCTTTTGCCGGATCAATTTCCGCAAACCGTTTTCGTCCGTAGGCGTCGGAAAGAAGCCCTTCAACCGGAATATCGGAAAAAGCGGGATCGGCGTAAAAACGCGCAAGGTCTTCAAACGCAAGACGCTTTGCCTCCGTAATGTAATGAAACACTTCCGGCGAACCGCGCTCCCATTGCGACAGGTCGACATTCTTCAGGATGTTGACCATCTGCAGCGCGGCGAAGCCCTGCCCGTTCGGCGGCAGCTCGCACAATTCGACGCCGTCTTTGTATTCAACGCAGCCGGGGTCCACCCATTCGCTTGTATGCGCGGCGAAATCCGCTTTTCGCAGATCGCCGCCCAAGCGCCGGAAATAAGCGTCCATAACGTCCGCGATCTCGCCTTCGTAAAAGGCCTTCCTGCCTTTGCGCGCGATCGTTTGATAGGTGTTCGCAAGATCCGGATTCTTGAAGATTTGGCCAGCCTTCGGCGCGCCGTTTTCAAAATAAGTCGCGCGCGCATTGTCAAATTCGCCGATCATCTCAAGGCGGCGTTCGAACCCGGCAAGGTTACGCTTGAAATAGTAGGCGATAACGGGAGAGACCGGAAAACCGTTTTCCGCGTAGTCGATGGCCGGCGCCAAAACCTTCCGCATGGGAAGTTTTCCGAATTTCCCATGCATCTCGAACCAGCCGTCGACCGCGCCCGGCACGGTGACTGGCAGGTGGCCCAGCGGCGGAATGGAATCGGCCTCGCCTATCGAATCCTGCAATTGATCAAGAGTGCGGTTCAACGGGCTGCGCCCTGAGGCGTTGAGGCCGTAGAGTTTTTCTGTTTTCGGGTCCCAGATGATGGCGAAGAGATCGCCGCCGATGCCGTTGCCGGTCGGCTCCATCAGACCGAGCGTCGCATTCGCCGCGATCGCCGCGTCAACGGCGTTGCCGCCCTGTTTCATGATGTCGACAGCGACCTGGCTCGCCAGCGGATGAGCGGTCGCGGCCATGCCGTTCTCGGCGATAACCGGACTGCGCGACCAGCCCGCGCCGACCGGGCGCCCGCCGGCGCCAATTTCCTGTGCGGCCGCCTGGGCGAACACGCCTGCTGCGATACAGGCGGTAAGCGCCATCGAAATTTTCTTGATCATTAGACCAACCCCTCTTCGGTTGTTGTGCTTGAGAACGCTAAGCAGCAGGGAAGGATGCGATCAACCGCCCCGCCGGTCACGCCTTCGTCAGATCAGCGACATATGCAAGCGCCGCCTTGGTGCGCGCGTCAAACCCCTGCCCCAAGGATGCCGGGCAAAACCGTCTTTGAAAGGCTAAGAGCGCGGCGGCGTAGTCGCCAATGTTCGCATCATAGCCGATCTCCCGCAGGGCGTTCAGCGCATCATCATACGCAATCGACGCATCGCCATCGCCGTCATAGGGCGCCAGCGCCAGCCCTTCGGCCGCGAGCCTGCCCCATGGGAACTTCTCCCCCGGATCTTCCTTGCGCCGCGGCGCCACATCTGCGTGGCCGACGATTCTCTCGGCAGGGACTTCGTGCCGCGAGCGAATGTCTTTCAAGAGAGCGATAACGGCGTCGATCTGTGCATCCGGAAATGCGCGATAGCCGAACTCATGACCCGGATTGACGATTTCAACGCCGATCGAACGGGCATTGATGTCAGTTTCGCCTTTCCAGAAAGCAACGCCTGCATGCCAGGCGCGTTTGTTTTCATCCACCAGACGATAGATGTCGCCATTTTCATCGACCATGTAATGAGCGCTGACTTTCGCCGCCGGATCGCGCATGCGTTGCAAGGCTTCGGCGCCGGTTTTCATCCCCGTGTAGTGCAAAACGATCATGTTCGCCGCACCATCGCGTTCGTTAAAATTCGGCGACGGAGTCTCAATCAGCTTCACGGGCCGGCTCCCGGTTCAATCATCGGCGCTTTTATGTCCTGTTTCTTTGTATTGCGCAAAATGATGACTCCGACGCCCGCAAGCACCATCAGCCCGCCGATGATCTGGCGCGGACCGAAGGGATCGCCCAGGACGATGACCCCTGAAATTACGGCGATCAACGTCGCCAACAATACGGACGGCGCGACCGTCGAGATTGGAAGCCGCTGCAACAGCCAATAGTAGGACGTATGAGCAATTAACGACCCGCCGATGGCTGAATACATAATGGCGGGGATGACAATGCGTTTGTCACTCGCGGCAAATGCGGCGGCATGATCGGATTCAATCACCGCCGTCAGCGACCACAGCGCCAGCGATCCAATAAAGGAAAACCAGGCGAGCAGCTCGATCGGCTTAAATCCCTCGGCCTTTTTGACGAGCACCGCGCCGACCGCCTCTACAAAAGCGCCCGACGCCACCAACATGACGCCAAGCGCGATATTGGATCCGCCGCTGCTGTCCTTGCCGAGAGCAATAATCGCAACGCCGACGAACACGAATGCGATTGCAAGAATGCGGCGCATGGCGATCCGGTCATTGAGAAAAATCACCGACAGGATTGTCGCAAAAGGAATATGCAATTCCATGGCGAGTGCGGCCGCAGACGCGGTCGCATAACTGATGCCGGTAAACATGAATGCGTAATTGAAAGCGCCGAAGCACAGGCTCGCCGCCAGGACTGGGCGCATTCGCCCCGAACGCCAGCGCAGAAACGGCGCGACGAGTACAGCCGCCAACGTCATCCGCAATGCGGCGTAGAAGATCGGCGGGATTTCGGCGATCGCCAATTTGATGACGACAAAATGAAACCCCCAGATCAGGCACATGCCGAACAAAACGGCCGCTTCCCGGGGGCTCACGAGACGTATCCAAGAATGGCGTTGCGCATAATCCCGCCTACGCCAAAACGGCGCACGCCTTCAAATACTTTTGGTGAAAAATTTTGAGATCCCGGAGCCGACTAAGCGCGAGAGGACCGCCAGGATGAATGAGGTTTGTTGCCGGCGACCAGTCCCGCCACTGCGGCGATCGCGAGCACCACGGGCGTAACGAATGCTATGGCGACCAGCGCCGCCGCTGAGAGGAGAATGACGCCCCAGAACGACGCCGCGTCGCTCACCTTGGCCACCAGCCCTGTTTTGGCCGTCAAATCAGACGAACGGGCTGTCGAGATGTCAGTTCCGCGGCTGGTTTTATGCAACTTCCTACACCACTTCCTGCGCCACTACGCCCCCGGCGCGTTACCCTGTATCAAAGCAAAGGTTGCGCCGGCCGTCCAGCGTTTAGCGCAATTGAAGGCGAACAGCGCTGGATCGAACCGGCGTTCTAAGCCGGTCCGGCCTCAATTTCCGTTAATATTCGCTCGTAAGCTGTATTGATCGCCGCCATGCGGCCTTCTGCGATACGCACCAAATCCGTTGGCACGCCGCGGGCTATCAACGCATCGGGATGATGATCACGGACAAGAGCCCGGTATGACCGTTTAATCTCTTCAAGCTCGGCGCCGTGTTCCAACCCGAGAATCAACCAGGGATCGTCGTCCCCGAGCCCCAAATGCATCGCTTTGAGACGCCGCCAATCTGCCGCGGGCGTCGCAAACGCCGTCGCCGCCATTTCCAGCAGTTCGAGTTCGCGCGGATGGGCTACCCCGTCAGCGGCGGCGACATAGAACAGGCAATCAAGAACATCCTCAAGAACAGCCGGCGCATCCTCAAATATGCGCGCCACCTTACGCAAATACTCATCAAAGCCGGCGACGTCTTGTTGCGCGAGTTGAAAGATCATCCGCACTTTTTCAGCTTCTTCGTCGGGAAAATGAAAAAAATCGCGAAAGGCGGCGATTTCATCATCGGTGACGACGCCGTCGGCCTTCGCCATCTTGGCTGAGAGCGCAATCAGCGCGATGGAGAACGTCGCCTCATTGCGGCGCTGCTTCTGCGCCGCAAGGTTTTCCAGAACCGCGCCCAACGTGCGTTTGCGCGCGGTCTCGAGAATCACGCCGATCCGATCCCAGATGCTCATGGGCGGCGGTTTACAGTCCGCATGACCTAATTAAAAGCCGCAAATTTTGCGTATCACCATCCATGGTCGCGATCGTGTGGAAAACTATCGACAAAAAAACTTCTTCAGAGATTGTGGGCGGTTACCAAACAGCGTGCGCACGTCATGCGCTCCGGTAACTTTTTGAACCGTTTACAAAATTGAAATTTGCCTGCCACAATTCCTTCACACGCAAAGTTTCACATCCGAAACAAAGACCTGGGGCGCGCCATGGGGTTTGACCTGAAGGAACTTGGAGTTCTGGTGAGCGGGCTCTTATGCGGCGCGGCTTTTATGACCGTTGGTCTGCTAATCCTCAAAATTTTCGCTTGATTGCCGAGCTGGCCAATCACGCCGGATCGTAGTTGAGAATAGGGGCCAGCCACCGTTCGACATCGTTTGTCGGTCGCCCTTTGCGCTGGGCGTAGTCGTCCACCTGATCCCGATCTATTTTGCCGACGCCGAAATAGAGCGACTGCGGATGCGAGAAATAGAGCCCGCTGACCGAAGCGCCCGGCGTCATCGCGAAACTCTCGGTCAAACCAATTCCGGCATTTTGTTCAGCTTCCAGCAAACGGAACAGTGTTTCCTTTTCCGTATGATCCGGCTGCGCGGGGTAGCCTGCTGCGGGCCGAATGCCCTGATAAGCTTCCTTGATCAGATCTTCGACCGAAAGGTCTTCATCCGGAGCATAACCCCACAACTCGCGCCGGACTTTTTCGTGCATGCACTCGGCAAAAGCCTCGGCAAAGCGATCAGCGAGGGCTTTTGACAGGATCGATGAATAATTGTCGTTGCGCCGGTCGAAGGAGTCAGCGAATTCGTCTTCACCGACGCCCGCCGTTACGGCAAACGCACCGATATAATCTGCGCGACCAGATTCCTCGGGCGCAACGAAATCTGACAAGCAATAATTTGCGCCCCTGTCGCGCTTTTTTATCTGCTGACGCAGCCCGTGAAACACCGCAAGCTCTTCTTTACGGTCTTCATCCGTGAAGAGAACGATGTCATCACCGCGGGCATTGGCCGGCCAAAAACCGACAACGCCATTGGCGCGGATTGGTCGTTCTTCGATCATTCGCGCCAGCATTTTCTGCGCGTCGGCAAAGAGCGCGCGCGCCGGCTCGCCCACAACAGCATCGTCAAGGATTTGTGGATAGCGTCCGGCGAGTTCCCATGTCTGGAAAAAAGGCGTCCAATCAATGTAGCGCGCCAGGGTTTCCAGATCGAAGTCATCAAACACACGCACGCCAGTAAACGATGGTTGTGGCGGCGCGTAGTCTGACCAATCGGCTCTGAATGCGTTTGCCTGCGCGTCGGCGAGAGAAATCCGCGGCGTTTTCGCCCCGCCCTCCCCATAGCTTGCGCGCACTTTCGCCTGATCGTCAGCAACTTTCGCCAGATAATCGCCTCGGCGCTCTTCTGAAATCAAGGCGCCTGCAACGCCGACGGCGCGGCTCGCATCGGTCACATAGACAACGCCGTGTTCGTAGTTTGGCGCGATCTTCACCGCCGTATGCGCCCGGCTGGTAGTAGCCCCGCCAATTAGCAGCGGTATCTCGAACGCCTCTCGCTTCATTTCCGCCGCAAGGTGACGCATCTCATCAAGGCTTGGCGTGATCAGGCCGGAAACGCCGATGATATCGACATTGTGCTTTCGCGCTTCTTCAAGGATCGTTTGCGAGGGAACCATGACGCCAAGATCGATGACTTGATAATTGTTGCACTGAAGGACGACCCCGACAATGTTCTTGCCAATGTCATGGACATCGCCCTTGACCGTCGCCATGAGGATGACGCCGTTCGGCTTTCCTTGGTCGAGCCCCTGTTCTGCTTTTTCCTTTTCCATGAATGGCGTCAAATAAGCGACGGCCTGTTTCATAACGCGCGCGGATTTCACCACTTGCGGCAGAAACATTTTGCCGTCCCCGAAAAGATCGCCGACAATGTTCATGCCGTCCATCAACGGCCCTTCAATAACATGGAGCGGGCGGCCGAGTTTCACTCGCGCTTCTTCCGTGTCCTCGACAATGAATTCAGTGATGCCTTTCACGAGAGCATGGCGCAGACGTTCTGTAACATCGCCTTCGCGCCAGGACAGATCCTGCGCCGACGTCTTCCCGGCCTCTCCCCGGTATTTTTCCGCAACCTCAAGCAGGCGCTCTGTTGCATCCTCGCGGCGATTGAGGATCACATCCTCAACCGGCTCGCGCAGTTCCGGCTTGATCTCATCATAGATGGCGAGCTGACCGGCGTTGACGATACCCATGTCCATACCGGCGCGGATGGCGTGGTAAAGAAACACCGAATGCATCGCCTCACGCACAGGTTCATTGCCGCGAAAGGAAAAGGATATGTTTGAAACGCCGCCGGAGACTTTAGCGTGCGGTAAATTCTCCTTGATGCGTTGCGTCGCCTCAATGAAATCGACGGCGTAATTGTCATGTTCTTCGATGCCCGTCGCCACAGCGAATATGTTGGGATCAAAGATGATGTCTTCCGGCGGAAATCCGGTCTCGGTCAGCAAATGGTATGATCGTTCGCAGATCTCGAACTTGCGGTCTGCGGTGTCCGCCTGGCCCGTTTCATCAAAAGCCATGACGACGGTCGCCGCGCCATAGCGCATGATTTTCCTGGCCTGTTCGAGAAACGGCGCCTCGCCTTCCTTGAGCGAAATTGAATTGACGATGGCCTTGCCTTGAACGTTTTTCAGCCCGGCTTCGATGACTTCCCATTTGGACGAGTCGATCATGATCGGCACGCGGGAAATGTCGGGCTCCGAAGCGATGAGACGCAGGAACGTCGTCATGGCCTCGGCGCCGTCCAGCATCCCCTCGTCCATGTTGACGTCAATGATCTGAGCGCCGTTTTCAACCTGCTGGCGCGCAACAGCGAGCGCCGCCTCATAGTCGCCGTTCTTGATCAGCTTTCGGAATTTTGCCGATCCGGTGACGTTGGTGCGTTCGCCAATATTGATAAAAGTCGCCGTTTGGCCGGAATTCACAGTAGCCGCCTTACTTTCCCGCGGCGCCGCTCAGGCCCGGCAGTCCGTCAATCGATTGTGCGTTCGAGGCGTATCGACGTTCTTTCCATTCATCGACGGGCTTGTTGTCGATCCAGCGCTGAAGCTGTTCGCGCTCGCCCTTGTAGTCGTAAAACGGAACGCCCCAGCCGCAACTGTCCGAAACCCGTTCGATGTCGATGCGGATGATCGCTCTGGCGCGATCAAAGTTTGGATAGGCTGCAAACGCGGCCTCAAAATCGGGATGATCAAAATCTATCGCCGATCCGCGGCCATAGATGCGCACGATATTCGCCGCTCCCTCGAAGGCGCAGAACATCAGCGTGATGCGGGCGTTTTCCTGCAGGTGGGCCTGGGTCTCAATGCCGGAACCGCCAAGATCGACCCACTCAACACAACGCTCGTTGACGATGCGCAGACTGTCATAGCCTTTTGGCGACACATTCACATGACCATCGGCCGAGAGCGGCGCCGTCGCGACAAAAAACATCTTCTGTTTTTCAATGAACGCAATCAGCCTGTCGTCGAGTTTTTCGTATGTTTTACTCATGGGGTTTGTCCTTTTTTCGCAGCAAACGCGATAAGGCGTTCGTCGAGCCCGGCCTTCACCGCCGGCCATTCCGATTGCAGGATGCTGAACCAAGCCGAGTCGCGAAAGCGCCCGTCCGGCATGATCATGTGTGCACGATGAATGCCTTCGTGTTTGGCGCCAAGGCGTTCAACCGCGCGCCACGAACGTTCGTTGGATGCATCAAGTTTGAATTCAACACGGATAAGACCCAACGTGTCGAACCCGTGCCCGAGCATCAGGCGTTTGCAGGAAGGATTGACCGCGCCGCCCCATGCGCTTTTCGCGTACCATGTCCAGCCGATTTCAACGCGTTTGAACCAGGGGACGTAACTTAAATAGCTGGAGGACCCCACAAAGACGCCGGCTTGCTTGTCGAACACAGCGAAGGTGACTTCGCCCGTGCGCTCCATTTCGCGCAATCGATAGGTAATCCACGCGTCGAAATCGGATCCGAACTGGTTGACGACAGCGAAGTTCCAAATATCCGGAACGTCGCCGGCCGAACGCAGCGGCTCGCGGTGGGTCTCTTCCAAAGGTTCAAGACGCACAAAATCGTTTTCCAGGGTGCATGCTTGCAACGACATGGGATCAAGCCGCGCTCGCTGCGGCGCCGGGTTTCGCCCGTATGCCGAGCATATGGCAAAGGGCGTAGGCGAGCCGGTCCCGGTTTAGCGTGTAAAAGTGAAAATGCTCAACGCCCTCTTCGGCAAGATCTAGGCACTGTTCCGCCGCGACCGTTGCCGCGATCAGCGACCGCGTTTCCGGGTCGGTATCGAGATTCTGAAACAACTTCACAAGCCGGCCCGGCAGCGTGGCGCCGCAGATATCCGACATTTTTCGAACCCCGGCAAAATTGGTCACCGGCATGATCCCCGGCACAATTGGGATCGATACGCCGGCTTTGCGCACCGCTTCGAGATAGCGAAGATAGACGGTGTTGTCATAAAAGAACTGCGTAATTGCGCGCGTGGCGCCGGCGTCAATTTTTCTTTTCAGATGATCGATATCAGCGGAGAGCGTCGGTGAATCAGGATGTTTCTCCGGATAACACCCAACGGTAATCTCAAACGGCGCAATCGCCGCCGCCCCGGCGGCAAGTTCCGCCGCATTCGCATAACCGCCCGGATGGGGAATATAAGGTTCGCCCGGTCCGCCAGGCGGATCGCCGCGCAGCGCAACAATATGTTTGACGCCAGCCGCCCAATACTCCTTGAGAACCTCGTCCACTTCCTCGCGCGTCGCCGCAACGCAGGTGAGATGCGCAGCAACCGGTAACTCAGTTTCGCCAAGAATGCGCCCAACAGTTTCATGAGTGCGTGTCCGGGTCGAGCCGCCGGCGCCGTACGTGACCGAAACAAAGTCCGGTCCGAGCGGCGCGAGTTTTTCAATTGTCGACCACAGCGTCTGCTGCATCTTGTCCGTCTTCGGCGGAAAGAACTCGAAAGAAACATGCAGGCGCGACATCTGGTTTTCCTTTATGCGGCCCGGCGTGTGCGCAGACGTTTGACGTCCGCCGGCGCAACACACAGCCAGATTTTAACTGTCAGTTTGGGTTTTTCGCTCGACTTCGTTCTCGAAACTATCGGCGACAGGGTTTCCGTTTGTTCAAGACGCAGGTTGGCGGCGGCGCACCAATTTCGAACTTCCTCATCCGCAAAACCTAGCCTGCGGTGCGCATGTTCTTCGCGCAGAAACTCAAGGTCATGCGGCGCAAAGTCAGAAATGATCAGACGACCGCCCGGTTTGAGAATGCGCGCGGCTTCGCGCACCGCCGCATCCGGTTCTGCGAGATAATGCAAAACATGATGCACACAGACGATGTCGGCAGCGGCGGTCTCAAGCGGCAGGGCGAACAAATCGCCATGTCGCGCCTGGGCGTGATCGACGCCGGCCGCTTCGAGATTGTTGCGAGCGATGGCCAGCATTTCGTGAGAAACGTCATACCCGACGCCATGGGCGAAGCGGTCAGCGAAAAGTTCGAGCATGCGCCCGGTGCCGGTGCCTAGATCGACAAACGTCTCAAACGGTCCCTCGCCCGCCATCGCAACCATGCGCGCTTCAATGTCGGAGTCAGGCAAGTGCAACGCGCGAACACGGCTCCATTCCGCGGCGTTTTCCTGGAAGTAGCGGGCGGCAAGATCGGCGCGGGCCTGTCGGCTCTGAGCAAAACGCTCGGCATCGCGGGTAACGATACGGTCGCCATTGTCGCCGACGGCCGCAACAGCGTCGATCAGCGCCCGTTTGGTCGCTTCACCATTATCGGCGGCCACCCGGTAAAACATCCATGCGCCCTCCCGATGGCGCTCCACGAGGCCGGCGTCCGCAAGGATCTTGAGATGTCGGCTGACCCGCGGCTGGCTCTGGCCGAGGATCTGCGTGAGCTCGCTCACCGTCAGTTCCCCACGCGCTAACAACGCCATCATGCGCAGGCGAGTTTCCTCGCCGATGGCGCGAAATACGCTGAGTGCGGCGTCGAGCGTCGCCATATCGCGGTTGCCTCTCCGATTCTGTGAAAAACATATAAAGATATCTTTATATGAACGCAACAAAATTGGCGCGGTGGGAAAAAATCGCCGGAAATTGCCATTTGAACAGGCAAAGTCGATTGTGAGCGCCCGCATCGCGCCTATATCCTGACGTCGATTCGCCCTGTTTACGGGCGAAGGTCGGTGTCATGAGGGAGCGTCAGGTGCGGACAGAACGGTTCAAAACGGGATTGCTCGCAGTTGCGGCGGCGTTCGCCGCGAGCGCCACGGCGCAAGCGCAACTCTCCGATATCGAAGACCCGGACTCGATCGTAGAGGACGCCGAGGCGGTCAGCGCCGAAGAAGGCGCGGCCGTCGATCCATGGGAAGGTTTTAATCGAAAGATGTTCGGCGTGAACAACGCCATTGACGGCGTGGTGCTGGTGCCCGCCGCGCAGCTTTATCGCGCGGTTACATTTAAAAAACAGCGCAAGGGCATTCGCAATTTCCTCGACAACCTCAAGACGCCGGTTGTGTTGATCAACGATCTTTTGCAAGGCGAGTTTGAGCGCGCCGGCAATACAGCAAGCCGGTTTGTTATCAATACGACGGTCGGCTTCGGCGGCATGGGCGATCCGGCGGAACGCATCGGCATCCCTCAGCACAGTGAGGATTTTGGCCAGACCCTCGCCGTCTGGGGCGTTGAATCCGGGCCCTATCTGGTAATTCCAGTGCTTGGCCCCAGCACGCTCCGCGATGGCTTCGGGGCCGGCGTTGGCGTCGCCATGGATCCGGCGGTCTGGATCCGCACCGATGCAGCCTCGCTCTTTCGCTACTCAAAAGCCGGCATCAACGGGGTGTCCGTTCGCGAGCCGTTGATCGAACCGCTTGAAGAGATCAAGGAAAACTCACTTGATCACTACGCCTCGTTCCGTTCGTTTTATCTGCAATCGCGCAAACGCGAAATCGCCAACGGTCGCACCAATTTCGAAGATCTGCCGGACATTGGCGACTTCGAAGAATTTGACGACCTTGAGTAGATCGAGACCCGAGGAGTTTCATCCATGAAAATCTTCGCTTCTATTGCGGCGGCTGCGGCCGCATTCGGCATCCTTGCATCCGCCGCGGCGGATGACGCAGCGGAAACATTCGTCCAGGCAATTCTCGACGAAGCTGAGCCGCACCTTGCCGCGCAGACTGAATCCGAACGGTTTGCGGGGATTGCAACCCTCGTCGACCAATATGTCGATATGCGCCGCGTCAGCCGCTTTGTTCTCGGAAAGTACGCCCGCAAGCTCACCGACGAACAAAAACAAGCCTACGATCCGCTGTTCGAAAAATATGCGACGCAGGTTTACCAGAATGTTCTTTCTCAGTACGCCGGAGAAAGGCTGCGCGTAACCGGTTCAGTCGACCGCTCCGAACGCGACATCATCGTCAACTCCAAAATCGTCAATCCGGCGCCCGGATCCGACCTTCGCGACGTGGTCGTTCACTGGCGCGTTTATCGCAACCGGGACGGCGAACTATCGATTGTAGATGCTGGCGCGGACAATATCTGGCTGGCGCTAGAGCAACGGTCGACCTTTGACTCGATAATCGCCAATAATGGCGGACCCCCGGCTGGCGTCGACGCGCTCATTGCGGACCTCAAAGAGAAAACTGACAGTTAAGCGTAGGTTGCTCCTGAAACACCGCGCCTGCAGCTTCACAGCACAGCGCCGCTCGATCGTCCGTGCAAACTCGGCCATCTCGGTATTGAGGTCGAATGGATCGGCAATGTCTACACAACATCACGACGCAAGCGGTGGCCGAGCGCAGACGTACGCCAATCCCAGAATACTCAGGTGATCAATTGGACTGATTGCTTGTCCATTTGATATCGGCTCACATAGGCGCGGCGCACTAGACGGAGACAAAATGCCCAGACGACGCATAGTTATTGTTGGCGGCGGTTCGGCGGGATGGCTTACCGCAGCCTATCTGAACGGCGCACTCAACCGTCGAGGTTTTGCGCCGGGCGTCGATATCACGCTGGTTGAATCTCCGGACATCCCCAGAATTTCAGTAGGCGAAGCAACAATCCCGTCGCTCTTGCATGTGCTGGAAGTCGCCGGCGTCGATGAGATGGATTTCGTTAAGAAAACCGATGCGACGTATAAGCAAGCGATTAAATACCGGAACTGGACCGCAAATGACGGGAGCGCCTACGTCCATCCGTTTACGCGCGGTCCGTACGGTCCCATTGACTATACTGGCGAGGACTGGCTGCTAAGCGATCGCTCTGTGCCGTACATGGAAACGGTTTCCGCACAGCCAGCATTGTGCGAACTCGGCCTGATACCAAAGATGAAAGGCCCTTGGACATTAGGGGCGCCGCTTTATTACGCGTTTCATTTCAACGCCCAGAAATTTGCAGATTATCTGACGGAGTTTTCAGTTGCGCGGGGCGTTAAGCACATAAGAGCAAATATGCTCGATGCGGATGTGTCAGAAGCGGGACTCATTCGTTCAATCGAAACTGACGCCGCTGGTTCAATTGAGGGTGACATATTCATTGATTGCACCGGCTTTTCTGCACACCTGATCGACAAGAAAATGGGCGCCGGCTATTTCGATGCTTCACAATACTTGCTGTGCGACCGGGCGTTGGTGATGCCGATCCCCTATGACGTCGCTTACCCTGGCGTATTGCGCTCGTACACAACCGCAACCGCTCTTTCGGCCGGATGGATCTGGGATATACCGCTCAGATCTCGGCGCGCGGTCGGCTATGTTCACTCGAGCAATTTCATATCCAGCGATGAGGCTGAACGGGAGGTCCGCGCTTACGAAGGCGCACACAGCAAGGATCTCGACACGCGCATTGTGAACTTTCATGTAGGATGGCGTCACCGTCACTGGGTGGGGAACTGCATAGCCATTGGCCTTTCCGGCGGGTTCATCGAACCGTTGGAATCAACTGGCATTTATCTTTCAGAACTCGGCGCCGCCATGCTGGCCGAGCATTTTCCCTACAAAGACGAGCATATGCCGGCGCTGGCGTTCCGCTACAACCGGATTATGCAAAACCGCTACTACGAAATCCTGGACTTTATCAATTTGCACTACTGTCTGACGAAGCGCACCGACACTGCATTCTGGCTGGAGGTTCAAAAGCCGGAGCGCATTACCGATCGCATCCACGCGAAGCTCGAATTCTGGAAAACCAAACGCCCATCGTCTGTCGACCTTGAAGACCAGTTCTTTTTGGATCAATCGCAAGAACTCGCGACCGGGCCGGATGCGCCCGCCGATCGCCGACCGCCGGTCGATACCGCAAAGCTGTGGAGCCACTATAGTTATGAGTGCATTATGTATGGCATGCACCATGACTGTCGCGACCGGCCCGCGCCGCCTAACCAATCCAGACCTCCGGCGCGCATTCAGCCGCGGGTCAAGGCGCGCGTCGAACAGGCGAAACAAAAACTCGTTCGCCATGAAGATTACTTGCGCGAGACTGTCGGATTGGAGTCTTTTCCTGTCGGACCGCAACCAGCAGGATGGGCGTAACTCATCGTCGCCCTTCCAACTCTCGAGAGTGAATTAAGGAAAACCATCTATGCCGCGCATTCAAATGAAACCGGACACGCTTAACGACGAAAACCGGAAGTTTGAACAAAAGCCACTGGAACAACCGCTTTTCCTGAACAGCGTGCCCAAATGCGGAACTCATCTCCTGCGCAATATTATCCGCATGTTCGTCCCGGTTGAGCAGCAGTATCATGCTCAGTTCATTCAGTTCGCAAACCTTGAAGAACATGCGCACGCCTTTGAGCGCGGACCGAACATGTTCAGCTGGGGGCATTTGCTATATTCCGATGCGCCGGTCATGCGGCTTAAGCATGCGCGAAAATTGTTATTGGTGCGCGATCCTTATTCATGGGTTCTTGCCCGCGCGCGGTTTTTCGTATCCGACGAATTCTCAGGCAATATCGACCATATAAAGGACGGCGTTCTTTCGGTAGAGCAGCTGATGAATCTGATGATTGTCGGCGTATATCAAAAAGCCCCGCCGATGCAGGAGATTTTCCTTCTAAATGCTGTCGCGTGGATTGGCACGGACGTACATCTTTTGCGCTATGAGGAGCTCATCGAACATCTGCGCGCGATCGATACGCCCGAGGCGGAAGACTATTTCGATAAGCTTTGGGCGGCGTGCGGGATCGAGAAACCACATGACTGGCGCGAGCGCGTCCAAGTTGGTTCAGACAGAAAACAAAGCGGCACCGCGCGGGAAAACCTAACCGGCGCCGGCAAGATGATCGAGTTTCCCAAAGAATTGCCGGACGCCCAGAAAAAACTTGTTGATTATGTTGCGCCGAATTTGCGGAAAATTCTCGGATATGCATAGTTTTGGATACAATCCGGAATAAAACCGCGCCCTGAGTTGCAGACATTCCCAACAGTGCGGCGCCGCACAATTCGGCCGTAAACGTCGTAAAACCTGTCGCCAATGCACTGCATTTGTGTGCAACAATCATACGTGCGCCAAGCAATTTGTGGCTTTTCAGCAACACAACTGCCCACGTTCATACCTCGTTTGAGGTATTGACCACCCCCCGTTGTCCTACTTCAGGGCGATGTGCATCACCGGACGCGCATCCTTGAAAATCCAGAACTGAGTTGGGCGCCGCGAAAGCGGTGGGTCCGGCTATTGAAAAAACGGGGACCTCATGAAAAAGAATTTTCCACTTGAGTTAGGACTAGCGAACAAGCTGGCCGCGACGTCGTCAGCATTCGCCATTGCCGTATCCATGGCGTTCGCACCGGGCGCATTTGCACAGGATGATGTCGACCTTATCGAAGAAAATCAGGACGAAATCGATGACTCGGAAGACACGATCGTCGTTACTGGTTCCCGCATTCGTCAAAACGAGTTCACATCGCAAAGCCCTGTTCAAGTCATCGATCCGTCAATTGCCGAATTGCAAGGGACGTTTGACACCGCTTCACTTGTTCAGTCTTCATCTGTCGCCGCAGGTTCATCGCAGATTACAGCGGCGATTTCGTCCAATTTCGTAACCGAAGGCGGAACAGGAACGCAGACCGTTTCATTGCGAGGACTGGGCGCCAACCGGACGCTTGTTCTACTCAATGGTCGCCGTGCCGGCCCAGCTGGCACTCGGGGCGAGGTCAATGCCTTTGACCTGAACGTCATACCTCAATCGGTTATCAGCACTGTTGAAATTCTCAAAGACGGCGCATCGTCCATTTACGGTTCCGATGCGGTCGCAGGTGTTGTAAACCTCATCACGAAAAGCGATTTTGACGGACTTGAGGTCGACGCGTTTTATTCACAGCCTTTCGAGTCCGGCGGCGAGCGTTTTCGCGGCAGCGCGACCTATGGAAAGAACTTTGATCGCGGCCATTTTCAGCTCGCCTTCGATTATTACAAAGAATGGGAAGTCAAACGCAGGGATCGGGAATACCTCGATTGTGCCGAGGACTACATCTTTGATCCGGTCACCGGACAGCGCTCCGACTTCATCGATCCGCGCGGACCTGGCGTTGACGGTTTCAACTACACCGGCCCGGACGGCTTTCACTGCGCCAGCCAAAACGGTTCTTCCTGGGGCCACATCTGGCTTTACGATTACAGCTACATTTACGGCATTGATGGCGGCAACGTTACGGGCGGACCGTCGCCAATCGTTGATTCCAATGGCGATCCAGCTCTTGGCACCATTTTGTTCCAATACGACTATTCTGGCGCGCTCGCGGCGAACGGAGTACCCAACATAATTCCGCCTCGCAATGCGAATGAAATTGGCTTGCCCGCAAACTTCTTTCCCGTTCGCACCAATGCACTGAACACGTCGTTGTCGAACGACTACAACATCATCCAACGCGATGACTCAATTATTCCTGAAACGGAGCGTTTTACGATATACGGCGACGCGGCCTTTGAGCTGACGGACAGTATAGAGGCGTATATCGAATTCCTGGGCAATCGCCGAACGACTGAAGTCGTTGCTTCGCGTCAGTTCTGGAACTTCGGTGGCACGTCCAATGCGCCGGGACTTGGCGGATTTGGCATTCCGTCGGACCCGGTTGTGAACCCTGCGATTACCGGCGACGCCCTTATCAGCCCGACCGCATATACAGATCACTTCGACAGCAAGGTCGAAATCACCTACTGGCGCACGTTAGGCGGACTTCGAGGGGATTTTCAGACCGGCGGTTTCCTCGACGGCTGGCAGTGGGATTTGTACGGCCAATACAGCCGCAACAAGGGCGAATACACGAACGAGCAAATTCTTGACGACGCCAATTCAGGCATCGGCGATTTCCGCTCCGCGTCTTGCGTCGGCACAGTAACGCCAATATCTGGTCGTAACTGTATTGATGTTGACTACAACGACCCGCAGTTCCTGGCAGGTTTTCAGACGCCGGAACAAAGGGCGTTCCTGTTTGACACCGAGACAGGCGAAACAATCTACACCCAGACCTATGTCGAAGGGTTCGTGACCGGCGATTTCTTTAGTTTGCCGGCCGGCACGGTAAGCGCGGCGCTCGGCGCGACCTGGCGCCGTGACGAAATCGAAGACACGCCCGGCCCGATCACACTCGCCGACAATGCGTGGCAAGTGTCCGGCGCGGGCATCACGGCAGGCTCCTCCAACACCAAGGAAGTCTTTGGCGAAGTACAGATTCCAGTGCTGCGTGACGCGCCATTGATCCAGGCCTTTGATGTTGCTGGTTCCGTTCGATACACAGACGTGAGCACTGCAGGAAGCGACGTTACCTGGAAAGCATCAGCAAACTGGCGAGTGAACGACTGGGTGCGCTTCCGCGGAACCTACGGCACCTCCTTCAGGGCGCCCGCTTTGTTTGAATTGTTCTTGGCCGATCAAACCAGTTCGCTATCGCAGCGGCTGGTCGATCCCTGCATCAATTGGGGCGCTCAGCTTGCGCAAGGTGCAATTTCTCAACAACTCGCTGACAATTGCGCGGCGCAGGGTGTTCCGGATGATCACACTGGGTCAGGCGTTTCTGCGACAATCATTACAGGCGGCGGCATTGGTGTGTTGACGCCGGAGACCTCAAAGGCGTGGACCGCGTCCATTATTCTCTCGCCGACTTTCCTTATTCCGGAGAATGCGTCGCTTGAGATCGCGGTTGACTATTTTGACATCGAAGTGAACGGCGAGATTGCCAGCCTCGGCGCCGGCAACGTGGTCGCTGGTTGCTTGACCTCGGATTTCTTCCCAACTGATCCTCTTTGCAGTCTGTTCGACCGTGGTCAGACCGGCGCGCCATCAAACATCAATGAAGTTCGCGACAGCTTTGTGAACGTCAATAGCCAGGAAAACCGCGGCATCGATATAACGATGCGGTATGTTCATGAAGACCTGTTGGATGGCTGGGATCTCGATGTTCTTTCTCAGTGGACCCACCAGCTGCAGGATGACATCGCGTTGTTCGAGGGAACCACCGTCTCCGTTAACGGCGAAGACGGCGAGCCGCGATGGGTCGGGGATGTCAATTTTATCCTCGAGAAAAATGACTGGCGCGTGTTCTGGGGAATGGACATTGTCGGTCCGACGTCGGATGAGCAGGACTTCATCGACGCCAATGAAACGTTGTGCCCCACCGACGTTGTCCGCTTGCAGTTCTGTGTAGACTTAACGGCGGAGGCAAGGGTCTATCATAACATCTCGGCGACAAAGGAGTTCAGAAACTTCCGTATCACGGCTGGTATCGCCAATCTCTTCGATACGGCCCCGCCGCGCGTTTCAACGGAGGCGGCCAACCGAGGCGAAATCCGAACGATTGGACAAGTCCCGATTGAGGCTTCCGTATATGACCTGATTGGACGTCGGGCGTTCTTCAATGTCACCGCGTCCTTCTAGTCCGTAAGATCGATCAACTATGACCAAAATGGCGGGCTGCGGCCCGCCATTTTTTTAGCTTTTCCGATACAAAAAAAGGCCGCTCGCAAGGAGCGGCCTTTTTTTTAAAACACTCGGTCAGCGCCAATTATGACGCGTAGAATTCAACAACCAGGTTCGGTTCCATGGTGCAGGGATACGGCACCTCGGCAAACTCAGGCACGCGCATATATGTCGCGGCCATTTTTTTCGGATCAACATCGATGTAATCAGGAATGTCCCGTTCCGCGCTTTGCAGCGCTTCGAGAACCAGCGCCATGTTTTTCGACTTGTCCTTGATCTCGACAATGTCGCCGGGACGCAGGCGCATGGACGGGATGTTCGATTTAACGCCGTTCACTTTGACATGGCCGTGATTGACGAACTGCCGCGCGGCGAAAACCGTCGGTACAAACTTCGCGCGATAAACAATTGCGTCGAGACGGCTTTCCAGCAGACCGATCAGGTTCTCCGCCGTGTTGCCTTTCTGGCTGGAGGCCTTGTCGTAAATCCGCGAGAACTGCTTCTCGGTAATATTGCCGTAGTAGCCTTTGAGCTTCTGCTTGGCCATCAACTGCAGACCGAAGTCCGAAGGTTTGCCCTTGCGGCGCTGCCCGTGCATGCCGGGCCCGTAGTCGCGTTTGTTGATGGGAGATTTAGGCCGGCCCCAGACGTTTTCGCCGACCCGGCGGTCAAGCTTATGCTTGACGCTGTCGCGTTTAGACATGCGTTTCCTCTTCGCGGCGCGGCCCGGCCCCGGGGCCCATCCCCAAGGCGTTTTCAACGGCGGTCCACGCGCCATCCGTCGTAAGGTCGCGGGCTATAGGCCGCGAGGCGGGCGAAGTCAAACCCTCCGGCCGTTCGCTATGAGCGCACCGAAAACGGCGTGAAATTGGTCTCGGCGTCATAGACGTCGACGCCTTCGGCCTTTTTGAGAGCGCCCACCACCCGGTAGGTCACCGGCGTCAGCAGCGCCTCCCACAGTACTTTTAGCAAGTAGTTGGTGATCAGCACGGTGAGCACCTGGCTTGGCGTCCACACCCCGAGGAAGGCGATAGGATAGAAAAGGAGGCTGTCGACCCCTTGCCCGACAATGGTCGAGCCAATGGTGCGCTGGTAGAGGTGTTTTCCCCCTGACCAGACCTTCATGCGGGCCATGACATAAGCGTTGGAGAGCTCGCCGGCCCAGAAGGCGATGATCGAGGCGAAGACAATGCGCGGGGTCAGGCCGAAGACTTCTTCATAGGCCGCCTGCCCGCCCCAGCCGGGCGCCGGCGGCATGGCGACCACCACCCACGACATGAAGGCCATGAACAAGACGGCGGCGAAGCCCGCCCAGACGACGCGTCGCGCCCGGGCGTAGCCGTAAACCTCTGTCAGCACATCGCCGAGTACATAGGACAAGGGAAAGAAGAGAATGCCTGCGCCGAAGATCCCGAAATCGAGCGGGCCAAGGCTCATAGGTTCGAAAAACTGAACGAGTTTCGCCGCGCCGATGAGATTGGAACAAATCAGGATGGCGACGAACGCCGCCATGGCGAAGTCATAATATTTAAAGCGATGGCCGGAGAGCGCACCAGCGCGTTCGATCTTTTCAACTTTGTCGCTCACTCAGCGTCCCTTTTCTTGTCCAGCGCCTTCACAACGCCCCGCAAAGTCCGCACTTCGCTTTCGGTGAAACCTGCGCGGGTCAACGCGACGCGAATATTTCGCGCCATCGCATCACGCATCTCCGGTGGGAAAAAATAGCCGGCGCGCTCTAGCGCCCCTTCCAGGTGGTCGTAAAGGCGCGCCACATCCTCCCGGGCGGCTGGTCGTTCCGATTCGATCCCCTCTCCCGCCGGAACCGGCGCCTCTCCGACGCAACACGACCACTCATACGCAACGATGAGCGCTGCCTGCGCAAGGTTGATTGAAGCAAAGGCTGGATTGACCGGAATCGACACTATGGCGTCGGCGCGCGCGACGTCATCCGTTGCAAGACCGTTTCTTTCGCCGCCAAAGAGAACTGCGCACCGTTCGCCCTTGTCGATGCACTCGCGCAGCGCCGCTGTTGCTTCGCCGGGCGTTTGCACTGGGAGCGACAGCTCGCGCCGTCGCGCCGTCGTTGCCACCACGTAGGTACAGTCGGCGAGCGCGGCGTCGAGGGTCTCAAAAACCCGCGCCCCGTCGATCACCACGCTGGCGCCCGACGCCATGGCCGCAGCCTTTGGGTT
This sequence comes from Hyphococcus sp., assembly GCA_965267325.1. GTDB lineage: Bacteria > Pseudomonadota > Alphaproteobacteria > Caulobacterales > Parvularculaceae > Hyphococcus. The sequence goes on along the minus strand of OZ253943.1, from coordinate 245,278 downwards.
GGGCCAGCCGTCTCGTGGATTGACGAGACGCAGGCCAGTGACCCCGAAATTGAGCATCGCCCGTGCGGCGGCCCCAATATTTTCGCCCATTTGCGGCGCATCCAGGACAAAAATCGGCGCTGCCCCGGCTAGCTCTCCCGCTCGTGATCGGCTGACGCGCATAGCGTCCTTTCTTCTCGTTTCTTAGCGTCGCCGGCCCCTTTGACCGCCGAGCGCCCGATGCTATAGCCGCGAGCGCTGCATTCATCCACCGCGCGCACTTGATCTCGCGCCGCACCGAAATACAGGGAAATTCATGTCAAAAATCAAAGTCGAGAACCCGGTCGTCGAAATGGACGGGGACGAGATGACCCGCATCATCTGGCAGATGATCAAGGACAAGCTGATCCATCCCTATCTCGATATTGATCTGAAATACTTCGATCTGGGCATTGAGGCCCGCGACGCCAGCGACGACCAGATCACGATCGATGCGGCGGAAGCGACCAAGAAATACGGGGTCGCCGTTAAATGCGCGACCATCACTCCAGACGAAGCCAGGGTTGAAGAATTTGGCCTCAAAAAGATGTGGCGCTCACCCAACGGCACAATCCGGAATATCCTGGGCGGCGTCGTCTTTCGCGAGCCCATCATCATCCGCAATGTGCCGCGCCTCGTGCCCGGCTGGACGCAGCCCATAATCATCGGCCGCCACGCCTTCGGCGACCAGTATCGCGCCACCGACATGCTGTTCCCGGGCAAAGGCAAGCTCTCCATCAAATGGGAAGGCGACAATGGCGAGGTGATTGAGGAGCCTGTCTTTGAGGCGCCGTCAGCCGGCATTTACATGGGCATGTATAATCTCGACGAGTCGATTCGCGATTTCGCCCGCGCCTGTTTCAATTACGGCATTCAGCGCAAATATCCGGTCTATCTGTCGACCAAGAACACAATCCTCAAGAAGTACGACGGCCGCTTTAAGGACCTGTTTGCGGAAATCTACGAAACCGAATTCAAAGACAAGATCGAGGCCTATGGCGGCACTTACGAGCACCGCCTCATCGACGACATGGTGGCGTCCTGCCTTAAATGGTCGGGCGGATATGTTTGGGCCTGCAAGAATTACGACGGCGACGTCCAGTCCGACACCGTGGCGCAGGGCTTCGGCTCGCTTGGGCTGATGACTTCGGTGCTGATGACGCCGGACGGCAAAACCGTTGAGGCTGAAGCCGCCCACGGCACCGTCACTCGCCACTATCGTCAGCATCAGAAAGGCGAGGACACATCGACCAACTCCATCGCCTCGATCTACGCCTGGACGCGGGGTCTAGCCCATCGCGGCAAGCTCGACGGCAATCAGGCGCTGATCGACTTTGCTGCAACGCTTGAAAAGACTGTCATCAAGACCGTCGAGGGCGGCCATATGACGAAGGATCTGGCGCTCCTGATCGGGGCCGAGCAGAAATGGCTCACCACCACGGGTTTCCTCGAACAGGTGGACGAGAATTTTCAAAAGGCGCTCGGCGCCTGACGGCGTATTTGGCGGGTTATCGCGCCGCCTCGATTCAGGTTAATATCCGTCAAGAAGGCGTGTCGGCGGCGGGCGATAACGCATTTTCTCCCGAATTCCGGGCAGTTCGCCGCAAGCATGCTCGCCATCGGGCGACGGGCGCGCCATATTGGCCGGCAAGACTTGTGTACGGAGACCGCCATGGTTCAGGCCCTCAAAATCTTCTCCAGCGCCCTTATCGGCGCCGCCGCTGCGTTGGGTGCGGCGATTGCTCAAGACGAACGGCAGTTCGATCTTGAAAAATTTGACCGCATTGATGTCTCCGCCGGCATCATCCTGATTGCTGAAGCCGGCCCGCCGCAATCGATCACGGTCAAAACCGACAATGGCGACTTTACCGATTTTGAGATCGGCGTAAAAAACGGCGCACTCTACGTATCCCGCGATTACAATCGCTTGCGCTGGCATTCAAAGAAATCCGCATACAAAGTATTGGTGACGACGCCCAGTCTGCGCGGTCTTGAAGCCTCCTCGGGCTCTCATGCAAAACTCACAAATGTTTCTGCGCCACGTTTCGTCGTCGAACTTTCAAGCGGCGCGCATGCGAGCATTGAAGGCGCTTGCGAAGATTGTATCGTCGATCTGTCGAGCGGCGGTCATCTGGACGCCAAGCGGCTTGATTGCGAAACCGCGCGGATCGATGTTTCCTCCGGGGGATATGGAAAAATCACCGCAAGTCGCGCTGTCGTTGCAGACGCTTCGAGTGGCGGCCATGTCACGGTTTACGGCGAACCAGAACGGGTCAGCGTCGACAAGTCGTCGGGCGGCCGGATTTATGTCGCGTCAAACGAATAGATCCCGCGTCTCTTATTCATTCCGCTTCAGGGCTTATTTTTGCCGACGGCGCATTGATGAACGGATCAGGCGCCGAGCGTATGCTGCCCATCAGCTTCCCGTGAAGGTGCGGCCGCGTTCGACCTAGCGTTCTGAAGTCTTCCTCATCCAGGACAATCAGATCGCATGTTCCAATTGCGATCACGGTTTCGCCCTGAACACCGGTCAACAGCGATCGCGCGCCCCAGTATTGCCCTTCCTCCAGCGTAACCGGTTCCAGTTCGGGCCGGTTGGCGTCACGTATTTCAACGGCCCCAGCCCCAATCATAAAGAGCGCGCCAGGGCGCTCCCCGTCGCTTGCGACCAGGGACCCGGGCGGCGCCGTGCGTGCTTTGAGAACGCCCAGAATCTCAGCGATTTCGCTCGGATTGAGGCCGGAAAAAATCGGCGATCGGGCGGCCATGCCCCAGGTGACAATGAAGTCCTGCCGGCGAAATTCATCCATGAAAGCAGAAGCGATAATGCCGATGGGCAAGGCGAAAAACCCGAGCCCGCAGATCATGACAATGCCCGCTAGAAACTGACCGAGCGGCGTTATCGGCGTTACGTCCCCATACCCGACCGTCGTCAACGTGGCGATCGCCCACCACATGGCGGCCGGCACCGTGGCAAAGGCGCCGTCGGGTCGGTCGTGTTCGACGAGGTAAAGGAGGGAGGCGGCAATGATCACCATGCCAATCAATACAATCAGCACGCCCAAGAGTGCGTCCCGTTCACGAGCAAGAACGCGCAGCATGGTGTTAAACGCCGGTGAGAACCGCGCCAGCTTGAAAAAGCGAAGCAGGCGCAAAATGCGCAAGACGCGCAAGTCCATCGCGAAAAGGAAACTCAGATAAAATGGCGCAATGGCGAGAAAATCGACAACCATCAACGGGCTGCGCACAAATTTGAGGCGCGCCTTTGTTGGCGTCAGGCCCTGAAAAGGCGGGTGCTCCGTACACACCCAAATTCGCGCTGCATATTCAAGCGTGAACACGCCGATCGAAAACAGGTCAAATACGAGGAAAAACAACGCATGCCGGTCGTGGATCGACGGAACCGTCTCAACGGTAAAGGCGATAACGTTCATGATAATGAGCGTCGCCATCGCCCCTTCAAAGAGGCGGCTCTGCCAGTCATGAGAATGGCCCGCTTCAAGTATGCGATAAAGGTGCGCCTTTAATGTGCGGCGCCCCGGCTTGGCGGCGGCGCCGTCAGCGGCGATTTCCTGAGACGTCGGCTGGGTCAATCGGTGATCCTCCGGGCGCCATTATGGGCTGCGCGCCCCATGGCCGGCAACGGGGCCGGCAACGGGGCGGGCAATGGGGCGATCTGCGGGCCTTAAGGCGCTTTTTCAGGCGGCGCCGGCGGCAATTGCGCCCTCGATCGCCTTTATCGCCTCATCTGCTTTGGCGCCGTCGGGGCCCCCGGCCTGGGCCATGTCAGGGCGTCCGCCGCCGCCCTTGCCGCCCACGGCCGCAGCGCCGGCCTTGACCAGATCGACCGCGGAAAGCCGTTTTGCGAGGTCTTCCGTCACGCCAACGGCGAGCGCGGCCTTGCCATCATTCACGCCGATATAGGCGGCGACGCCCTCCCCCAGCTTCTTTTTGGCCTCGTCGACCAGACCGCGCAGATCTTTTGGCGCAACGCCGTCGACGACTTTGCCGGCAAATTTTATTCCTGCGACATCGCGCACCGGATCGTCCGACGGTCCCGCGCCGCCGCCAAGCGCCAGCGCTTTTTTCGCTTCGGCGAGTTCACGTTCAAGCTTCTTGCGTTCGCCCAGCAACGCCTCCACGCGCGCAGGCAATTCTTCAGTTGTCGTTTTGAGGGCCTCCGCCGCCCGGTGTGCGCATGCAGCCTGAGCGTCGAGATAGGCCCGCGCCGCCTCCCCTGTTGTCACTTCGATCCGGCGGACGCCGGCGGATACAGCGCCTTCGGAAATGATCTTGAATAAAGCGATGTCTCCCAGCCGCTTGACATGGGTGCCGCCGCAAAGCTCCACCGAATAGGGTTTGCTCGACCCATCGAGCGCTTCGCCCATGGTCAGCACACGGACATCGTCATCGTATTTCTCGCCGAATAGCGCTATTGCGCCGGACTTTACTGCATCGTCGTAAGGCATGATGCGGGTTTCAACGGCGCCGTTCTGGCGAATGACCGCGTTCACGCGGCGTTCAATTTCCGCGCGTTCGTCCGCCGAAAGAGCCTTCGGATTGGTAAAATCGAAGCGCATTCCGTCATCGGCGACGCGGCTGCCCTTTTGCTGAACGTGATCGCCCAACACTTCGCGCAGCGCTGCATGGGCAAGGTGCGTCACCGAATGGTTCGCGCGAATGCGATTGCGCCGCTCGACATCAATAACGAGACGGGCGACATCGCCAACCTTGATTTCTCCACTTTTGATTTCGCCGATATGACCGTGAAGCGCATCGGCGCGTTTTTTCGTATCGGTAATGGCGATACTGGCGCCTGTTTCGGTTTCGATGACGCCGGCGTCGCCGATCTGGCCGCCGCTTTCAGCATAAAACGGCGTCTGGTTGACGATGATTTCAACCGCATCGCCGGCCTTCGCCGCATCAGCAGGTTTACCGTCCTTGACGATCGCCTGGATGACGCCCTCGGCTTCATCATGGATGTAACCTAGAAATTCCGATGCGCCGTATTCTTCACGCACATCGAACCAGACGGACTCGTCAGCAGCGTCGCCTGAACCGGCCCACGCCGCCCGAGCCGCCGCTTTCTGCGCCGCCATAGCCTTGTCAAAACCGTCCGTATCGACGCCGCGGCCGTCGCGCCGCAGGGCGTCCTGAGTAAGATCAAGCGGAAAACCGTAAGTGTCGTAAAGCTTAAACGCCGCTTCACCCGGCAGCTCCGCGCCGGCGGGAAGTTCCGCTGTTTCCTCCTCCAGGAGTTTCAACCCGCGGTCGAGCAGTGAACGGAATTTTTCCTCCTCCGACCTCAAGGTTTCGACAATCAGGGTTTCGGCGCGCGGAAGTTCCGGAAAGGCGCCGCCCATTTCCGCGACAAGCGTCGGCGCAAGGCGCGCAAGCAACGGCTCGCGAGCGCCGAGCCCGTGGGCGTACCGCATGGCGCGGCGCATGATCCGACGCAACACATAACCGCGCCCCTCGTTCGACGGGGCAACGCCGTCTGCGATCAGGAAGCTCGTCGCGCGCAAATGATCAGCAATCACGCGATGGGCCGGCGCATCGGCGCCCTCGGCCTTGCGCCCTGTCAATTCTTCGGACGCAGAAATCAGCGTGCGGAATAAATCAACATCATAATTGTCATGAACGCCCTGCAGGACGGCGGCGATGCGCTCAAGCCCCATCCCGGTGTCGATTGACGGCTTGGGGAGATCGACCTGATCGCCGCCAGCATGCTTTTCAAATTGCATGAAGACGAGATTCCAGATTTCCACAAACCGGTCGCCGTCTTCATCGGGCGATCCCGGCGGGCCGCCTGGAATATGGTCGCCATGATCGTAAAAGATTTCCGAACATGGTCCGCAAGGGCCGGTATCGCCCATGGCCCAGAAATTGTCGTGGGTTGGAATACGGATAATCCGGTCTTCGGGCAGGCCGGAGATTTTCTTCCAGAGTTCAAACGCGTCATCATCCGTATGGTAGACCGTTGCGGTCAATTTCTCCGCCGAGAGCCCGAATTCCTTGTGCACCAGCGTCCAGGCAGCCTCGATCGCCTCTTCCTTGAAGTAATCGCCAAAGGAAAAATTGCCGAGCATCTCAAAGAAGGTGTGGTGACGCGCCGTGTAACCCACATTGTCTAAGTCATTATGTTTGCCGCCGGCACGCACGCATTTTTGCGACGAAGCCGCGCGCACGTAATCGCGCCGTTCCGCGCCGGTGAAAATATTCTTGAACGGCACCATTCCGGCGTTGACGAACAAGAGCGTCGGGTCGTTGTGGGGAACCAGCGGCGCCGACGGAACCACGGTGTGACCACGCGAGGCAAAGAAATCGAGAAAGGCGCTGCGGATATCCTTAAGCGAGGTCATGGGTCGGTTCAGTTTCAGATCGTTGCGAGGGCGATGATATAGGAAACGCCGGAGCGGATAACCGCCCCGGCGCATCCTGTGCGAGATCAATCTCTTAGCGGCAGAACGGCCCTTGCGTCCAGCGGGGCGGTTCCTCTGTCCGTATCCTTATGCCGGCGCGCCGGTCATGCAGAAGAAATTGAGCTTGTTGCCGTCCGGATCGCGAAAATAACCGGCGTAGAACTGATCGCCGCGGGGACCGGCCGGCCCCTCGTCTTTCGCGCCGAGATCGATAGCCTTTTTGTATAGCCGATCGACGGTCTCCGGTTTATCGCAGGCGATCGCGACCATGGTGCCGTTGCCGACGGAAGCCGCATTGCCGTCATTGGGCTTGATCACCGAAACGGCCGGCCTTGCCGGATCGACCGCCCAGGCGATGAAGGTGTCGGCCTCCATCATGCGCTTGGCGCCCATTTCCCCAAGCAGTTCATCGTAAAACTTTGCGGCCTTTTCGATATTATTTGTGCCAAGCGTTACGTATCCGATCATCGAGGTTTCTCCTTTTTTTTCACGATGCGTCCCAAACGCAATCCGCCGTCAATGAGACAAAGAAGAGCGCTGCGGCGCACACCATATCCTGCGCCGCAGATCGCCCGCGGGAAAGAACAATCGGCAGCTTACACCCGATCGCTCGTCAATATTTGATTGGCCGCCGCTTGATTACGACGCTTCGGCGGCCTTTTCGCTATCGTCATCATCGTCGGCCTGTTCCCCGACCAGCATTTCCTCAGCGACAAGCCCCGCATTCTCGCGGATCTTGCGTTCGATCTCACCAGCCATATCCGGATTGTCTTTCAGGAACTGCTTGGCGTTCTCACGCCCCTGGCCGATGCGCTCGGAATTATAGGAAAACCAGGATCCGGCCTTTTCGACCACATTAGCGCGTACGCCGAGATCCAAAAGCTCCCCCGTTTTTGAAACCCCTTCGCCATACATGATGTCAAACTCAACCTGCTTGAACGGCGGCGCCACCTTGTTCTTGACCACTTTCACCCGGGTCTGGTTGCCGACAACCTCGTCGCGGTTTTTGATCGCGCCGATACGGCGAATATCGAGGCGTACGGAGGAATAAAATTTCAGCGCATTGCCGCCGGTAGTCGTCTCGGGCGAGCCGAACATGACGCCGATCTTCATGCGGATCTGGTTGATGAAGATGACAAGACAGTTGGAGCGCGAAATAGAGCCGGTAAGTTTCCGGAGCGCCTGGCTCATGAGCCGCGCCTGCAGGCCGGGCAGCGAATCCCCCATTTCCCCTTCAAGTTCAGCCCGCGGCGTCAGCGCCGCCACCGAGTCGATGATGAGTACATCGACAGCGCCCGAGCGCACCAGCGTATCGGCTATTTCAAGCGCCTGCTCGCCGGTGTCCGGCTGTGAAATCAAAAGATCGTCGAGATTGACCCCTAGCTTCTGCGCATAGACCGGATCGAGCGCGTGCTCGGCGTCAACAAACGCCGCAGTGCCGCCCTTTTTCTGGGTTTCCGCCGCAACGTGCAGCGCCAGCGTGGTCTTGCCGGAGCTTTCCGGCCCGTAAATCTCAACCACCCGACCCTTGGGCAGGCCGCCAATGCCGAGGGCGATGTCGAGGCCGAGGGAACCGGTTGAAATCGCCTCAATATCGACAACCTCCCGGTCGCCGAGGCGCATTAGCGAACCCTTGCCGAACGCTTTGTCGATTTGGCTGATCGCCGCTTCCAGCGCCTTTGTTTTATCCACGCCCTCTGTCTCCACCAATTTGAGATTACTTTTGGTCACTGCCGCCTCCGTTGCCTGACCAGGGACCGCCCTGTCAACGAGCGGCCAATGTACGCGTTTTGTTCTGTTTTGGCAAGATATGTTAACCAGCTAAAATACTTATATTTTTCGAGTTTGTTCTAATTTTGTCTTTGCCCATTCGTCTCGCTTCGACGCCCGACGACGAGGCCGGTGATTCCCGCGATTTTGCGATTCGGGAACGATGAGCGCTGTTTCGCCCCGGCGGCGACAGCGGCCGCGATGGACAAAGCCAAACAACCGCCCCACTTTTCGCCCAAATCACCGCGCCAGAAGGCGCCTATCAGCATAAGCCAGTCGAAATCATCGGCGCGACGGACTATCCTCATGGCGCCGAAGCGCCGTCATAATTGTGTAACCAGAATACGGAATCTGACCCCCTATGAGTCGCATCATCTTTTTCATCCTCGCCCTTATTGGCGTCACTCTCGCCGTTCTTTTGTTGGCGCCGGGCGTTATACCCGCCGAAACATACAAGCCACGGATTGAGACCGCCGCCTCAAACGCGCTCGGCAGAGAGGTTTCGATTGGCGACGATCTTTCGATCCGCATCTTTCCCAAAACCGCGTTTCGGGTGAACGAACTCACGATCGCCAACGCTGACGGGTTTGACGGCGACACGCTCGCGCGGGTCAAAAGCGCTGACGTTGGGGTCAAGCTGCTGCCGCTCTTGTCGGGTTCAGTCGAGGTCGATCGCTTTGTGCTCACCGAGCCGGCGATCAATCTTATCCGAAAGGCCGACGGATCGGTGAACTGGAATCTCGCCGCCGGTGCAGACGCTCAGAATACGGAAGAACCTGCAAGCGGACGCCAACCGCGGGATCTGCGCCTTGGCGACGTACGCATCATCGACGGACGCGCCGCGTATAAAGATGAAGCAGCGGGCCGCACTTTTGCGGCGGAAGATATTGACGTTGGCGTCGTCTTAACGTCGCTAAGGGCGCCGCTAGAAGTCGACGGCACAATGATCCTTCAGGGCGAACCGACGCAAGTAGATCTCATTTTGACCGATCTTGCGACGCTCATGGCGGGCGATGCGGCCAATCTGAAACTCGACATCGCGATCGGAGAAACAACCGCCGGCGCCGACCTCTCAGTCGTCAGCGGAGATGCGCTATCCTATACGGGGCCAATTGATTTTGATGCGCCCGATCTTCCCGCCTTTGCCGCACTTGCCGGCGCGACGCTGGCCGAGGCGCCGGGCTTTGACAGTCTGGCGCTTGCTGGCGATGTCGATGGCGGCGCGACCGCCATGCGCCTTAACGGCGCGACCATCGGCTTTGATGAGATCGACGCACAAGGCTCGATGCGCCTTGACTGGTCCGGCGAAAAACCGCTCGCGTCCGGCGTCTTGTCGACCGAACTGCTCGACCTTCGGCCCTATATGCCACCGCCGTCGACCGCCGCGAACGGCTTTCCGGAATGGTCGAGCGCAAAAATGGATTTCACGGGGCTGCGCAATATTGACGCCGACTTCGATATTTCCGCTGATGAGATTCTCCTCAACGATATCAAGATTGGCGAGAGCCGGCTGAAGCTCAATGTCGACAATGGCCGCATGACCGCCGACATTCCCGAACTCGCCATGTATGGCGGACAAGGTTCCGGCCGGCTCGTGGTCAACGCCCGCGGCGCAACGCCGTCCTTCGCCGGCAATTTCGACATGGATGCGGTGAACGCCCAGCCCCTGTCGCTGGACCTTATGAAACACGACAATCTGCTTGGTCTCGGCGCGTTCAAGCTCGACTTTACCGCAAGCGGCGACAACCAGGCTGCCATCATGTCGTCCATAGACGGCGCCGGCGGCTTTGACCTTTCGAACGGAGCACTGAAGGGCGTCAATATCGCCAAGCTTGCGCAAGCGGCGAACTCCCTTCGCGCCGGCGGGATCAACCCGACCGCGCTTGCAAACGCCGTGGCGACGGCGCGGGGCCCGCGCGAGGAAACGGATTTTTCAACCTTCCTGTCGAATTTTTCGATCGCTGACGGGCTCGTCAATGCGCCGACAATCTCAATGAACGGGCCCTACGTGACCATGACGGGCAAGGGACAGGTCAATCTGGCGGCGCAAACCATTGATCTCCGTTTGGCGCCGAAAGCAACGACCACCGCGGACGGCGCCGAAGGCCAGTCAATCGCCATCCCTGTCCGTGTCGGCGGCACCTTCGCCCAGCCGTCCATCGGCATCGATGGTGAGACGCTCGCTCGCGCCGCATTGCAGGAAACCCTGGGCGGCTTTCTTGGGGGCGCAGAAGCGCCCGCCTCGCCGGAAGAAGCCCTGCGTCAGGGTCTTTCAGGATTGTTCGGCGCACCGCAGGAACCGTCCGAAGAAGCCGCCGCCGAAGGAGAAGCCGAGGCGCCTTCCAATGAAGAGGCGCCCGCTCCAGAGGAGGAGGAGACCTCTCCCGAAGAAGAACTCATTCTCCAAGGGCTCGGCGCTATCTTTGGCGCAGCCGAAGAAGAACCGGAAAACGAAGAAGAGGGCGAGTAATCCGCTAACGGATTACTCGCTCAAATGAACCTTCGCGACCGAAATTCGCCGTCGTTATCGATGCGCATCCGGGTCCGGGCAATCGCTGCGCCGAGACCGCATCAACACAAAAATCAGAATAAGCGCAATGATCGGCGAACCGACGATAAATAGCGTCAAGGCCACCGCGCCGCCGGCGGCGATTATGCCGATCAACGCCCCGAATAGTCCGAGCACGACGCCGATAATCGCGCCGAAGAGCCCGATGATCAGGCCCGCGAGCCCGCCAAAACCGGCCGCAAGTGATTCGACTACCGATAGATCAGCATCGCCAAATACATAAGCGGCGACCGAAAGCGCCGCGCCGAGAAAAATTAGAATAATCAGCGTCGTCAGGATTAACCCGCCGCCGCCTTTGCGTTCTTCGTACTCTGATGAAGCCATTTTAACGCCCCTGCCGAACCGCTTTTCGCGGCCCGTCCTTTCCTTTTTTGCGGTTCATTGTTGAACTCTTTACTGTAGCGATTTTCGCTGATGCCGCCCGAAGGGACAAGGGAGCCCGCCGCGTGAAAACCGCGACTCGTCGCTTGCTTGCGGCCCCCCGGCGGCTCTGATAGGCGTCCGGCCTTCACCGAAAGGGCTTTTGAATGCCGGCGCGTGCATCGCAAAAAACAAAATCCGACGCTCCACGGGCCTGGCAGCGCATGCTGTCGGGTCGCAGGCTTGATCTGCTTGATCCCGCGCCGATCGATATCGAGATCGAAGACATCGCCCACGGACTTGCGCGGGTTGCGCGTTGGAACGGTCAGACCAAGGGCGCGCTGCCGTTCAATGTCGCCCAGCACTCTCTCATCGTCGAGGAATTTTGCGCTGCATTCAAACCGGGATGGCCGGCAAAATGGAAGCTCGCGGCGTTACTTCACGATGCGCCTGAATTCGTCATTGGCGACATGATCTCGCCCTTCAAGGCCCAGCTTGGCGGGCAATATAAGACGATCGAAAAACGCCTCGCGCAGGCGGTCCATTTGCGTTTTTCATTGCCGGCAGATCTCCCCGACACGGTAGAAAAGACAATCAAGCGCGCCGACCGCGCATCGGCCTACTTCGAAGCGGTGCAGCTCGCGGGCTTCGACCCGGTCGAAGCGCGCCGTTTTTTCGGCGCACCGCGAGGGCTCGCCGCGGCAAAGCTCAAGGTCTTGTCGACAGTCGACGCCCAGGAAAAATACCTGGCGCGATTCAAGACGCTTTATCAGGCTCTTGATGGTTAACGCCGCACCGGAGCGGTTTTAGGCCGCCCGCAACAGCCTGTTCCCGGTCGAACCAGTAACGATCCGGCTTTTGGCGGATAACAATGGCGCGATTTCAGGCCTTCGTGAATATTCACAGCTTACAATTCCCGGCCGCGTTGGCTATTTCCGTTATCCCAGCGCGAGTGAGCGTTAATTGTTGATTAAGAAGGGGCGTCGGACGGTTCCGTGTCCAAGATTATCGTCAGTTGCTACGACAAGGCCGAGGAAGCCTTTAAGGCCCATCGGCCTGAATACGTAGTCTCAATCCTCGGAAAGGATGAAGGGCCGTCGCTTTCCTTTCACGGATTGCGGCCGGAAAACCGACTCGAGGTACGGGGCGATTGTTCGAGTACGGATGACGACGCGGCGCGCTGTCAAAAACTGATTGATCTCGCCCGAAACTGGGACCGCAAAGCCCCTATCCTCATCCACTGTCACCAGGGGGTCGCCCGGTCGATGGCGGCGGCTTACATCATTCTCTGCGCCGCCCAGGAAAATCGGTGTGAATTCAAAATCGCCAAAGAGCTGAGGCAGGCAGCGCCCCACGCCGACCCGAATATTCTTCTTATCTCTGAAGCCGACGCCCTGATGGGGCGCGAAGACCGGATGGTTGAAGCCATTCTCGATCTTTGCCCATGCGCCGGCGCCGTAACTGACGACGTCGTCATCTTGCCAGTCGCCGCGTAATGCCGTCATAGACGAGGCCATGACTGATGCGCCCATTGCAGGCCCTATTGCAGCCAACGTCGCGATCACCCTCAACGCGGTGCTCGCCGCCATCGCCGACAACGAGCCGATGGTTTTGTGCGTCGGCTCAAAGGCGGCGGTAGGTCTTCCCTACGGACCGTTCGATCCGGAACGCCATCGCACCTTTGAAATCGGTGTCCGACAATGGGTGACGGAACAGACCCATCTGACGCTCGGCTATGTGGAACAGCTTTACACCTTTGGCGACGAGGGTCGCGAAGCGCCCCTTGCGGCGTTGGCGAGCGGCGCTGCGGGGGAACGTGTTGTCTCGGTTGGTTATCTGGCGCTTGCCCGCGAGATGGCCAGGGTAAGCGCTGCGGATGCCGGATGGCGCGACTGGTACGCTTTCTTTCCGTGGGAAGACTGGCGCCGCGGCGAACCCTCGGTGCTGCGGGAACGCATTGCGCCAGCCCTGGATGAATGGATCGCACGCGGCGGCCCGGAAGCGACCATGCGTCAGGCGCGCGTCGCCGATGCGTTTGGCCGCGACGGCGCCGACTGGGACGAAGCGCGCACCCTTGATCGCTATGAACTAATGTATGAAGCAGGCTTGGTGGCCGAAGCGTTTCGTGATCGCCGCGAGGCTGGTCTCGACCCGCCGGAAACAACCGAACCGCAAGGCGCCGAAACCGGCGTCGCCATGATTTCCGATCATCGACGCATCCTTGCAACCGCCGTCGGCCGACTGCGCGGTAAACTGCGCTATCGTCCTATCGTGTTTGAACTGACGCCCACAGAATTCACTCTGTTGCAGTTGCAGAAAATTACCGAGGCGATTGTCGGTTTTACTTTTCACAAACAAAATTTTCGTCGCAGCATTGAAAATTCCGGCTTTGTCGAGCGCACGGGTCAAACGACGCAACAGGCGGGCGGGCGTCCTGCGGCGCTGTTTCGCGTCAGTGAGAAGGGCTTGCGCGAAGGTGCGGCAACGGGCCTAGTGATCCCGCGATTGCGTCGCGACGCAGACGGGGTAAACTGAACGCAGCAACAGAGGTACTCAACATATGTTTCGCGTGTTCGCCGCCTTTGTTGCGCTTAGTCCTTCGCTCTCCACCGCACATGATCTCGCAACGGCGCATTATCTGGGCAATGAAGGCGTGATGGTCGAACGCGGCGAGACAAAGATATTGTTCGATGCTTTTTATGCGGAAGGTTTCGGCCAATATGCGCTGGTCCCGAAAGAGATCAGCGATGCAATGAAAAAAGGCGATCCGCCCTTTGACGGGGTAGACGCAATTTTCGTCAGCCATGTTCATGGCGATCACTTTTCACCAGCGCCCACCGTCTCCTATTTGCGCTCGCAACCGGGCGTCACGCTCTTTGCGCCGGAACAAGTGCGCGAAAGAATGCTCGAAAGCGGGGTTGATGCAAACGATCCAATCATGAAGCGGGTTCGCGCCTTCACGCTGGCGCCAGACGACGAAGGACAAGCGTTTTCGTTCGGCGACATTGAGATTGACGTCGTTTCCGTTCCCCATGCGGGCAATCGGCCGCACATTCAGAACTACGTCTGGCGCGTCAGTCTCGATGATGAAACGACAGTCGCGCACCTCGGCGACGCCGGCACAGTGGTCTCGGATTTTTCGCGCCATCAAGGCCATTTCAACAATAAGCCAACCCATGCCGCTTTCCCGCCTTACTGGTTTCTTGGCGATGAGAATGGCGGCCTCATAATGTCGGACATCATCAAGGCAAAACAGGTGATCGGCGTCCACGTGCCAAAGCGCGCGGCGGGCAATGGCGATCAGTGGCGCCAGCGCGCCGGGGGCGATCTCTTCACCGACCCCGGCGAAACGCGCGCCATAGGGGATTAACCCAGGCTCTCGCGGTAAGCGCCCAAAACGCCGTTCCAACCCTGATCGTAATTCTCGCGCCACTTGGCGCCGTCGCTGCGATCGTCCCAGCCGCGATGGATAAGCGTCATGACGCACCCATCGCCTTCAGACTCAAACGTTACTTCAACCTCTGTTGCATCGGCAGGTTTTTCCAGCACCCAGGAAAAGACGAGACGATGCGGCGCATCGCAAACGGCGACGCGGCCCCATTCGCGCTCATTTCCTGATTTTTCGATTTCATAAATGCGCCCGCCTTCATGCTTTTCGAACTTCACGTCGACAGCGTCCTCCTGAGCGAGGGAATGGCTGCGCAGCGGCCACCAGACATGAATATTGTCAGTGAAGTGACGAAAGGCTTTTTCGCAGTTCGCTTTCAGCCGGAGCGTTTTTATGACCGGCTCAATTTTTGTTTTCACATCCATTGCGGTTTTCCTTTCTATGCGTCGTTGGTTTCTAGCGAGCGCCTGTAGGCGTCGAGCGCTTCTTCCCAGAAGCGATCAAAATAATCGCGCAGCTCGGCGAGGCCGGCCCCGTCGACGCGATAAATCCGGCGCACGCCGTCTCGCCGCTCAGCGACGAGACCTGCGTCTTTGAGAACCTTGAGGTGCTGCGACACGGCCGGACGCGACACCGGCACGCCCTCCGCAAGCTCTCCAACCGAAGCCTCGCCAGCGCCTAGCTTTTCAAAGACCGTCCGCCGCGTTGCGCAGGAAAGCGCTTCAAATTTTGTTTCGTAAGTCATGGCTTACTAATATCGGTAGCACATTAGTAAGTCAAGGCTTACGAATGAAATTTTCGATTCCACGAAACTTCCTTGACGCGTGCGAGAATTGCGCTCATTTTGCGCCCGTCAGCCCCTTGCGGGGCCGTTTTTTGATCCTATATATGCTCTGGTTGAGCATAATGTTTTGAAAGTTCCCCCTCGACTGCTGCGTAATACGGCCGGGACGGCAAAGGAGGCATAAGCAATGCCTGCATTCGGAAACGAATTTGATACGCAACAGCTTCCCTTTACGGACGCGGTTCGCGCCAAAACCGATCACCTTTATCCGAAAGTCGCAAAACTCATTCCCGAGATCGAGTGGCGCACTCACGCGCCTTACATCGCGGCCATCAATGATCTGAAAAAAGAAAAAAACGCGGTCATTCTCGCCCACAACTACATGACGCCGGAGATCTATAACTGCGTTGGCGACTTTGCGGGCGACAGTCTGCAACTTGCGAAAGAAGCAGCACGCACCGACGCCGACATTATCGTTCAGGCGGGCGTCCACTTCATGGCCGAGACGTCAAAAATTCTGTGTCCGGAAAAAACAGTACTGATCCCTGATCTGCGCGCCGGGTGCTCCCTCGCCGCTTCCATCACCGGCGACGACGTGCGTCTCCTGAAACAGAAATATCCGGGCGCTCCGGTGGTCACCTATGTGAATTCAACAGCGGACGTTAAAGCCGAAACCGATATCTGCTGCACATCGTCTAACGCCGTTGAAGTCGTCGAATACGCTGCGAAAGAATGGAACTCCGACACGGTGCTGTTTCTCCCCGATCAGTATCTCGCGCGCAACGTAGCGGCGATGACGGATGTCAAAATCGTCACCTGGGCCGGCGCCTGCGAAGTCCATGAGCGTTTTACAGCGGAAGACATTCGCGAGATCCGGGAAGGCAATCCGGGCGTCATCGTTCTTGCGCACCCCGAATGCCCGCCGGACGTGCTTGCCGAAGCCGATTTTGCAGGCTCGACCAGCGGCATGTCGAACTATGTGAAAGAAAATCAGCCAAAAAATGTTGTGCTGATTACTGAGTGCTCGATGTCTGACAACGTCGCGAGTGAAAATCCCAACGTCAATTTTGTCCGGCCCTGCAATCTCTGCCCGCATATGAAGCGAATCTCGCTGCCGAAAATCCTGCAATCGCTTCAAACGATGGAGCACAAGGTCGAAATCGACCCGGCGGTGATGGACAAAGCGCGCCAGGCTATTGAGCGCATGATCGCGCTGCCCCTGAAGCGCCAGTCCATGTACAACCATTTGCACGCCCCTGAAGTCGCGGCCGTCGAGGCGCGGGTTTAGGGCGCACCTTTGCGAACAGGCGCCGCTCCCTCGAATTTCATGCCCGGACTTGTTCCAGGCATCGAATTATTTGACACTGATTTGCTGGAACAAGCCCGGCAATGACAGAAACGCAAACTGACATCCTCATTATCGGCGCCGGCGTCGCCGGACTTTACACAGCGCTAAAACTGGCGCCGCGGCCGGTGACGGTGATCACCGCGCGCCCTCTCGGCCAGGGCGGCGCAACGCCCTGGGCGCAAGGCGGCATGGCCGCCGCCGTCGGTCCTGACGACACGCCCAACCTTCATTTCGCCGATACCGTCCAGGCGGGCGCCGGTCTCGTCGATGCGGAAGCGGCGAGCCTCCTTGTTGATGGCGGGGAAGCGGCGGTCGAAGATTTGATGCGCTTCGGCGTTCAGTTCGATCAGGACAAGGACGGAAACCTGGTGCTCGGTCGCGAGGCCGCCCATTGCCGCGATCGCATTGTTCACGCCACCGGCGATAAAGCCGGCGCAGCCATTATGGATGCGCTGGTCAAAGCGGCGCGCGCGGCCAAACACATCACTATTCTCGAACGGGTCGTCGTTGAAGATTTGATGACCGACGACAACGGCGCCGTTGGCGGCGCGCTGGTTTACAACGTCGAAGCGGCGGAGCGGGCGGTTTTCGACGCCGGCGAAACCGTTCTCGCCACCGGCGGGCTCGGCGGGCTCTTTGCGGTCACCACCAATCCCGTGCGCGCGCAAGGACACGGTCTTGCTTTTGCCGCGCGCGCCGGCGCTCTCATTCGCGATCCGGAGTTTGTGCAATTCCATCCGACAGCTCTCGACACCGGCGCTGACCCGGCGCCGCTGGCGACAGAAGCGCTGCGCGGCGAAGGCGCGCGGCTCGTCAACAAGGACGGGACTGCGTTTATGGAACACTATCATTCCGCCGGCGATCTCGCGCCCAGAGATGTTGTGGCCCGGGCGGTTGAGGCTGAGACGAAAGCTGGCCGCGGCGCATTCCTCGACGCGCGCGAGGCGGTGGGCAAGGCGTTTCCGAAGAAATTTCCGACCGTTTTCGCCGCTTGTCAGAACGCAAAAATCGATCCGCAAACGGAACTTATGCCTGTTGCGCCGGCGGCGCACTACCACATGGGCGGCGTCTTCACTGACCTTGACGGCGCGACCACGCTCGATGGTTTATGGGCTGTTGGCGAAGTCGCATCCAGCGGCGTTCACGGCGCTAACCGTCTTGCATCAAATTCCCTGCTGGAAGCGGTCGTCTTCGGCGCCCGCATCGCCGATCAACTGCGCGAAAAGGAGATCGCCGTCAAAGACGAAGCCGGCGCCCCGGCCGATCGTATGGATGTGCCGTCTAAACCCGCAAACCCTGACGCGATGCAACGCCTGCGCGCGGCAATGTCAGACGGTTGCGCTCTCATCCGGTCGGAAGAAAGCCTGATTGATGCTCTCGAAGTCATGGCCGAACTTAATGAGCATCCCGCAATGACCAGCGGTCTTAAAAGCGCTCTTGTGAGTGCGGAGCTCATTGCGCAGGGTGCGCTCGCCCGCGAGGAATCTCGCGGCGCTCATCACCGCAGCGATTTTCCGGATTTCGACGAGGAAGCGTTTCACACGGAAATTGCGGCGGATATGGGTTTCGACGAATGATCACGCCGCTTCCGCAGCACCTGATCGTGGAAGCCGTGAGCGCCGCTCTCGCCGAAGACCTTGGGCAAGCCGGCGACATCACAACGACAGCGACTATTCCCGCCAGCGCCGCGACCAATGGGGTCATCGCAGCGCGCAAAGCGGGCGTTATCGCCGGCGTCCAAATCGCCCGCACCGCATTTCAACAGGTCGATCCAGTGATCGAAGTCGCCATCAAGAAAGACGACGGCGCGCGCGTCAGTCCGGGAGACGCCGTCATCGCGATTTCCGGCCCGGCGCGAGGGATTCTCTCAGCCGAGAGAGTGGCGCTCAATTTTCTCGGCCATCTTTCTGGCGTTGCGACAGCAACTGCGGCTCTGGTCGACGCCGTTCAGGGAACGAACGCCAAAATCGTCTGCACAAGAAAGACAACGCCCCGTCTTCGGGCGTTCGAAAAATACGCTGTTCGCTGCGGCGGCGGGCATAATCATCGCTTCGGGCTCTATGACGCCGTGATGATCAAAGACAATCACATCGCAGCAGCCGGTGGCGTTGCGAAGGCGCTGAAAGCCGCCCGCGACGCGGTCGGTCATACTGTGAAGGTTGAAGTTGAGATCGACCGGTTCGACCAGCTCGAAGAGGCTCTTGCCGGCGGCGCCGACATCATCATGCTTGATAATATGTCTACGGACGACATGAAACGCGCCGTTAAAAAAGTCGCTGGACGCGCCGTCTTGGAAGCCTCCGGCAATGTCACCGTCGATACGGTCCGCTCCATCGCGGAAACCGGCGTCGATATTGTTTCTTCAGGCTGGATTACCCATTCTGCGCCCAGCCTCGATCTTGGGCTGGACTTTCAATAGGACTACATCGCCGCAGGCGCGGCTTCCTTGAGGCGCCGGTTCGGGAACCGGTAGAACTTGTGCGTGCCGATCGTTGCGGTGGGCGTCATGCGCGGCGCCCAGTAGGGATTGACGTAGTTGGCGTGATAATGGGTTGCATTGCGGCTCACTGGCGCGCGAAGTCCGGCGAGAATGGCGCCGGCCAGTTGTTCCGTTGCTTCCCATTTGCGCTTGTTGAGGCGAATATCCATTGACCCGTCGCAGGTGAAAGAAAACTGACAACCGGTGCGTCGTTCCGATCCCTGAAAAACGACCCCGCAAATTGTGTCCGGAAAAAGCGGGCTGGCGACGCGGTTGAGCACAACGTCGGCGACGGCAACCTGTCCGATCCGCGGCTCCGATCGCGCTTCAAAATAAATCGCCTGGGCAAGGCACTTGCGTTCAGCCGCGTCTTCTCGCGCATGGTTGAGCGCGGAGAAATCAAAACTCGCCAGATTGAAAACAGCGTCATCAACCGATGCGAGCGCCGTTGTTGGTTTCGCCGGCTTGAGGCGCGGTTCGGCAAGAGCGTTGCGCGCCGCTGCGGTCTCGCTTGCAAGATAATCTGCAAGTTCGGCCACCAACGCCGCTTCCCGCGCAACCACCGCCGCGGCCTCGCGCTCGCGGGCGGCCCTTTCAGCGTTGATTGTCGCGCTCATGGCCGTGGCGACTGCGCACACGCTAAGCAGACCGGCGGCCAAAAGGCTACGCAGCGTCCAGCTCACTTCATGGGCGTTATGTTCAGACCGTTTGGCCATTCTTTGCGATCCATAACCCGGGGGCGCCAGTTTAGCACCGGAACCTGCGGAACCGTTAAACGTGCAATCAAGGCGCCGCCACTCGACGAAACGGCTATATGGCGCCGCAACAAAGCCGCCGCAATTGAAAAAGCGCCGGCTTACGCCGAATTTAGTAACGAGTTCTAAACCGCTAACTCGTTGATATTACGTAATTTTCCAAGCAAACTCAAAAAAAGCGTTAACTTTCTTACGGTCTGATCGGCCTCACTTTTCCGCTAGTTTTGCTTGCGCTGCAGCAAGACGAGCGATGGGTGTGCGGAAGGGCGAGCAGGAGACATAGTCGAGCCCGACGCCTTCGACGAAACGGATCGAATCGGGGTCGCCCCCATGTTCCCCGCAAATACCGAGCTTGATGTCGGGCCGCGTTCTTCGCCCCCGTTCGGCGGCGAGTTCCACCAACGCGCCAACCCCGTCCGGGTCGAGGGTCACGAACGGATCGCGCTCAAAAATGTTTTGGCGCAGATAGTCCGGCAGGAACGAGGCCGCATCATCGCGGCTTAGCCCGAAGGTCGTTTGGGTAAGGTCGTTTGTGCCGAATGAGAAAAACGCTGCTTCCTCTGCGATCTCATCGGCGGTCAGCGCCGCCCGCGGCAGTTCGATCATCGTGCCGACAAGATAATCAATGTCAGCGCCCTGCTCGGAGCGTACAGCAGAGGCAATCTGATCGATGCGCGTCTTTAGAAAGGCGAGTTCCTGACGCTTTGCAATCAGCGGGACCATAATTTCCGGCGTAACTTTTTCGCCGGTCTCCTCAGCGACCGCGCACGCCGCTTCGATAATGGCGCGCGTCTGCATTTCATAGATCTCCGGATAGGATACGCCGAGACGACAGCCCCGATGGCCGAGCATGGGGTTGAACTCCTGCAGCTTGTGCGCCCTATCTTTCAGCTTTTCAGCGTCCATTCCGGACGCTTTCGCCACTTCCTCAATTTCATCATCAGAATGCGGAAGAAATTCATGGAGCGGCGGGTCGAGCAAACGAATTGTCACCGGCAAGCCCGCCATGACCTTGAAGATCCCTTCAAAGTCCGAGCGCTGCATCGGCAACAGCTTATCAAGAGCGGCGCGCCGGCCGGCTTGCGTTTCAGCAAGGATCATTTCCCGAACCGCGACGATGCGGTCAGCGTCGAAGAACATGTGTTCTGTGCGGCACAGCCCGATCCCCTCGGCGCCAAAGTCACGGGCGACCTGGGCGTCATGTGGCGTTTCTGCATTAGCCCGCACTTTCATCCGCCGAACGCCGTCGGCCCAAACCATCAGTTTGGCGAAGTCGCCTGAAAGCTCCGGCTGCAATGTCGGAACCGCACCGAAAAACACCTGCCCGGCCGCGCCGTCGATAGTAACAAGATCGCCCTTGTTCACTTTCCGCCCGGAAACCGAAAAATGGGTCCCGCTTTTGTCGATGCGCAATTCGCCGGCGCCGCATACGCAAGGGCGGCCCATGCCTCTGGCGACAACCGCTGCGTGAGACGTCATTCCCCCGCGCGCGGTTACAATCGCTTGCGCCGCATGCATGCCGTGTATGTCTTCCGGGCTTGTTTCAACTCGCACCAGCACGACCTTGCGCCCTTCCTGGGCGAGACGTTCGGCCTCATCGGAATCAAACACCACTTCCCCGGACGCCGCGCCCGGTGACGCCGGCAAGCCGGTCAGCAACAAGTCCCGCGGTGCATCCGGATCGAGCGTCGGATGAAGAAGCTGGTCGAGTGAATGGGCGTCGATGCGCATCACCGCCTCTTCATTCGAGATCACCCCTTCTGAGCACATATCAACGGCGATCTTCAGCGCCGCCTTCGCTGTTCGCTTGCCGTTGCGGGTCTGCAGCATCCAGAGTTTCTTGTCCTGGATGGTGAACTCAATGTCCTGCATGTCACGGTAGTGGCTTTCGAGCTTGTCGAAGACAGCAATGAGCTCCTGGTAAGCATCCGGCATCGCCGCTTCTAGGGACGGCGCAGTTTCGCCCATGGCTTCCTTGGCGCGTTCAGTCAGCGGCTGCGGCGTGCGGATGCCGGCGACGACGTCCTCTCCTTGAGCATTGATCAGGAATTCGCCGTAATACTCGTTCTCGCCTGTCGATGGATCGCGCGTAAAAGCGACACCGGTGGCTGATGTTTCGCCCATATTGCCGAACACCATGGCCTGAACATTCACCGCCGTGCCCCAGCTTTCCGGAATATTGTGAAGACGGCGATAAGTATTCGCACGGTCATTGCGCCAGGATGAAAAGACGGCGCCAATGGCGCCCCACACTTGTTCCTGCGGATCCTGCGGGAAAGGTTTGCCCAGAGCGTTTTGAACGACCTGTTTGTATCCGTCGATAATTTTCTTCCAGTCGGCCGCCGTCAATTCCGTATCGAGGATATAGTCGTTTTCTTCCTTGTACGTCTCTAATATTTCCTCAAACTCATGATGGTCGACTTCAAGGACGACGTCGGAATACATCTGGATGAACCGTCGATAACTGTCGAATGCAAATCGTTCATCACCGGCAAGCGCGGCGAGACCAGCGACCGTTTCGTCGTTAAGACCGAGGTTCAGGACCGTGTCCATCATGCCGGGCATGGACGCGCGCGCACCAGAACGCACGGAAACAAGAAGCGGCTTGTCTTTGTCGCCAAACTTGCGATCGACTGCTGCGCCGATTTTTTCCAGTGCAGCGTCAACTTGAGTATTCAGCCCGTCCGGATAGTTGCGATCATTTTTGTAAAACGCCGTGCACACTTCTGTTGTAATGGTGAACCCTGGCGGCACCGGCAGGCCAAGACTCGACATCTCGGCGAGGTTCGCACCCTTGCCGCCGAGCAGATTCTTCATCGACGCGTCGCCTTCTGAGGCCCCGGCGCCGAAGCTGTAAACCCATTTCTCGCCCGCCATTTTTCCTCTTTCGCAGTAAATTGCCCGCCCCGTGCACAGGAATAAGGCCGGCGTCCTCGATTCGGGGAGTTGGCATAAGGCGCCGGGATTAGGGCGCCAAGAAGGAAAATGCCGCAGTTGCGAAGAAGCCCATAGCAAAATCTGCGATTTTCCACCTATCACCGGCTCGACACTTACGTTTAACATGTTAACTTAAGTATTAGCGTAGAAAAGATAGGCGCCTATAGGGAAGTCGCAAGTATTGCGGCCACGGGGATTATGTCGGGGCGAAACGCGGGGAAAATAGCGCTTCGGACGCTCGCGGCCGCGCTTACGGCTGGGTTTAGCCTTCCCGCCCGAGCCCAGGACAGTCTGAATATTTCGATCAACGACCTGCCCGCGATTGCCGCTGTGGGGGCGGTTATCGTCATTATGAGCGTGCTGGTCGGATCGATCCTCACCTCAAGCCGGCTGCACGGCTCGTCTTTGTTCAACCGGCTCTTCATCGTCGTTGCTGTCGCCTCGGGTTTCTTCAGCGCGGTGAGTTCGGCCATCGGATTTGCGCTGATTACCTCGCAGGAGAGCGAAGACTTCCTACGCAATACGATTCTGCCGCCGGCCTTCGGTTATTTCGTGTTCTTTCTGGCGGTGGCGATCTGGGTCGGCGGGGCCGAACTCGTGCGCCATCGCGACTGGTTCCGAAACAAGAGCGGCGGCTTTTCCGGCGACATGATGTTCTTTTTCGAACGATGCCTGAAACTGTTTGTTGTAATTCCAGTTCTTGGAGTCATCCTGTTTTTCGTGTCCACCTGGACCACCGTGGTCGGCATGGGCGGCGTCGATGCGGTGCGCCATACCTATCTTTATGAAATTGATCGCCTGCAGGGGGAGTGCGCCGGCATCACCAGCTATCGTCAGCGCGATTTTCTGTTCCTGCAGGACCTTCAGATTTCCGTCAGCGATTTATCCCGTGTCGCGCGCAATGAGCGCCAGACCGGCGCGCAATCCGGCGCCGCCGGCGACGGCGCGGCGTCGGATTATTTCGACGGGCTCGCGGAGTGGTATGTGTCCCTCGGCGAAAACGTTGGCGCAATCATTGAAGGCGAAGACCCGTCCGGCGCCGATCCTTACGATCCCGCCATCTGTGCTGATCGCGTCGACGAACTGAAGACCCTCCTCAGTCGGAACGCTCATGACAATTACGACCTCTGGGCGCGGGAATTCGAGACTAAGTTCAACGCGTTCGCCAGCATTCTCAATCGCTGGCGTCAGGATCGGCGCATCGAGAGTTTCGTTGACGCCCAACTCGACAATTTCTATCGCGCCAACCCGAAGCCTGTTGGCCAGCGCATGAGCCGGGGTCAACGGGACGCCATCGACCGATATGCAGACGACGTTGAATCAGCGCTCGCCTCGCTCGTGCGCAGTCAGAAGCTCGCCAAGCCGCCGGTCCCGATAAAATCATATGCGGAGCTCTATCCCGCCCGCGGTCTTGAAATCTTCGACGAAGTTTTTGCGCCGCCCAATGAGCCCGAAAAGGAAGAACGCATTTCCCGTCGCATCGACGTGGTGATGGCGGAATTCATCCCGAGCCTTTCGACCATCACGCCGCGGGACGCTGTGCTAAAGAACGCCAATATATTTTCCGACATATGGGCCCTCGCCGTGGCCTGGGACTATGCGGCGTATGTGCTGATGCTTGCATACCTCTTTTTCCCGAGCGCAGAACGCGCCGCCCGCTTCAAAGACACACCGCAATCCCATCGGATGTCTTTCGTCGGCCGCATGCTTGGCCTTGGCCGACGTCGGCGCGAAGATGAGAAACTTTTCAGGTGACGTTTCCGCAACGTAATGTGAATTCTAATTCATCCTTACACGTATTTTATTTGAATTTTATCCGTTGAAGCGCGACCTTGTTTGTGCGCGTCGCGCAAGAAAATCCCATGCGGATCCATCGAGGGGATTGAGAAAGCCGCATGGGCGCCGGGGCGCATTTTTTGAAACCCTCGAAAGGATACTGACATGAAACGCCCCTTTATCGCCCTCGCCGCTTCGGCGAGCCTCTTCCCGTTCGCCGCTTTGGCTGGTGATTTTGAGAATCTAGACGCCGATGGGTCCGGCGGGATTTCCTATGGCGAGATACGCGCCGCCGCGCCCAATGTGAGCGTCGAAGAATTCGTCGCCGCCGACAGTGACGGTTCCGGCGACCTCTCGCGCGACGAATTCGACGCCTGGAAAGCGGCGAGCGCTGATCCCAAGGAGTGATGGTTCGTCACTGCTCACGCCGGCGCCGGCCGGGGTGGGCAGTGATCCTCACTCGGGATCATACCCCAGCTTCTTCACCCACGGCTCCAAAACCGGGAGGATCGGCGCCAGCCGATGCTCGTAGTTTCGCCATTTGCCCATGGACGAAGTGTAGAGCGGCTCAATCACTTGCTCTGCGCTCGGTGTTGTAATCCAGCGCTCGCGAGCTTCCTCACGATAGTTCAAAATCTGGTCTTCCCACTCAAGTCCCAGGAAAGACAGAATGTCGGAAACTGTGTTCTGCATATCGCCGACAACGTCTTCATAACGCACCATATGAATGTCGAGCGGAAGACGATCGCGGCAAACCTCGCCGATTTTCATCACCTGATCGTAATAGGCCGCCGCCGTATCGAGTTTTAGGAGTTGATACATCGCAACGTTGACGCCGAAACGTTGTTGAAAGCAGCTGAGCACCGTGTCACGCGGGTCTCGCACCGCGAAGATGATTTTCGCTTCCGGAAACAATCGGTAAATCAGGCCCAAAAGAATTGTGTTGAGCGGCATCTTGTCGATGAAGAGGCCCTGCGTCGTGTCGCCCTTGAAACCTTCGCGAACGCGCGCCCAATATTTTTTGCGGTAGTGATTGACCTCATCGTCGGTCATCGTCGCCAGTTTCTGGAGACCGCCCTCCGGCCTGACGAGTTCATTGCGCACGTCGATCAGGTTTTCGCTTTCCTCCAGCGTTTCAATGCCGCTGTGCGTGCTCAGGATTTGGTCGAGCAATGTTGTGCCGGAACGGGGAAAGCCGACAAAAAATACCGGCGTCGGCTCATCCTTTTGAGCCGGCGTTGTCCAGGCGGTAACATCTTCCGTTTCGAAAAAGGCGTGAATGCGACTGAGATGTTTGGGCGCCAGGGCTGAATCCATCGACGCGATGCGCTCTTTGTACATCTGATGAAACGTGTCATTCGCCGCATCGAACGCAACGAAGGCGTGATCATAATCGCCTCGTTTTTCAACTGCTTGCCCGATCAGATAGAAAACTGATGCGATATCGAAATCATCGAGACGCGTCCGCGTCAGCAACTCGTGTAATCTATCCGCAACTTTCTGGGGATGCCCCAGACGAAGCTCGACCCGTGCAAGCGTTATGTTCGCCTGCCCATGGTCGGGCGCGAGCGTAACGGCGCGCTCGGCAAGCGTTTGCGCTTCTTCAAACTTGTGTTCTCGCTCACAAAGCGAGGCGAGATTGACGAGAGCGATGACGGAGTTTGGATCGAGCGCAATGGCTTTCTCGTAGCTCGCGCGCGCCGCAGCGGTGTCTCGCGCAGCGAGATGCAAGTTGCCAAGATCCATATGAGGCCCCGGCTCCGTCGGGACTAGCTCGACGGTTTTTTCCAGAAGGCGCAGCGCCTCAGCCTGATCACCGGATTTCTGATGGAGCCATCCAAGCATACTCAAGACCTGAGCATTCGCAGGAAAAATCTCGAGCGCGCGCTCCAAATAGCGCTTTGCTTTGTCGACCTCGCCGAGCTGCGCGGTCACCGCGCCAAGGCGTTGCAACAGATCCGCATCATCGGGGTGTTCATCGATCAGGGTTTCGAGGAGGGCGGCCTCTTTTTTCAGATCGCCTTCATTGTGAGCTTTGACCGCTGCAACGACCCGCGGATCATTCCGATCAATGGTCATCCTTCAAGCCTTGAAAAGTCCGCGACTCTTGCAGTCGCAGCGATCAGGCGCTGCAAGAGCGCCAGGCGGTTGGCGCGGAGACCCGCATCCTCAGCGTTGACCGTGACCTTGTCGAAGAAAGCGTCAAGCGGCGCTCGCAAAGCGCTCAGCGCGCCCATGGCCGCTTCGAAGTTTTCGGCCTCCGCCGCTTTTCCAGCGCCTTTTTCCGCTATTTCCAAAGACTTGAACAAGCTTTTCTCTTCCAATGCTTCCAGCGCCTCTGCGTCAACAGAGAGATTATCAGGAAGCGCCTTTTTCTTTTCCTCGGCCTTGAGGATGTTCGCCGCACGTTTGTAGGCGGCGGCGAGATTTTCGCCGTCGTCGGTTTTGAGGAAAGTCTCCAACGCCTTTAGTCTAGAGACAATCAAAACCAGATTGTCCTCAATCCGGCCCTCAAACCCAGTCAGCACCGCGTCAATATGATCGTGGCGATGGCCTTTATCGCGTAGGTAAACTTTGAGGCGGTCGTGTAAGAAGGCGAGCAGGTTTCCTTTTTCGGAAAACAGTCGGTCAATAATCTGACCTTCTGTTGCTGCAGCCGCGACGATTGGGCCGACCTGATTGACGGCGTGACCTCGAGCCGTTTTTTGCATCAACTCGATCCGAACGCCGTTTTCCAGAACAATCTGAATCACGCCCAAGGCCGCACGCCGCAACGCAAACGGATCGCTCGAGCCGGTTGGTTTTTTGTCAATCGCCCAGAACGCCGTCAGCGTGTCGATCTTGTCGGCGAGAGCCACAGCGACAGTGACAGGCGCGGTCGGGACGTCATCGTCCTGTCCGGCGGGTTTATAGTGATCGCGGATGGCGTCGGCGATCTCCGCCGGCTCGTTCTGCTCAAGGGCGTAATACCGGCCCATCACCCCTTGCAGTTCGGGAAACTCATAAACCATCTGGCTGACGAGATCGGCCTTGGCGAGCATGGCGGCCCGTTCCGCGGCTTTCGGATCTGCGCCCACCGCCGGTGCAATCTCTTTCGCCAGCGCCGCGACGCGCCGCGCCTTGTCGCCGACCGAACCCAACCCTTCGAAAAAGGTCACCTTGTCGAGGTCGGCGATGCGGTCCGCAAGCGGCGTCTTCAGATCCTGATTATAAAGATACCACCCATCAGACAGGCGTGCGGTGAGAACTCGCTCATAACCGGTTCGCATGGCTGCGCCGCCGTCCGGCGCCTCTATGTTTGCAACGCACACGAATTTGTTGGCGAGGCGCCCGGTCTTCGGATCCTTGACGGAAAAGTATTTCTGATGCCCGCGCATGGAGGCAGTCAGGACTTCGTCGGGGAGTTTCAGAAATTTCTCGTCAAACGATCCCATCAATGCGACCGGCCATTCGGCAAGTCCGGCGACTTCGTTTAACAGCCCCGTATCATCGACCAGCTCGAGCCCTTGCGCCTTGCACAAAGTTGCGGCGTCGGCGGCGATGATCTCCTTGCGTACCTCGGCGTCAAGAATGACATGGGCGGCGCGCAGCTTCGCTGCATAATCGTCGAAAGTCCGCGTCTGAATGACCCCCGGCGCCAAGAAACGATGGCCCTCGGTTTCATCGCCAGCATGAACGCCATCGATTACGAACGCGACGGGCTCATCATTGAACACGCAAAGGATGCGGTGAAGCGGACGCACCCAGCGTAGATCGCCATCCGACCAGCGCATGGATTTCGGCCAGGAGAACCCGCGGACAATCTCAGGGACGGTTTCTGCGATCACATCCGCCGTATCGCGGCCCGTCTGCTCGATCACGGCGACGTAGAACTCGCCCTTTTTGTCGGACCGGGTCTCGCATTGGTCGAGCGATGAAAGCCCCGCCGATTTCAGGAATCCCTGAACCGCTTTTTCCGGGGCGCCGACCCGCGGGCCCTTCTTTTCCTCGCGACGGTCGGGCTGACGCGCCGGCAGTCCGGCGGCGACGCAGACGAGCCGCCGCGGTCCGGCGAAGCTTTTGACGTCCTCGGGCAGGAATCCGGCGTCAAGGAGCGCCTTGTTGACGGCGCGCGCGAGGTCCGCCGCGGCGCGAGGCTGCATGCGCGCGGGGATTTCCTCGGAGAAAAGCTCAAGCAGGAGTTCCGGCATGAGCGCGGGTTCTAAGGGGCGTCCGCAGCCTTCGCAATAGGCGGGCTGCCGACGCGAGAGCCAGCACCATAGCTCAGTCTAGGTCAACCGGTTCGAGCGGCGTGAACAAGTCGCTTGCGCCCTCGACCTTGGCGATTGCGGTGTAATCGCAGACAGCGCCGAACCGCTCCCACATGGCGGCGACGGCGGCGTTTTCATGAGCCGCGGCAATTGCGTCTTCGGACTTCCACCGAAAGACTTCCACCAGCGTTCCGTCCTTCGCCCTGCCGCAGAGAGACGGCCCATCGCCCACCAGACCTTCCGCCCGCAACGTCGGCAGATGGGTTTTCATTTCCGCCAGCAGTTCTTTTTCCTTGCCGCGTTTTGGCCGATAGCACGCGATGACCATCACTTCGCTCATCAAGACGCTCCGTCTGTTGAAGACGCTGAAATCGGCGGGGTTATTCTTCCGCGCCGGAAAACGCTTCGCGCGGGCCGACCAAGTCATCGATGTCGAGAACGGCGTCCATGGCGGCGATCATGGCGTCGAACCGCTCGCGCCCCTCAAAGCCCATGCACCCGCCATAGACGCCAACCTGCCGCGTTTCACCGTCCTTTGAAAATCCGACAATGACGCTCGGCATGTCGGTCGCCATCAGCGAACAATTGGTGGCGTCTTCGTTGGGATAGACCGCATCGAATTGATCAAAATCATGAGCTGCGGCGATCTCCTTCAGCTGTTCATAAGCGCCCTTGGGCAATCGCTTGCCTACCGTGCCGCCAATTTCAGCAACGAATTTTTCTCCACGAAACTGCTGCAGATCGCGATCGTCGACGGTCACCTTGTAGACCGGGCAAAATCCATAACAGGCAGTGCGTTCAAGGGTGAATTCGTCGCGGATTTCCTGTGCTTCAGGGGTAATTCCCCTGGTCAACCAGGGTTCGTATTCGCCAGATGCACAGGCAGCGACCAACAAGGCGGCGAAAGCAGGAAATGCGTATTTTGTCATAGACCCAATCTAGAGCGCAAACCGAAATGTGGGAACTGCTTTTCGGTTAAAATGCGCAATTGAACAAAAACTAACGACTGACAACGCAGGCGTCGAGCCGTTCGCGCCGGACAACGTCCATACGCTTGCGCACAGTCTGAACTCGTCCCCGTACATAAGGCCCCGGCGGATCAACGCGCCATTTGTGCGGATTGGGCAGAACCGTCGCCAAGAGCGCCGCCTCGCTTTTGGTAAGGTTGCGCGCGGGCTTTTTAAACCGGGCCTGCGCCGCCGCCTCGGCGCCAAAATATCCGTCGCCCCATTCCGCGATGTTCAGATAGACCTCCATCACGCGCCGCTTTGGCCAAAACAATTCGATCAGCGTCGTCATCCATGCTTCAGCGCCCTTGCGGAACCAGCCCCCGCCGTTCCACAGAAATGCGTTCTTGGCGGTTTGCTGCGAGATCGTCGAAGCGCCGCGCAGGCGTTCGCCGTTTTTCGCTTCGCTCATCGCTTCTTCGATTGCCTCGAAGTCGATGCCGTTATGTAGGCAAAAACGCGTGTCCTCCGCAGCGATAACGGCAGTGATGAGATGCGGCGAGATTTCATCGAGCGGCGCCCAGGGATGAATGATGACGTCCCCGGACATCTTTCGCTGCATCATGGTGAGCGTGCCCGGCGGCGCAACAAAAGCGTAAGCGCCCGCCCACACGACCGATGCAACAACAAGCGCCACGCCCGAAAACGCGACGCCGCGCAGAATGATTGTCAACCGGTCGAGCACCCCGCGCTCAGACCAACTTTTCTTTGACGGATTTCTCTTCTGCGCCCGCACCATGCGGGACTGTATACAGGATTTGGCGCTGCGCCTCTACTTCATTGCCGCGAGAATGACCGCCGCCAACAACCATCCGACGAGGAGATGCGAGGCGTCGATCAGGAACAGATTAATCGAGTGCGCCGGCGTATAGGCGAGTCCATAAAGCGCCATGGTCAGACCGAAGGCCACCCAAACAATCAATATTTTTTGGACCGCGTCGCCGATTGATGGGGCGTTGGTCCATTGCAACACCTTGCCAATGCCGATGACCGTTAGCAGTGAAATCAGCACGCCAAGCGCCATCCAGGCCGGGCTTGATCCTTCAAAGTCGGCTTCAGTGTGACCGGCCGCCGCCATCCAAATATCCATGAACAAGACGCCGTACCAAAGGAAACCGACAAGATAAAACGCTGCAGTCGCCAGAATAAGCGGCAACAGCTTAATTCCGAATACGTTTGGCATGTATCGCCTCCCAAATGTGCTTCCCGAATTTTAATGCAGCCGGCCATTTGTGAAAAGATGCGCGTGCGGATATTCCGACAACGAAATATTAGCGAAAAATGGCGGATTCCGATCGCGGCGCCGCATCCGCGAACAAATAAAAAACGGATTCGCGGCTATTGGTTAGGCGTCGCCGACCTTATTGAGAGAATGTATGCATGCTGTGAAATCGTTCGACGAAACGACTGTAGTCTTTAGGCTGACGTTCGTCGAGGATGTCTTCTTCAGCGAAACGAGTCCATGGCTGCGCGCTCTTGGTCCAGATATGTCCCGCCGGCGTCATCCAGCTTGTATCGTCAAACGTGCCGGCTCGGACACTGAAAACGCCAATCGACGGCGTCTGTCCGTGAGCGATGCGGCACCCGCAGTCGCGGCAATATAAACCATAACGGTCGTTGCCCGCGTCCGACTTCCATTTGGTCTTTCCAGGATCGCCCTTCATAAATCCAAACGCCTGTTCCGGAATCGCAGCGGAGAGAACGAAAGCGCTGCCGGTGATCCTCTGACAGTTTGTGCAGTGACAACAATAAATTGTTAGCGGCGGCGCAGTGATCTCATACCGCAACGCGCCGCACTGACATCCGCCCTCGATCGGCAGGGACACGTTCGTCATGCTCACGCCTCCGCGTAGTCGACGACGCCTGCGCCCTCGGTCTGACCCTGCGGGCTGGCGAGCCAGGCCTCGCAGCAGGACTGGGCAAGTTTGCGCACGCGCAGGATATAGGACTGGCGTTCGGCGACGGAGATAACGCCGCGGGCGTCGAGCAAATTAAAAATGTGGGACGCCTTGATGCATTGCTCGTAGGCCGGCAGCGGATAGGCGCGTCCGGCTTTTTCGCCGGCGGCCAAAATCGCCGCACAGGCCGCTTCGGCTTCCTTGAACTGACGAAACAAAACGTCTGTATCGGCAATATCGAAATTGTAGGTCGACTGCTCCACTTCGTTTTGGTGAAAAACATCGCCATAGGTGAAGGGCGAACCGTCGGGCTTAGCGCCTCCATAAACAAGGTCGAACCCGTTATCGACCCCTTGAACATACATGGCGAGACGTTCGAGTCCGTAGGTGATTTCTCCCGTCACGGGCTTGCAGTCAAAACCGCCGACCTGCTGAAAGTAGGTAAACTGCGTCACTTCCATGCCGTCGCACCAGACTTCCCAACCAAGTCCCCAAGCGCCAAGGGTCGGGCTCTCCCAATCATCCTCGACAAAACGAATGTCGTGTACAGAGCGATCGACGCCGATGGCGTCGAGAGATCCGAGATAAAGTTCCTGAATGTTTTGCGGGCTTGGCTTTAAGACGACCTGAAACTGATAATAGTGCTGGAACCGGTTAGGATTGGCGCCAAAGCGCCCGTCGGTCGGCCGCCGGCAGGGCTGAACATATGCAGCGTTCCATGGCTTGGGACCAAGCGAACGCAGGGTCGTCGCCGGGTGAAACGTCCCGGCGCCCATTTCCATGTCATAGGGTTGCAGGATGACGCAGCCATTCGCCGCCCAGTAGTTTTGCAGCGTTAGAATGAGATCCTGAAATGTCTTTGCCTGCGCCATCGTATCGCCAGTTGTCTGCCAGATTCGCCGGGACGCTAGGGGCGCCCCTCCCCCCGGTCAAGCGGGAGGGATGGTCGCCGGTTTTTCTGTCTCGCGACTGATCGGCAAGGCAGCGCGCATGCGCTCGGCGAAATGGCGCAGACCGATCTCGTCGCGCGCTACCGGACCCGGCGCAACGCCTGAGCCCATGCCGGCCTGGGTGCGCTCGATGATGTTGCGGTCTTCTGCATTGACGACGCGGTTGACTCGCCAGTTGAGATAGCGCGCCGCGGCCATTTCGCGGCGGTCATCAGAAAGCGCATAAGAGATTTCCCGCAACAGCGTTCGATCCGGCGCCAACGGAATGAACTGCATAAAATCGATCTGGTCGGGGTAAATGTCGAAAGCGATATTGGGCCAGAGTTTAATGTAACGCCATTGGCGTCGGCGCTCGGGCGGCAAATGGTCGACTTCCGGCAAGAACGTTCGATAGGCCCGCGCCGACAGAGGCAGATCGGGCGCCGCATCAATATCAGCGGTGATGACACAGGCGCCATTTTCGATTGCCAGCGTGTAGCTGTTGCCGACCAGACCATCGAGACCATGATGCGCAACAGGCAGATGCAAAAAGTCGACATAATTCTCGACGCCGACCTTCCAGTTGACGGCGCGCTCGCGCAACGTGATGCGGCCGAGCGCGCGCATCTCTTTTGTTTTGTAGGTTTCAAACTCACTAGCCATGGGCGCAACAAAGTCCTCGAACGATCCGCCATCCGGACCCGCGCGCACGAACAGAAAGCCACCCGCCTCGCGCAGTTCGAGAGGCGCGAGACCAAAGTCTTCATTTTCAAACGGTTCGTAGCTGTCGCGCTGCGGCACGCCTACGAGGCAGCCTTTCAGATCATAGGTCCAGGCGTGATAGGGACATACAATGCGCGACGAACAAGCGCCGAAAGGTTCATCAAGAAGACGCGCCGCACGATGGCGGCAGACATTGCGAAAGGCCCGCGCCACGCCGTCGTCGCCCCGCAGGACAACAATCAGAGAACCAAGAAAGTCGAGCGTCGCGTATTGTCCGCGAGTTTCAATATCGCTTTCATGACAGACGATTTGCCAGCTCGGCGCAAAGATTTCATCGCGTTCAAGCGCGAGAAACGCCGGATCGCGGTAGGTCCATGGCGGCAGTCCTGTTTCGATTGTTTCCGTCACGCTACTCACTCGATGTCGATCGCATTCTTGAAATGAAAAACACCGGCAATCCGGCTGCAATCAAAACCGCCCCCCAAAGCAGCGTGCTGACGCCGGCGCCGGCCATAGCAATCACGGCATAAACAAGGGCGATCATGGCGATCGCAAACCACGGTTTTGCCGCCCGTACTGAATACCGCATCTCCGCAATCGCCGAAAGCGCGTAGGGCAGAAGCGTCGCCAGGGTCGACATGGAAATCAAAAACGTAAACGCAGCGACGAGCCCTTCGGCGTAATTGAGAACAATAAGCGCCGTGGCGAAACCCGACGACATCAACAAGGCGCGGGACGGCGCGCCGCCCGCATTCCGGAAGGAAAGCCCCGCCGGCGCGGCGCCGTGACGAGCCGCCGCCATGGGCATTTGACCGCCAAGGAAAACATTGCCGTTGAGCGACCCGGCAGTCGAAATCAGCGCGCCAACGGCAATCATGGGCGGGCCCCACGCGCCGAAACGTGCAGCGGCGGCGGAAAACGGCGCCTCCGATGAAGCAAGATCGGCTGGCGGCAGCAACAACATGACAGCCGCCGTCGCGGCAATATAAAGGGCGGCCACTGACAACGTCGCCGTCACGATGGCGCGTGGGATCGTGCGCTTTGCGTCGCGCACGTCTTCGGCCGCAACGACCCCCGCCTCAATGCCGATAAACGCCCACATGGTCAGCAGCGCGGTCGCGGCAAGCGCCTGATAGGCGGGTATTCCTTGCGGATTGAAGGCGGGAATGTTCGACGCATCGCCGACGACTGCGCCAAGGCCGATAATCATCAGTAGAGGAATGATCTTGAGCACGGTCATTATCAATTGTGTCACTGCGGCGTCGGCGACGCCGCGGATGTTTATGCCTGTGATAAGCCATATCATCACGGCGGCGACGAGACCTTGCATCACATTGTTCCCCGCCAGCGGTGGAACCAGCGCGCCGAGATAACCGGCAAAGGCGACGCTGATCGCGGCGATGGCGAAAACAATGCTCAGCCAGTAACTCCAGCCGACGGCGAACCCGGCGATATCTCCGAACGCATCGCGGACATATATGTAAAACCCGCCGCTTTCACTGGTGCGGCCAGCGAGCCGACCGAGAGTGAGCGCAATCACGATGGCGCCGAGGCTCGTCAGGAGCCAGCCGAGGAAGCTGATCGATCCAAAAGGCGCGAGTACCGCCGGAAGCAGAAAGACGCCGGAGCCGATCATCACGCCCGCTGACATCGCCCAGCATTGCCAGAAGCCCATGGGCTTGGCGGTTCTTTGTTGAAGATTTGGCTGAGACCCCTCGTTCATGTGGCGAGCGTGCGGCGCATCGCAGGCGCCGTCAAGAAGCCGCGTGCCAGCGCAAGGACATGCAGGAAAGACCGGCGTCGATCTTGGCTATCTCCGTAATCGATAGCGGAACTACACTAACCCCGTGACGGTCGAGCAATTCCGCCGTACGCGGATAGCGGGCGCCGAGAAGAAGGACGTTATTGACCCGCAATGCGTTAGCGGCCCCTTCCTCCCCTTCCGGTGTTACGAGCGTTTTGAAGTCCTCAAAAACGCCTGTCGCCGCCAGCTGCGGCGTCGTCAGCACGGTTTCGTCGTCGACCAAGCCGCAGTCGCTTTTGAAATGAAGAATGTCCGGCGGCGTCTCGACAATGCGCGCAGGGCGATCGAGTGATTTGAGCAACGTGCAGAGCGCTTGCGCGCCTTCGAGGTTTGTTCGCGAGGAAAGGCCGATCAGCACCTCGCTCACCGTCGTCAGAATGTCGCCGCCGTCGGCAAACCCTTCAGAGAGCTCAAGCACGTTCTCAAAATGATCCGCAAGCGTCGGCTTGATCGCCGCACTCTCCCCCGCCCTGCTCGGCGCCAATGAACGCAGGACGATCGCCCCTTCTGAAAACACGAGCGCGGGATCTTCAACAAAGATAGAATCTGGAAATTCATCAAGCGCCGGCAGTTCCGTCACTTCAAGGCCGGCGGCGCGCAACGCGCGGACATAAGCATCGTGCTCGGCCCTTAAGCCGTTAAGGTCCGGATTTTCACCGACGCCTGCGCGAAGACCGTTCACAACCGATTGCGCCGGCGCGCGCACGATGGCGCGATTAAACTGACATGCTGATACCATGTCCGCGACCTGGCTCCCGTAACTTTGTTCCACCCATACTATATCAATGGGCGATTGAAAGCGCCGAATAGCGAACCGGTATTAACGCTTTTTCACAGATTTCGCCGTTCGCCCCTTTGACAATGAGCTGCAGCATCTGCGCGTCGTCGTCACCCAGGGGGATGACCATTCGGCCGCCCGGCTTTAACTGATCGAGCAACGGTTTGGGCAACTGCTTCGCGGCTGAAGAGACGACAATTCCGTCAAAGGGGGCATGTTCCGGCCATCCGCGCGCGCCGTCGCCTAGGCGAACTTCGACGTTCTCACAGCCGGCCGCCGCAAGTCGTTCTTTAGCTTCCTCAGCAAGCTCGGAAATGATTTCCACCGCATAAACGCGATCGCAAAGCGCGGACAAGACCGCCGACTGATAGCCAAGCCCCGCGCCAACTTCGAGAACCCGCGCCCGCGGTTTCAAATCCAGCAGTTCACACGCCAGCGCCACCATAAAGGGCTGGGAGATGGTTTTGCCGGCGCCGATGGGCAGCGGTCGGTCTTCATAGGCGAGATCAACGAATTCATCGGGCACGAATAAATGTCTCGGCGTTTCCGCCATCGCCTTCATCACCGCTTGCGAAAAGCTATCGCGGCCAGTCTCCCGTGCGCATTGCTGCGCATGCGCTCTGATTGCGGCGAGCATCTTGTCAACATCATTTGTAGCGGCGTTTCGGGCCATAAGACCGCTTCCCACTTGCGGCGCAGATGAAATCCGCATCACTCATGATAGTATATAGGTACGCTGCCGCGAAAAGCACCGTTGATGAATACGGGAGACGATATTGACAGTTAATTGCGCCGTAACGTCCCGCGCTGATGCGGAGAAACTCGACGCCGCAGATCCGTTGCGAGAGATGCGTCGCGTTTTCGATTTGCCGGCTGGCGTGCTCTATTTGGATGGCAACTCACTCGGCCCCCCGCCCCGCAATGTCGCTGCGCGCCTTCAGGACACCGCTGACCGGGAATGGCGGCGCGATCTCATTCAATCATGGAATAAGGCCGGATGGATCGACTTGCCTGCAAGGTGCGGGACGAAAATTGCAAAACTCATCGGCGCGCCAGAAGGCGACGTCATTGTCGCTGATTCCGTTTCCATCAACATTTTCAAGCTCGCTGCCGCACTTCGTAAGAAACGTGGCGGCGACATCGCCATATTCGCCAATGAGTTTCCGACGGACGGCTATATTCTTCAAGGGCTCGCCGCCCTAACCGGCGCGCAATTGCGCATGTTAGCGGCGGGCGATGATCCATTCACAAAGAATACCAGCGTCCTCGTTGTCAGTGTCGTCGATTATAAGACCGCTGCCATTGCCGACATCGCTGCGATGGAAAAAGCCGCTACTGAGAGCAATGTCGCTATCATTTGGGACCTCAGCCACGCCGTCGGCCTGTTGCCTTTGAATCTGGAGCGCGACGGAGCGCGCTTCGCTGTCGGATGCGGATACAAATACTTAAACGGCGGCCCCGGCGCGCCGGCCTTTGTTTACGCACACCATGAATCGGAGCTTGAGCAACCCTTGTCGGGATGGATGGGGCACGCGAGCCCTTTTGCGTTTGATGCCAACTATCGCCCCGCCGACGGGGTTCGTCGCTTCGCTTGCGGCACGCCGCCGATCCTTTCGATGAGCGCGCTCGATGCGGCGCTCGACCTGTTCGACAAGGTTGACTTGCACGACGTTGCAGCAAAGGCCCGAGGCTTGGGCGATCTCTTCCTCACACGCGCATTTGAGCGTGGTCTTGAAACCGTATCGCCGCCGCCTGGCGAACCTCGCGGCGGCCATGTCAGCTTGCGGTTTGAACACGGTTACGAAGTTGTGCAGGCGTTAATCGCTCGCGGTGTTATTGGCGATTTCCGCGCGCCGGACCTAATGCGGTTCGGTTTTTCACCTTTATTCCTGTCTTATGCGGAGGCGTGGGATGCTGCAGAAGCGCTGATCGACGTTCTTGATACGGAAGAATGGCGTAATGCGGAATACGCGCAACGACGAAAAGTCACGTAAAAATTAGCCAAGCGCCGCCATGGCTTCAACAATACGCGCCGATTCCCGAACCGGCGGCGTGGCGTCGAGCGCGTCCTGATAGAACCGCAAGGCGGCGCCGCGCTCGCCGGCGAGCTCTGCAATCACGGCTTTGCCCACCAGCGCTTCGTAATTATCCGGTGCATATTCGAGCAGGCGCGACAAAATCGATTCGGCGTCTGTGGCGTCGCCTCGCGCAGCGGCGCACAAGCCGACGTCAACCATGGCCCCCAGCGCCCAGGCGTCGGTCTGCAACGTCGCCTCAGCGTTGTTGCAATATGCGGGCGTCAGGGATTTGCCAAGCAACGTTGCTATGCGCCCTTCGAAGTCGCGCCCGGCTTTTGTCGACAGCGGCTCATTCGGCCGCAAAGTGGGCGTACCTACATTCACCGTGTCTTCGATCGGTTGAACCTTGGCGAGAATTGGCGGCTGCAGCCGCTCAGGATCGGAGAGCGACGAATAGGCCGAAAGGCGCTCATCAGCGGATTCGCGCAAGGCAGGAGGCGCCGGCGCAGCCTTGGTCTGCTGAGCCGCAACGGCAAGGCTTTCAGCCTGCGCCGTTTCCCTGATCGCGGGCGCAGCGGCGAATGATCCTGGCTCAGGCTCCTCAGGCGCCTCAGTTTCGGCAAAGAACAGGTCCAAACACGCCGCCGCACGTCCGGCAACGGTGCATGGTCCCGCCGTCGATTGCTCAACAGTTCCCGTATAGTCAATGATAAGCGCCGAACCGCCATTCATGACAATCGATTCAAGCCTCACAGCGCGCGCGCCAGCGTCGGATATGTCGAGTTCAAACGCGTCGGCCGCGCCTGGCAGGAAGAATGCGCCGTCTCCGCGCGGCTCCGGCGCACACGGCGTTTCGCAAAAGAGCGCGATCCGGGTTTGCAATCCGCGTTCGCCCACGCGAATATCCGTAATTACCGGCTGCGCCGGCGACGCCTCGTCGGTCAAGGCGACAGCGCCTGCGCCTGCAAGAACAAAAAGACTCGCGCCCAAGGCGGCTGAGACGAATATTCGTGATTGCCGTTTCATCTGAGGATCGCCCGTCAATCTATTAACGGGTGATCATCCGCAGAGTCGCCAGCCGCGGTCAACGCAGTCGGCAGGCGTGTGGAAAAGCAGGGGGAACAAACAAAAAAGCGCGCCCAAACCGGGCGCGCTTTTGTCTCTAATCGGCGATTCGCCAATCAATAGTTGCGGTAAGTCCGCCGGCTGCCAGCCTTGATATAGGGATATCCCCAGGCATCGTAGCAGAGCAGCGCGACCGTAGTGTATCGGCCGCGACGCCGGCTTTTTGAAACCACTTTGCAATCGCCGATATAGCTGTGCGTAAACAACTCATATCCAAAACTCACGATGAACCAACCCAACGGATCGTAGCCTGGATTGTAGTGAAACGCGCCGCGGGGGCCGTAATAACCATGGGCGTAACGTCCACGGCGATGACGGCGATCATAGCGACGGTGATCCCGACGATAATCATAACGCCGATGGTCCCGACGGTGATTATACCGACGGTGGTCCCGGCGATGATCATACCGACGACGATCGCGCCGATCGTACCGACGATGATCCCGACGGTGATCATAGCGCCGGTGGTCGCGACGATGGTCTGCGCGCCGACGATCGCGACGATGATCATAGCGACGATGATCACGCCGATGATCGTAACGCCGATGGTCGCGACGGTGGTCTGCGCGACGACCATCACGACGACCTTCTGCTCGCGGTTGACGATGATGCGTCTCGCCGCGCCGGTCGCCGCCTCTGCGACCGCGATCTCCACGATCGCCGTCTCTTCGGCGCCGATCTCCGCGATCGCCATCGCGACGGCCTTCTCGTGCGCGGCGTCTTTCGCCGCGATCACGGTCGTCGAGCATCGCAAGTTGAATTGTTTCCGAATACTGGGGCGATGTTTTTTCGCCCGAAGAAGGGGATGACTCCGCCGCAGAAGCGGCCCCGGCCATCGCCATCGCACTCATGCTTAGGACCGCGCATAATGCGGCCCGCCTTATATCCATCAAGGGCATTCGCTTCTCCTAGAAGTTCAAGCGAGGCCCCCTAGCGCCCGTATAGATTGTGCGCGATTTGATTAATCCGCGTCAATGATTCGAGTGTAGTAATTGTGCACAATCGCGCGATAAATCCTTGAATTAAGGCGAAAACGCGGCGAATGTGGCGAGAGCGTGGCGCTAATGCTGCGTACACGGACAAATAAGGCGAAAATGCGGCAAGACAAGACTCAAGGCTGCGAATCTTGGTAAGCTGAAAAACGATGTCACAGCCTCGGTTTACTTTTCTTGAATTTTTCGCCGGCGGCGGCATGGCGCGGCTCGGCCTTGGGGAAAACTGGCGCTGCCTGTTCGCCAACGACATCGACCCCGTAAAATGCGCCGCCTATCGCGATAATTTCGGCGACAGCGAAGTAATTGCGGGATCGATCGCCGATCTCGCCGTCGACGATTTGCCGAATGAACCGGCGGATCTCGCCTGGGCGTCTTTCCCCTGCCAGGATCTGTCGCTTGCAGGCCCCCGAGGCGGCATGGACGCGGCGCGCAGCGGCTTGTTTTACGAGTTTTGGAGACTGATCACCGGTCTTAAGGACAGCGAACAAGCGCCTCGACTGATCGTTATTGAAAATGTCCCTGGCCTGATGACCTCGAATGGCGGTCGGGATTTTGAGCGCATCGTAAGATTGCTGCAGGAAGCCGGTTATGACGCTGCGGCTGGGATTGTCGACGCCGCAGCATTCACCCCGCAATCGCGGCAGCGACTGTTTATTGTCGGTTTCGCGCAAAGTCTCGCGGCGGAAGCGCAGCGCCGTATGGCTGATAGAGACCGCGAACCGTGTCTGCCGTTGCTTGCCGATTGGGGCGCCGCCGCGTTGCCGACGCCTCGCCGCCGCCGCAACACCCATCTCGACGACATCATCGACTGGCTCAATGCCGACTGGGACAGCACTGAAAAGACAGCGACGCTGATCGGGCAGATGACGCACCTTCAGCGCGGACGGCTCGACGCCATCCTCGCCAGCGGCGAGCGGCGCGCCGGCGCCGGATTTCGGCGCACGCGGCAGGAACACGGCAAAACGGTCCAGCGTTTTGAAGCGCGTTTCGATGGCCTCGCCGGATGTTTGCGAACTCCTGCGGGCGGATCGTCGAGGCAGGTGGTAGTCGCCATCGAGCACGGCAACGTCAAAACCCGTCTCAT
Source organism: Hyphococcus sp. (assembly GCA_965267325.1). GTDB lineage: Bacteria > Pseudomonadota > Alphaproteobacteria > Caulobacterales > Parvularculaceae > Hyphococcus. Next base: position 204,061 of record OZ253943.1, on the reverse strand, counting down.
GTCGCCACGCGAGGCCGCCCGGTTGATGGGACTGCCGGAAGACTACAAACTCCCGGAACGCGCCAATGCGGCGCTGAAACTATGTGGAGACGGCGTATGCGCGCCGGTGGTTCGATGGTTGGCGGAAACAGTGCTCGAACCGGCGCTGCAACACTCCCGCGCCGACGCCGCATGATTCAAGCGTCGCCGACCGACGTTTTTTCGCCGGAAAAACGCTCCGCCGTTATGCGAGCGGTTAAATCGAAGGACACATCGCCGGAAATACGTCTGCGCAAATCGTTGTTCGCGCTTGGGCTTCGTTACAGGCTTAACGTGAAAACACTACCGGGCAAGCCGGATCTTGTGTTTCCGAGGCACAGGACAGTGTTATTCGTACACGGCTGTTTTTGGCACGGGCATCATTGCAAGCGCGGTCGCCGGGTCCCGAAAACAAATACGGATTACTGGCTCGACAAGATCGGGAAAAACCGCCAACGGGACCGCAAAAACAAACGCGCGCTGGAGGCGCTGGGCTGGCGCGTCCTCACGGTGTGGGAATGCGAAATCCCGACGCTTGACCCGTCAACCTTGCCAATCCGTTGCGACTGACTACTGGCGGTAAGCCGTATGCACCGCATGGCCATGGGCTTCGGCGCCGATCACGGCGGCCGCGTCCGGCGTTGTCTCGAGGATCGATTTGGTGCGTTCCTGAGCCGACAGATTGGTGCAGCGCTGGGAGAAGCGCTTCACGGATTTGCCGTCATCGTCGAGAATTTCAAAAAGATAGGTGGATTTCGTCATGTTACTCGTTACTCCGAAACCGGCGAAATGCCGGATAGCTGACGATATTATCTCGCTCGCGAATCCGACAAAAATGTGGCGTATTTCAATATGTTACGCCGCTTTAACGCGCAATTTGAGCTAAATTGGAATCGCCGACGCGACCGAGCAGTTCGTCTTTATACGGACGGCGCCGATCGGCCTTGAAGGCGCAGGCCCGGCCGACTATCTCTGAGCGCTGAAGAAAGGGATAGAAAAAGCCTCATGAGCGACGACGACCTCAAAATCGGGCACGACTTCAACAATGACGGCGGGCGCTACTGGGCGTTGGTTCCAGGCGGATCGGCTGAACTCACCTATAAAAATCGCGGCGACGGCGTCATCATCATTGATCACACTTACACGCCGCCGCAATCACGCGGAAAAAACATCGCCCTGCGCCTCGTCGAACATGCGGTTGCCGACGCCCGGGCGCGCGACATCAGAATTATTCCGCAGTGTCCCTATGTGGCCAAGCTGTTCGACGCCCGGAGCGATCTCGCCGAGCGCCGAGCCGCTTGAACGGCCGTCACGCAGATTTTTGGCTGGCGATCCAGGCGTCAACGCGGCGCTCGAGAACCGCAAGCGGCAGCGCGCCGCCGCCGAGAATCACATCGTGAAATCCACGAATATCGAACTCGTCGCCAAGTTCCGCCTCTGCCTTGCTTCGCAATTCCTGGATTTTCAGCATACCCACCTTATAAGAGGTCGCCTGCCCCGGCATGACGATATAGCGCTGGACTTCCGATTTGATCTGTCCAGCGGCCGCCGGCGAGTTGGCCGTGAAATAGTCAATCGCCTCCTGTTCGGTCCATCCCTTTGAGTGAAGGCCCGTATCGACCACGAGGCGAATGGCGCGCCAGATTTCAGTCGTCAGCCGGCCAAAGTCAGAATAGGGATCAGCATAGGCGCCCATTTCCTTGGCCAGCAGTTCGGAATAGAGCGCCCAGCCCTCGCCATAGGCGGTGAAATTCGCCTGATTGCGGAATTCCGGAAGTCCTTTGACTTCCTGCGCGATAGAATTCTGCATGTGATGGCCGGGATTGCCTTCATGATAGGCGATGACTTCAAGCTGCGGGATCGGCATCGCTTTCATGTCTGAAAGGTGCGCGTAGAAAATCCCCGGGCGCGATCCGTCGGGCGTGCCTGGAAAATAATGCTGTGCGCCGCCGTCCCGTTCGCGAAACGCCTCAACCCGTTTCACTACAAGGTCAGCCTTCGGCAACAAGCCGAAATAGTCCGACAGCTTGCCCTTGATAAAATCAAGATGATCGCGCGCAGCCTGCAAATATGCTTCGCGCCCCTCATCCGTATTCGGATAATAGAACTGGTCGTCCTCACGCATGAACGTGAAGAAGTCTTCAAGCGTCCCATCGAAACCAACCTGGTTTTTGATGGTCTCCATTTCCACGCGAATGCGCTCAACTTCGGCGAGGCCCAGTTCGTGCACTTCGTCCGCCGTCATACTCGTCGTCGTCGAGGCGGCGAGACGCTCATCATAGTAAGCCTCGCCATCGGGGAGCGACCCAACGCCAGTGGCGACTTCCGGAGAATTCGCCATGTCTTGATCGATCCACGCGATCAGCGCGTCATAAGCGGGCTTGAATTCATTTAACAAAGCATCTCGAGCCGCCGCGCGCATCTCGTCCGCCGCGGCCTCATCAATTTCGCCGGCTTCGACGAGCCCGGTTATTTTTCGGTTCGCATCGCTCCAAATCGGCGCGTCTCCTTCCCCATCAAAGGGCGCGCCCGTGATTAACGCTTGAGCCTGGTTTTTGACGCCTTCATAGGCAAAACGCGGCGCATGGACGCCTTCTCCGGCTGCAAGTTGAGCGCGTTCGAGGGCCTGTCCCATCGCCCGCGAAACGCCGCCGATGCGCGTGATGTAAGCACGCATGTCGTCGGCGTTATTTACCCTATGAAAATTGATCAGAAAGTTGGGCAGAAACGAGTGCGGTCCCTGCATCTGGTGAAAGACATAGCCGCGGCGGCGGAACGGCAGGGCCGCTTCTTCCTCTTCCAGTTGATAAAGCCAAATGTCGTAGGAAATCTTTGCTTCGGGGGTGAGTAAGTCGTAATCGAAGCTGTTTTTCAATTCCGTCGCCGACGCGCGCCGCCAGTCGAGCTGGACGTCTTCAGCAGCCTCCGAAAAGTCGTCGATCTTGTCGTTGTCGTCCTTGCGGCCGAGATAGGTTTTAAATAGCGGGCTGAAATCGAGTTCTTCCTCCCAGCGCTCCGCAAACCACTGACTGAGACGCTCGGTTTCTTCAGCAATCGCTTCCGCCGAAGGCGCCGCAGCGGTCTCTTGAGGCGCACTCTCAACTGTCGTTGCGGCGTTCTCGCCACATGCGGTCAGCGCCGTTGCGCCCAGCAGTGCGAGCAGGATTGTTTTTTTCATTTCGCCCTCGTCGTTTTTTTGAATGAATCAAAATCCGCCCGAGCCTATAGGACGCACCTAGCCGGGCAAGTTCGGTTTGTCGCAAAATAAAGGCGGCAAACAGCAGAATATTGCCTGTTCGCCGCCGATTGAGCGCAAAATCAAAAACAAGCGCCGTCTAGAACGCCTCGGCCGGCAGCGCCATCATCGTATCAGCGCCGGTTTTTATCTTTTCCAAATGCGCCGCGCTGTCGGGCAGAATACGCTCCAGGAAATACTTCCCTGTAATGAGCTTATTTTCATAAAAGTCGCCCTCGCCTTTCTTTTCGATGGCGGACTTCGCACTCATAGCCCAGGCGTAAGCAAGACACGTCAACGCAAAGAGGTTGAGATAGTCCATGGAACCGGCGCCGGCGTGGTTGAAATTCTGCATGGCGTTGGCGCCGAGCCACTGAGTGGCCTCGAGCGATCGTTCCTTTGCCAGCTTCAACCCCTCCAGGAACGGCGCCAATTCCTCGACGCCTTCATTGTCGGCGATGAACTCGTCGATTTCTGCGAAGTAACTTTGCCAGGCGCGTCCGCCGTCCTTCATCAGTTTGCGGCCGACAAGGTCGAGCGCCTGAATGCCGTTGGCGCCCTCATAAATCAGCGCAATACGAGCATCGCGCACGAACTGCTCCATGCCCCATTCCTGGATATACCCGTGACCGCCCAGGACCTGCTGGGCGTTGGTCGCATGCCAGTAGCCTTTCTCCGTCAGATGGGATTTCAGGATTGGCGTCATCAGCCCCATATAATCGTCCGCCTTCTGACGAGTCTCGTCATCTTCGGCCTTGTGGTGGAGATCGCCGTAAAGCGCCGTCCAGTAAATCCACGCACGGGCGCCTTCGGTAAAGGCGCGCTGATCCATCAGCATGCGGCGCACATCGGGGTGGACAATAATCGGATCCGCGGGTTTTTCTGGTTCAGCCGGTCCGGTCAGCGCACGCCCTTGCAAGCGGTCTTTCGCATAGGCTGCGCCGTTCTGGTAAGAGACTTCCGAAATCGCCATGCCCTGCATGGCGACGCCAAGCCGCGCTTCGTTCATCATCGTGAACATGGCGCGCAGGCCCTTGTTTTCTTCGCCGAGAAGGTACCCGGTCGCCTCGTCATAGTTCATGACGCAAGTCGAATTGGCGTGGATGCCCATTTTCTCTTCGAGGGCGCCGCATGAAACGCCATTACGCGCGCCGAGCGACCCGTCGTCATTGACGAGGAATTTCGGCACGATGAACAGCGATATGCCTTTTGTGCCTTCCGGCGCCCCTTCTATTCGCGCAAGCACGAGATGGATGTTATTTTCCGTCAGATCGTGTTCGCCAGATGAAATGAATATTTTCTGGCCGCTAATCTTGTAGGAGCCATCGCCGGTCGGAACGGCTTTGGTCTTGAGGAGGCCGAGATCGGTGCCGCAATGGGGCTCCGTGAGGTTCATGGTGCCGCCCCAGTCGCCGGAGATCATTTTGGGCAAATACGTCTTTTTCTGGCCGTCGTCCCCGTGTGCGTAAATGGTGTTGGCGGCGCCGCGCGAAAGTCCGGGATACATGGCGAACGCCATATTCGCTGCAGACATCATTTCGCTCACCGCGAGACCCAGCACATGGGGCAACCCCTGCCCGCCATATTCCGAATCAAAGGACAGGCCCTGCCAGCCGCCTTCCCGGTATTCATTATAGGCTTCCTTCATGCCCTTCGGCGTTGTCACCGACCCGTCGTCGTGACGGGTGCACCCTTCCTTGTCTCCGGAGTGGTTGATGGGGTGAAGCACATTGGCCGCGAGCTTGCCGCCTTCTTCAAGGATTGCATCAAGAAGATCTTCTGAGACTTCTGAAAATCCTGGCAAATTTGAATATTTTGAAATCTGCAGAACATCGTTCAGAACAAACTTCATGTCGGTTGTCGGGGCCGTGTACTCGGTCATGGCTGCTCCTCAAAACAAGCGCGCGGGGACGCCTCTTGATCTAGTGTTACGGATTAGAAAGCGCACCCTAGAGGGTTCGTCATCTGAGGTAGGCGTGACCCCGCCGCTGAGCAATACGCGGGACTGCAATTGGCCTGCGTTTGGCTAATCAGCCGATCCACCGGCCGGTTGCAGGTATTTTTCCTCAGATTGGCCAAAAACGGCGCGAATGGGGGCGAATCGCCGTTAACGTTTTTCTCTAGCGCCGTGCGGTGCGCCTTGGGGCGACTATTTGGCCACAGGGCAGATCAGATTACCGCCGCCAGTTACAGCATTGGGCCAGCACGGGCCGAGACAACTAACGGGAGCGGGGACCCTCCGCGGAAAGCCGGTGACAGCAATGAAGTCAAATGCCCCCTGGAGCGTCAAAGGCATCGAAAGAGACGCCCGCGAAACGGCGAAAGAAGCCGCCAAGCGCGAAGGCATGACCGTCGGCGAATGGTTGAACCAAATGATTTACGCCGCTGGCGACCCGGAAGCCTCCGGCGGCGAAGTCGAGGGATTGAAACTGCGCGATGTCGTTACCGCAATCGACCACCTCCACAAACGCATAGCCGACAGCTCTGCAGATCACAGCGCCACGGTCGGAGAACTGACGAGCAAGATGGGAGACGTTGTCGAACGCGTTCAGCGTCTTGAACGCACCAAACCCGGCGGCGGCGACCGCGAACGGGTTCAAGCGTTAAAGGCTCTCGAAAAGGCGGTGACGCAAGTCGCGGTGCAATTCAGCGATGCTCAACAAACAACGCTTGCCCGTCTCGACGCGTCGGAAAAACACATCGAGACCTTGTCGGCGCAGGTCTCATCGGGCGGCGGCGACGGATCGGACGGCGCCGGTTTAAGCGCTGCAATTGACGATTTAAAATCCCGCGTTGCGCGCGCTGAAGAAATGGCGAGCGGTTCTGTTGAAGAACAGGGCGGCGACCCGGCGTTTATCGAGAACACCAGCAACCGCCTTCGGGTGCTCGGCGATGAAATCAAGCGCGGCGGCGACCAGATCCGCACATTGGAAGCATCAATCGGGAAGCTTTCCCAACAGATCGAAGCCGCCGAGCGCCGGAGCGCAGAGGGGGTTCAGAAAACCGCCGAAACGCTTGCGGAACTGCGCGAGAAGTTCGCGGGAGATTCTCATGACGGCGTGAACAAAGATGACATCGCCGCCGTTGTCGCCGATCAAACCAAGGAGACGGTTCAGCGCGTTGAACGCATGCAGGCCTCGTTTGAGAAAATGCTTTCGCGCATAGACGGGCTCGATGACACATCACCGACGGCGAGCGAAGCAAAAGTTGACGCGGGGCCCGTCGATGATGACGCAGTATCGGAGGAACAAACGGCTACTCCGGAAACTGTTTCGCATACAGACGATAGGGCGCTGGAGAGCGAGGATCGTGACTTTGAGGGCGATGTGCAATCGCCTGCTGACGCGCTGCGAACTGATGTTGCCGAAGAAGAAGAGGACGATGACGATTTCTTCTCTTTTGCCGACGACATTGACGCATCGATAGAGGAATCTACAGCTTCCGAACGCGACGACGATTTTTCTTTCGAGCTTGATGACGACCCCGAAAAGCGCGCTGAAGGCGAGGCAGTTCTTTCCGAAGTTGAGAAAGTGTTTTCAGGCGATGCACCGGCTGAAGCTGAAAGCGAGGAGAAAGAACCTGAATCTTCTCCGGGCTCTATTGACGCCGAACTCGATGAGTTGCTGGCCGGTCTTGATGATGTCGAGGAAGAAGAAGAGCCAAGCGCTGCGGAAGCATCGCCGGAGGAGGCGCCCACCGCCGAAACGACATCGGATGATGACGACGCCTTAGACAAAGAAGATCCGCTGGAGACGGTTCGACAACAAGCCCGTCAAGATGCGGAGAACCGGACAGCCGAAGGCAAGACACGCCTAACGCGCCGCAATTTGACGCCCAAGCAAAAGGCCATTCTCGCAGCCCGCGCGAGACGCAAACGCCTTGCCGAGCAAGCGGAAAAGGAAGGCGTTTCAACCGAAGATGCGGAAGAAGCCGCTGCAAAACAGGCCGCGATCAAGAACGTATTCGCCGCGAGCGCAATCGACGACGAAGACGACGAAGAGACCTCGCGATCTGGTGTGGGGGAAGGCCGCTTCTCCGGGCTTGTCAGCAAGCTTCCCTTTTTCGGCGGATCGAAAAAGGACGACGAACCGGAGGAAAGCGACGCAGCGCCGGAGCCCATGTTCCAGGAAGAGGGAAATCAGGAAGCGATTGAGACCCTCAAAAGCACTGCCTCTGCACGACCGGTGACACTTGCCCTTGGGGTCGGCATATTTCTAGCGCTTGGCCTACTGTTCTTCCTGATCAGGGACTTGGTTTTCTCGCCCGGCGATGACCAAAGCGCCACTCAAATTGCTCAACCGGCGGAACCGGCTACACCCGTTGACGCCGAACCGACGCTGGAAGCGCCGACGCCTCCTGCCATCGATCCGAAGACGCTTTATCGCGACGCCATGACCGGGCTCAACGCCGCCGGCAATGAAGCTGAAACTGCGATTGCGATCGAAAAACTTGAACAAGCCGCCATGCTCGGCCATCCGCCCGCACAGCTGCAGCTTGGCGAACTCTTTAAAACAGGCCAGGGCGTCGATCAGGACCTCACTCAAGCGCGGGTATGGTTCCGGCGCGCTGCGAATGGCGGCAATGTACTCGCCATGCATCGGGTCGGCGTTATGACCGCGCGCGGCGAAGGCGGATCGGCGAATACGCCTGAAGCCGTTGGCTGGTTTGAACAGGCCGCCAATCGCGGGCTGGTTGATTCGCAGTATAATCTCGGCGCCATTTACCACCCAAGCGGGGAAGGCGAAGCACAGCCGGGTAATATTCAGGATGCCGGCAAGGCCTATTACTGGTATTCGCTTGCGTCGAGGAACGGCGATGAACAGGCAACGCCGCTCGCGGCCGGCGTCGGCGCAAGCCTTAGCGAGGATCAGAGGGCGGAAATCGACCAGGCGATTGCAGCTTGGGAGGCCGTGCCGTCCGATGTGGAAGCCAATACGCTCGTCGCAAACGGCTGACGCCCGCGATTGCTTGCGCTGCCGGGGACGCAGCCTATAAGCGGAGCACACCACACGGTGCTCTCAGGCGAGCCTATCTATGCAGATTTATCTCCCGATAGCGGAGATCTCGGTTGATCCGTTTGTCGTCGTGTTTCTCGGAGCGGCGGTCGGCTTTCTGTCCGGCATGTTCGGCGTCGGCGGCGGATTCTTGATGACGCCGCTGCTGATATTTTACGGCGTGCCGCCGGCTGTCGCCGTCGGCACCGAGGCTTCTCAAATCGTCGCCTCCTCCGTTTCCGGCGTCCTCGCCCATTTGCGCCGCAAGACCGTAGACCTGCTCATGGGCGGCTTTCTTGTCGCCGGCGGCGGCGTTGGCGCAGTCGTCGGCATCGCCATCTTTCGCTACTTCCGTGCGGCAGGGCAGATCGAGGTGTTCATCTCTATCGCCTATGTCGTGTTCCTCGGCGCAATTGGTCTTTTGATGCTGATGGAATCGATGCGCGCGCTGTTGCGCGATCCGGGAACCAAACCGCGACGTCACAAACATCGCAGCGCCGAATGGATGGCGGTGATGCCCTTCGCCATGCGCTTTCGCAAGTCGGGTCTTTACATCAGTCCGATCCCGCCAATGGTATTAGGTTTCTTGGTCGGCGTTCTCGCCGCAATTATGGGCGTCGGCGGTGGGTTTATCATGGTGCCGGCGATGCTTTACATCCTCAAAATGCCAACCAACGTGGTTGTCGGCACATCGTTGTTCCAGATCATTTTCGTCACAGCCATCGCAACCGTTTTGCATGCAGCGGCAAACCAGACCGTGGACATCCTTCTGGCGCTATTGCTGCTGACAGGCGGCGTCATCGGCGCACAGCTTGGCGCGCGCGCTGGACGCAGGTTGAAGGGAGAACAACTACGCGCCCTTCTCGCTCTCATCGTTCTCGCCGTTTGCGCGCGTTTGTTTTTCGACCTCGCGCTGCCCCCATCGGCCTTCTTCGTCGTAGAGCCGGCGCCATGAGAGGTCTCCTCGCATTATTCGCAACGCTTTTCGTTTTCAGCACCGCTGATGGCGCTGATATCGCCGTCGCACTGACCGATGATCGTATCGAGGTCGATGCTGATTTTTCCGGCGCGGCGGTCACGATGTTTGGCGCCGTTACAGGCGCGGAAAATCCGGCGGACGCCTTCAATATTATCGCCGTCGTCACCGGACCGCCCGGCAATTTCCATGTCCGGCCGCTTGAAAAACGCGGCCTCATCTGGCTGCCGGGCAAGCCGGAAATTATTGAAGGGGCGCCCCGCTTTTACGCCAGCAACGCCACTCAGCCTATTCGCGACATCGCGCCCCTGCCCGACCAGGCCAAATTTCAACTTGGCGCTGACAATATTCACGCCATTGATCTGTATGCGGACGCTGATGCTGAACACCCCTTCCACGCGGCGTTTCTCGATGCGCTCGAATTGAACGGGCAATATTCCGATCAGGTCGGCGGCGTCTCTTTCATCAAAGGCGCCCTTTTCACAATCAACCTCGCGCTGCCGGCTGACACACCGGTCGGCGATTACTCAGTCGCCGTTTATCTATATCGCGACGGGGTGCTGATCGATAACGACACTGCGGCCCTGCGCGTCAATAAGGTCGGTCTTGAACGGCGCATTTTTGATCTCGCCCACGGTCGGCCAGTACTGTATGGTCTTCTCTGCGTCGCCGTGTCGCTGTTGGCGGGGTGGATTGCGGGCCTCGCCTTTCGCAAATCATAGAAGAGTATAGGATCACCGCCGCCGACAATGGGAGAGCGCCATGAGCGAAGCAGGCAACAAGGTCCAAACCGATCAACACGCGGGACTTCCGCAGGCGGCCGCTGTGCTCGCTTATGCCGGCGCCCTGCCCCCGATCATCATGGCGCTGCTGATCTGGCTCAGACCCGCTGACCTCGCCGCCGGCGCGACCAGTCTCATGCTGATTTACGGCGGCGCGCTGATCGTATTTTTCGGCGGCGTCAGATGGGGCGTCGCCGTGATGCGGCCGGGCGGCCCGAGCTTCTTCAGCCTGCTCGGCGGCGTCATTCCGCTTTTGATGGCGTTCCCGGTATTTCTGCTTGAAGACGCATTTACGCGTTTTCTCATTGTCATCGTCGCTCTACCGATCTTGCTATGGGACGATTTGCGCGCGACCCGGCGCGGTTCTGGCGCGCCCGACTGGTATCTCGGCGTTCGAACGCCGTTGACAATACTGATGACCGTTTCGTTTTTGCTGGCTTTCCTGAAGACCGTCACATCATAAACAGACGGACGCGCACGTGACGCCAGCGACGCTTGACGCCCTGACGATTGCTCTCGACCCGCAATCGCAACGGCTCCTCGCCGGCGCGATCATGATCATGATGTTCGCGATCGCGCTGGGTCTGAAACCAGAACACTTTCTGTTTCTGAAAACTGACGCCAAAATGTTTTTCGGCGGCGTCGTAGCCCAGATCGTCGCCTTGCCCCTCGTTACGCTTGCGCTCGCCGCACTGATGAAACCTGCACCATCGGTGGCGCTTGGCATGATCGTGGTCGCCGCCTGTCCCGGCGGCAATGTCTCGAACTTCATGAGTTGGGCGGCGCGCGGAGATCTTGCCTATTCAGTATCGCTCACCGCTGCATCGAGCATCATCGCGGCGCTGTGGACGCCGGCGGCGATACTCGTTTGGTCGTCATTTTATCCGCCTACGGCGGACCTTTTAAACACCATTGAATTCAACCGCGTTGCCTTTATCGCACAAACGACCTTGATGCTCGCTGCGCCGCTGGCTGCTGGCATGGCGGCGGCCCATTGGCGCCCGCGCCTCGCCGAACGCGTCCGCAAACCTCTCGCACTCTTTGGGGCCGGCATCCTTGCATGGGTCATCATTGTCGGGACCATAGACTTGTTTCCGATCCTCCTGCCGGCCTGGGCTTTGATCCTCATTCCTGTCGCCGCCCATAACGCGACGGCATTCGCAACCGGCGCCGCCGCTGGCAGGCTCCTAGGAGCAAATATCGCTCGCCGCCGTTCGCTGACCATAGAGGTCGGCATTCAGAACGCCGGCCTTGCCGTCGTCATTCTCCTTGCGCAGATGCAGGGGATCGGCGGCGCGGCCGCCATCGCAGCTGTATGGGGCGTTTGGCACTTCCTCTCCGGCGGGATTATGATTGCGCTGTTTCGAACCCTCGATGCACGAAAGGCGGTCCCATGAGTTTCGACGTCGTTATCCGCAACGGGCTGATCTATGATGGCGACGGCGGCGAGCCTCTTCGCGCCGACATTGGCGTCTCGGACGGGCGCATCGCCGAGATTGGCGCGTGTGCGCAAGAGGCAGACCGTGTTATCGACGCCAAAGGCGCGATTGTGACCCCCGGCTTCATTGACCTCCATACGCATTATGACGGCCAGATTTCCTGGGATGAGGAACTGCGCCCGTCCGTCAATCATGGCGTAACGACGCTGCTCATGGGCAATTGCGGCATCGGCTTCGCGCCGGTTCGCAAAACCGATCACGACCGGCTGGTGCGATTGATGGAAGGCGTTGAGGATATCCCCGGAACGGCGCTGCACGAAGGACTGACCTGGGACTGGGAAAGCTTTCCCGACTATATGGACGCTATTGACGCTCTTCCGCATACGATTGATTTCGGCGTCATGATTGGCCACGACCCTGTTCGCGTTTACGCCATGGGAGAGCGGGCAAGCGCTTTTGAAGAAGCCAGCGACGACGATATCGCAAAGATGCGCGACATTGTCCGTGAAGCCCTAGAAGCAGGCGCCGCAGGCTTTTCCATCGGCCGCACCGATGTCCACCGCACCGCCGACGGCGACTGGACGCCAAGCGCGGAGGCAAGCGAAAAAGAGCTTGTTGGCCTCGCCCGCGCCTTTGACGGGCTCGATCATGGCGTCATGCAGATTGTCAATGATTTTAATCTGGAGCGCGAAGGCGATCAGTTCGACGAGGAATTTTCGATCGTCGAGGCGTTTGTGCGCGCCGGCGGCCGCCCAGCCTCCATTTCTCTCATGCAACGGGACATGGCGCCGGACGACTGGCGTCGCATCCTTGATGAATCCGAACGGCTGAAAAAGGACGACGTCGATCTTCGTGCGCAAGTGGCGCCGCGCGCAATTGGCGTTTTCCAGGGCCTTCAATGCACCTTTCATCCTGTAATGGCGCAGCCTTCATACATTGAGATCAAGGATAAGCCGCTTGAAGAACGGGTGCGCATCATGTGCGATCCGTCATTCAAGGCGAAATGTCTTGGCGAAAAACCGGTGAAGCTCGCCGGTGAAGGATCGAGCGTGCCGCCAATTGCCGACACTATGATCGCCGCCATCGACCTTGTCGCCAACAAGTTTTTCCGCCTTGGCGAAACGCCCGACTACGAGCAGTCACAAGATCAATCTCTCGGCGCCGAAGCGCGCCGCGACGGCGTTTCGGCAATGGAGAAACTCTACGACACATTGCTGGAAATGGATGGGCGCCAACTCATTTACTTCCCGATCTACAATTATACCGAGTTCAATTACGAAAATGTTCGCACGATGATGAACCACCCCTCGGCGCTGCCCGGCCTTTCCGACGGCGGCGCGCATGTGGGGACAATCTGCGATGCGAGTTTCCCGACCTATCTCCTGACCCACTGGACGCGGGACCGGACGGACGGGCGCATTCCCCTTGCCCGCGCCATAAAAATGCTCACCGCAGACGGGGCCGACTATCTCGGTCTCAAAGATCGCGGACGATTGAAAGTCGGCATGCGCGCCGACATCAATGTTATCGATCATGAAAGCCTGCGCCTCGGGACGCCGCACATGGTTCAGGACCTGCCCGCGGGCGGTCAAAGGCTGTTGCAGCCTGTCTCCGGCTATCGCGCTACCTTCGTCGCCGGCGAACAAGTGATCGCCAATGACGAAATAACCGATGCGCGGCCGGGACGACTTGTGAGATTCGGCTAAGCTCGCGCGCGTTCACAAGCAGATCAGCTCACGACGGCGTTTGTTGTTCGTTATCGCACACTCCGGCATTGCGAGGATCGCAACCATGCCGGAGATCCTTTATGAAACTCAGCGTTCTTATCGCCGCCTCATCCATCGCGTTCGCCGCCGCCGCCCAGGCCCAGCCGACCGCATCGGATGTTTCTTTCGCATCCATCGAATCACGCGTTCAATCGGACGTATCGGCCGCCCTCAAGGCCCTTGAGGCGGACGATTTCGACCGCGCGTCGCAGCTTCTGCGCACCGCCGGGGCGAATGCCAATCGCCTCTCCCTGCAAACGCTGACGCAAAAAATCGCCGGCGCGGCCCCGTCTTTCTCACCGGAAAACGCTAATTTCGTGCTGGCGCAGTCGTCGACTGTCGCCTTTGCCGATCTATTCGATCGCCGCGACACGGTGGAACGTCGTTTTCGAGACGATGAAGGGCGCATCGTCACCGTCCGCGTGTTTGATGAAGGTCGCGATTTCGCCGACTTCATGTTCATCAAGGACGATCCCGCAATGCTGAAAAAAGGCGGCCTGGAAGTTGCCGAAATGCGCGGCGAACCGGCGATTAAAAAGCGCGGCGAGGATGGCGCCCTTTCCGTTTTGATGATGTCAAAAGAGAATCACGCCTTGATCGAAGTTGAAGGCGACGATGAAGACGCCGTAATGGCTTTCATTGGGGACCTTGAAAAAACCGACAAAATGTAACGCACCAGCGTAATGCGCTTGCCCCGTCGTGGGGCTCGGTTCATTCTGCGCTCCGGCGTTTATTGGAGCGCAGAATGAACTTCACTTTTCACACCACGCCCGAAATCATATTCCAGTCCGGATCGACAAAGACGCTTGGCGATCTTGTCAGTGGCCGCTTTGCCCGGCCGATCCTAATAACCGACAAGGGTCTGATTGCCGCGGGGCTGGTTGAACCCGCAGCTCAAAGCCTCGAAGCGGCGGGCCTTTCTACTTTGCTTTTCGACGATGTTGCAGCCGATCCGCCTGCGGCCAAAGTGAAACAGGCCGTCAATGCGGCCCGCGCCCATGGCGCCGACGGCGTTATCGGCCTTGGCGGCGGGTCGTCCATGGATACGGCGAAAGTCGTCTCGGTTCTTCTTAATTCCGCGCGGTCTCTTGAAGACATCTACGGGATGGACATGGTCACGGAAAAACGGGCGCCGCTCATTCTGTGCCCGACCACCGCCGGCACCGGCTCGGAAGTCACATCGATTTCCGTCATCACCAAAGAGGACGATACGAAGGTCGCCGTCGTCGACAACGCGCTTTACCCGGACACGGCGGTTCTCGATCCGGCGCTGACGCTGGGCCTGCCGCGGCCGGTGACGGCGGCGACGGGAATAGACGCCATGGTCCACGCCATTGAAGCGTACACGAATATCCACAAGAAAAATCCGGTCTCTGACGCGCTCGCCCGGGAAGCCTTGCGCCTGCTTTCAACGCATATTGTCAGGGCGTGCGAACACCCTGGCGACACAGCCGCCCGCGAAGCGATGATGCTGGGCGCTTTGCAGGCCGGTCAGGCGTTTGCCAATTCGCCAGTCGCCGCCGTGCATGCCATGGCCTATCCTCTGGGCGGCATTTTTCACGTACCGCACGGGCTTTCGAATTCACTGATGCTGGAGCCGGTGTTGCAGTTCAACGCCCCAAACGCTAATCATCAGTATGCAGAACTCGCTGATGTTATTGCGCCGGGTGCAAGCGGATCAAATACTCAAAAATGCGATGCATTCATCAAGCGAATTGTCGAAATCGTTGAAGCAACCGGTGTTGAACGGCGCCTGTCGCAGCTCGGGATATCCCACAACGATCTGCCGCGCATGGCGGAGGACGCGCTTAAAGGCCAGCGGTTATTGCAGAACAATCCCCGTCCTGTCGCCTATGAAGACGCCCTGGCTATGTATACCCAGGTGTTATAGCAAACTAGTACAACCGACACTCTTCGCCGCAACCGGTAAGGTAGGCGTAAATACGCGCCGGGAATGCTGCTTCCGCCGCCAGCGTGAACGATGCGAGTGCAATAACAGCTGGAACGAGGAAAAGCGCGAGCAGAACAAAGAGGGCGAAAGCCGCGGGGCCGACAACCCCGAACCCGACAAATGCAAGCAATCCAATGATGACCGCGGCCGGAATGAAAAAGATGATGAAAAGCATCATCACAACGCCCTGAAGCACCGATACGAACAACGCGCCGGAAATAAGCAGCCGCCAGAAATTGCCCTTGGTCATCGTCCATGCGTCGCCGAATGAAATCCGATTTTCGACCGCCGCTATCGGCAACACCGGCAACAATCTGAGGACAATCCACAGCCAAACGAGGACAATCCAGATAGCGAGCGCCGCGCCTGGCGCTGCAATCAACGCTTTTGCCTGTCCGTCTACCGCCTCTGTCGCAACTGCCGTCAATCCGATCGCGCCGAATACGAGTCCGGCCGTAATCATTGCCGAAAATCCGATAATGATGCCGTAGAGAATCTGCGTCACGAAATATCGAAGCTCGCGCGATCCCAGCGCAAAATAGAACGGCAGCGAGGGCGGCTCGAAATTGGTATAGGTCGCAGCACGCGTTACAGCGACATAGACACACGCCAAAATCAGCATCGAAACGAACGGCATGACAAAACTGATGACGAGATAACCGGCGAGAAACCCGCTGCTCTCGAACAGCGCCCCTATCGCCTCTTCAGGGTCAGCGCCTGAGAAATCAGCGGAGCCTAACCCGGCGCCCGCCAGCAGCACGAAGGACCCCGCATAGAGAAGGATGACCAGAACAATCGGCAGCCAGGCGATGCGGATCACCATGCCGATCCGTTCGAATCCGAAAAGGATGGCCTCTAATGGAGGCCGCATTACCGGCGTTTTCATGATGCTTGACCCCAACCCATTTCTTCCCCAAGGACGGGATGAAAAAACCGACGGCCCGCCTTGTCAACGCACCCGAAAAAAGCCGTCATTAACAGGAGATTACCCGGTGGCCCCAGCGCCGCAACGCCAGCGCACGGACTATAAATACTTCGCTCCTATCCAGACCCGTTGGATGGACAATGATGTCTATGCTCACGTGAACAACGTCGTCTACTACAGTTTCTTCGACACCATTGTGAACGGATATCTGATCGCTCAAGGAGCGCTCGACATTGAAAAGAGCGATGTCATTGGACTCGTCGTTGAAACCCAATGCCGTTATTTTGCACCCGTATCTTTTCCTGACGCGCTTGAGGGCGGATTGTGCGTGGCGAAAATCGGAAATTCATCCGTGCAATATGAATTGGGCGTTTTCCGATCAGGCGAGGATACGCCAGCAGCGGAAGGCCGTTTCGTTCACGTCTATGTGGATCGCGCTTCTCGGCGCCCCGCGCCCCTGCCGGCGCCCTTGCGCACGGCGCTTGAACGGGTATCAGTCTGATTAAGACTTCCGTCTTGTTCGAGTGGGTAAAAATTATTAATAACGACAAAAAAAGGACGCGCCGAAAGCGACATGCCGGTCTTTCAATCCAACATCGATACGCGCTCGGAAAACTTTGCCTCTAACAAAGCAGCGATGGAGCAACTCGTTGTGGAGATGCGTGCGCGCGCAGACGTGATCGCAGCGGGCGGAGGCGACCGCTACAATGAACGCCATCGAAAGCGCGGAAAACTGCTCGTGCGAGAACGCATTGCGCGCCTTATTGATCCCGGAGCGCCTTTTCTTGAAATCGGACAGTTCGCCGCCTGGGACATGTATTCGGGCGACGTACACGCCGCCGGCGTTGTTGCCGGCATCGCGCGCATTTCAGGCGTCGAATGCGCAATTGTCGCCAACGATCCTACCGTTAAAGGCGGCACCTATCACCCGATTACGGTGAAGAAGCACTTGCGCATGCAGGAAATCGCGCTCGAGAACCGACTGCCTTGCGTTTATCTCGTTGAGTCTGGCGGCGCCTTCCTGCCGATGCAGGATGAGGTTTTTCCGGACAAGGATGATTTCGGCCGTATCTTTTTTAACCAGGCGCAGATGTCCTCAAAAGGCATTCCGCAAATCGCTGTCGTCCACGGAAGCTGCACGGCGGGCGGCGCCTATGTGCCGGCAATGTCGGACGAAGCGGTAATCGTAAAAAAGCAGGGGACGATCTTTCTTGGCGGTCCGCCGCTTGTCAAAGCCGCCACCGGCGAAGTCGTTTCGGCCGAAGACCTCGGCGGCGGCGACACGCATACGCGCATATCCGGCGTTGCCGACCATCTGGCCGAGGATGACGATCATGCGCTCGGGCTCGCGCGCCAGATCGTTTCGCGCCTCAACTGGGAAAAACAGGGACGTATATCTAAGACGGAGCCGACGCCGCCTGCCTATGGCGCCGATGAACTCTACGGTGTCGTCGAGACCGATGCGCGCAAGCCTTACGACGCCCGCGAAATTATTGCGCGTATCGTCGACGGTTCCGATTTTGATGAGTTTAAACCGCTCTACGGCTCAACCCTCGTTACGGGGTTTGCACGATTGCACGGATTTCCCGTCGGCATTCTCGCCAACAACGGCATTCTATTTTCGGAAAGCGCCAAGAAAGGCGCGCATTTTATCGAACTGTGCTGCCAACGCAAAACGCCGTTGATCTTTTTGCAAAACATTACCGGTTTCATGGTTGGGCGCGCCGCGGAAGAAGGCGGGATTGCAAAAGACGGCGCCAAACTCGTCACCGCCGTTGCAACTGCAAACGTGCCGAAATTTACAGTCGTTGTCGGCGGGTCCTACGGCGCCGGCAATTACGGCATGTGCGGACGCGCCTACGGGCCGCGCTTCATGTTCATGTGGCCCAATGCGCGCATCTCCGTCATGGGCGGAGAACAGGCGGCGAGCGTTCTCGCTACGGTTCGACGTGATGGTCTCAAGGAAGGCGAAAGCTGGTCGGCGGATGAAGAGGAAGAGTTTAAGAACGGCGTGCGCGCCAATTACGATAAGCAGGGCTCACCCTATTATTCCTCGGCGCGGCTTTGGGACGACGGTGTCATTGACCCGGCGCAAACCCGCGATGTCCTCGGGCTTTGCATTTCAGCATCGCTCAATGCGCCCATAGAACAAACGCGCTTTGGCGTGTTCAGGATGTGAGGGTTTGATGTTCAAGAAAATCCTGATCGCCAATCGTGGAGAAATTGCTGTTCGCGTTGCGCGCACCGCCCGCGACATGGGTGTCAAAACCGTCGCCGTATATTCCGACGCGGACAGACAAGCACCCCATGTTGAGGCTTGCGACGAGGCTATTCACATCGGCCCGGCGGCGGCGGCGGATAGTTATTTGCGCGCAGAGAAAATCATTGACGCCTGCAAGCGCTCGGGCGCGCAAGCGGTTCATCCCGGTTACGGCTTTCTTTCGGAAAACGCAGACTTCGCGGACGCATTGGACAAAGCCGGCATTGTTTTCATCGGTCCGACGGCGAAAACAATCCGCGCCATGGGATCAAAGTCAGCGGCTAAGGATCTGATGGAAGCCGCAGGCGTGCCGACAACGCCCGGCTATCAGGGCGAAGACCAGTCCGTCGCAACATTTAAAAAAGAGGCCAAACGCATCGGCTATCCGGTGTTGCTCAAGGCGACAGCCGGCGGCGGCGGCAAGGGCATGCGCATGGTCGAGTGCGAAGGCGACCTTGAAGATGCGCTCAAATCCGCACAGCGCGAAGCAAAATCCGCCTTTGGCGACGACCGTTTCCTGATTGAAAAATTCATCGCCCGGGCGCGCCACGTCGAAGTTCAGATTTTTGGCGACGGCGACGGAAACGTCGTTCACATGTTTGAACGGGACTGTTCCGTACAAAGGCGACACCAGAAAGTCATTGAAGAAGCCCCGACCCCGAACATGCCGGAGGCGGTGCGCGAGAAACTTCTGCAAGCGGGCGTAGATGCGGGCAAAGCGGTTGACTATCGCGGCGCGGGCACCGTCGAGTTTCTCTATGACGGCGGCGATAATGTGTACTTCATGGAGATGAACACCCGCCTGCAGGTCGAGCACCCGGTTTCAGAAATGATAACCGGTCTCGACTTCGTCGAATGGCAGCTTCGCATTGCCGCCGGCGAAGGCCTGCCCCTGCCCCAGGACGATATTTTCGAATTCGGCCACGCGTTCGAAGCGCGACTTTATGCTGAAAACCCGGCGCAGAACTTCGCCCCTTCGATTGGCACGCTGACAACGCTGCAGCTGCCAGACTGGTCTGCGCGCATCGATTCAGGCGTTGTCGAAGGACAGGAAATTACGCCTTACTATGACCCGATGATCGCCAAGGTGATCACCGACGGCGACACCCGCGAGGAAGCGCTGGCGCATTTGCGCGCGGCACTCGCCGACACCCGCGTTGCCGGGCTTGAAACCAACGCCGCATTTCTTCACGCCATTGCCGCGCAAAACGCGTTTATCGAGGGCGAAGTCTCAACCCGCTTCATCGACGATCACGAAGCCACACTATTCGCGAAGGAAGAAACCACACCGAAAGTTTGGGCTGCGGCGCTCTTTGCCGTTCACTTCGCGACGCGACAGGGCGGCGAGGATCCGTGGGATGACCTGACGGGATTTCGTCTCAATCGGCCGGCGCGCGCGGTTTACTGGATCGGGATCGACGGCAAGCCAGCGCTTGGCGTTCTCAACAAAACTGTGGACGGCGTCGATATCACCATCGAACCTAACGCGTCCGCCGCTGCACGCCGCACAGGCGAGGCGCCGGGCAAACCGATCCATTTTTCCGTAACGCCGCCAACACAACCGGACGCGGACATGCGGCTCACGATTGACGGCGAAACGATCGAGGCGTTCGCTGCTCCCCATGGCGAAGGCTTGCGCATCTGGATCGGCGCCGACTATTGGGACATCGCCCTGCCCGATCCGCTAAGCGGTGCATCCGACCATCATTCGAGCGAGGGCTCGCTGACCGCGCCGATGCCAGGCGTGATTACCATTCTTTCAGCTGCGCCTGGCGACGCCATAGAAGCGGGCAAACCGCTTCTCGTCATGGAAGCGATGAAAATGGAACACGCCGTCAAAGCGCCCTTTGACGGCGTGATCAAAGCTTACAAGTTCAAACCCGGCGACCAGGTCAAGGACGGCGACCTGCTCGTCGAGTTCGAAGAGACGGCTTAAGCCGCTTTTGCTTCGACGCTTTCGAGCGCTTCAGCAATTTTCTCGATGTGGCGCGCATCGGTGCCACAACAACCGCCAAAAATTGTCAATGTCGGCAACATGCTGCGCAGCGCGGCGTTTTCCTGCCCCAGCTCCTGCGGATTACCGTCATCCAGGACTTCTGCTTCATCAAGCTCCGCATGGGAACATTTTGATGCGTTCGCCCGAACGCCGCGCAAACGCGCCCGCCATGGGCCGCTTTCACGCAAGACGCTCTCAAAATGCGTCGGGTGGGCGCAGTTGATCATGTAATAGGCCGGCGCCTTGCGCGCCTCAAAATCCGTTTCCATGATCGCTTCGCTGAGCGGCTGACCAGTTGGTAGACGCCCGTCGGTTTCGACCGTGAACGCCACGACGGCGGGCATGTTCGCCGCGGCGGCGGCGTTGGCAAAGCCGATAGATTCGGCCGTATTGTTCATCGTCATGGCCGTAACAAGATCGACCACTGTCTCAGCAAAAATACCGATCTGCCAGGCGTGATAGTCTTCGGCCTCGGCGGCGGTCATTAAGGCGCCCGGATCATATCCGTCGCCGCGCGGACCGACATTGCCGGAAATGACAAGCGGGCGTTCGAGAGACGCTGCTTCGGCGACCTCCGCCAAGAGCGCGACGGCGGCGCGATTTGCATCAGCAAGCTGATCAACGCTGAAGCCAAGGGGCGCGGCCCAGTCGCGGCTGGCTCTCCAAGTTGGCGTTTCAAGGATTAGGCCGCGGCCGTGACGGCGCGCGATATCGATATGGGCTTCGAAATAGCGGACAATGGCCTCTCGCCCCGCCTCGTCATGCAATAACGGAACGGCCGAAAAGCAAGGCAGTTCAAATCCTTTATTGAAGACCAGATCGGTCTCGAGACCGCTATCGGTCAAAAAGAGGTCGCGGCCCAGTTGCGGCAGTTTGTTTCTGTAGCGCGCCATGAGGGTTCTCCTTTGCGTTGAGCGCGGGAGATAGGCGCGCGCGGAGCTACGTATCACCGCCCGATGGCATTCCGGCGGGCCTTACTTTGGTTAGGGAGCAGCGGCGTCCAGTGCGGCGATGAGATCGGCGGAAAACTTCGCCAGATCGAACCCGCCGCCATCGTCAAAGCCGCGCCGAACGATCAACAAATCCCGGTCCGGCACGATCATCAAGTACTGCCCGCGATTACCGCGCGCCGCATAGGCCCCTTCAGGCAGACCGTGGCGGTCGCCATAGAGCCAGAACTGCGCGCCATAGCCGGGCGCCTGCGAGCCGTCAGCGCGTTCGCGCGGCGGCTGCGCGGGCGACGGTGTCGCAACATACGCCGCCCAGCCCTCCGGCAGGATGCGCTCGCCGTCCCAAACCCCGTCATTGAGATAGAGCAGTCCAAGCCGGGCAAGATCGCGCGCTGTCGTCCAGACCTGACTGGAAAGAATGAAATCGCCGTTCCAGTCGGTTTCAAGGAACGTACGGTCCATGCCGAGCGGATGCAGAACTTCCTTAAACGGATATGCGAGGAACTTGCGGTCGTTGTTCATGCGCTCGCGCAGAGCGCGCACGGCGGCCATGGTGTCGTTGTTTGCGTAGCGCCAACGATCGCCCGGTTCGGCGACCAGACGGTTCGTAATGGCGTGATCGAGAACGCGCCCGCCGCCGAAATAGACGTCGTCGGTTCGGTTGCCTGCATGAGGCGAGGTCAAACCACTCGACATATGAAGAAGGTTTTCGATAGTAATCTCGCTGCGCGGATCGCCGTCGGCCGACCACGCCGCAAGTCCCGCCGGTTCGCTCACGGTAAGAATCCCGTCTTCAACCGCAGCGCCAATGATGCTCGCCGCAATCGATTTCGCCACCGACCAGGTGCGCTGCGGCGTTTCCGCATCAAACCCATCGCGGTATTTTTCCGCGATGACGGCGCCGTTTTTGACAATGACGACCGCCGTCGTCTCCGTCCCTACGCCGTAGCTCTCGCGGTCAAAGGCGGCTTCGACAATCCCGAGCACTTGTTGGTCTTCGCTCAGCGCTTCAGGCAATGGCGCCGGCAAGCGACGGTTCTGGCGTAAATGGGCGCGCGGTAGCTCGACCTCGCCAACATCGGCGCTGGTCGGCAATTGTGCACAACCGAGATAGGGCCGCCATCGGGCGACCCGCGGCGGCCTGCCATCCACATACGTTACGGATACGCGCTTGTTGACTTCATCAATGACAGCGTCCGGCAATACCGCCATAGCTTCGCGATAACCAGAGTAAATCCGGTGCAATTCGTCGCCAGCGATTTGTTCAGGCGTACGGCCAGCGTTGAAGACGCCTGAGCAAGTGAACGCCGCCTTGTAACCCGCAACCAATGACAAATGCGCCGGATCGCTCTGCGCCAATGCCGTTGTCGCGCCCAGGCAGGCAATCGCTGACACGGCGCCGAGTCGGCGCAGTTGCATCGCTGATTTGATCATGCCGCTAAAGTCTTTCCTGATAAACGGGCTGAATATCGACCGGCAGATCCGTTAGCGAGGCGATCACAGCTTCCGCGTCCGCATCGAGCTTTGCATATTTCTCGAGGAACGCTGCTGCTGCATCATAATCGCCGTTCCCCTGCACGATGATGATATCGCGCGTGAGGTCCGAAATCGCCTGTTCCAGTGCCGCAAAGTCGAGCCGAAACCTCTCTTCTTCCGCGTCCCATTCAAAGGCGCCCGCTTCCCTGAAATAGGAATACTGAAACGCGGCGCCTTTGCCATGAGCTGCATTGGTCCCAAACCGCACTGAACGGAAAAGTCCGACAAAATATGTGGCAAGGTAATTCTCTTTTTCGGCGATAGGTAATTCTCCGCGGTCCATCATGTAAAGAACATTATAGGCGCCGAGTACATCTGCTTTTCCTTCTTCGGTCCCGGTGTAATGTTCTTTAAGTTCGGCGCTGACGGTTGTTTCCTCCCCATTCTTGGTAATCGTGCCCGGCCCAAGACTGTGGGCGAGTTCATGAAACAGCGTGCCGCTCGCCATGTATTTCTTCATCAGCAGACCGGCCTGATCGGCGACCAAAACATTTTCAGCCATAGGCGCCAGGATGCGATCGAATTTTGCACCAAGGACGTTGTTCAAAATAACTTTCTTGGCGCCTTTCGCTTCACGGACCCGTTCATCGTTGGGAAGGTTGAAGGCGATAGTCTGTACGCCCGGTACATTGTCGCCGCCCCCATGAACCTGGTCCGCAACGACTATGGGTGATTCAAAGCCGCGGCGGAAGTTTTTGTAAGATTCATCGACCGGGAGGTTCGCCTCCATGTCGCGTAGGAAGTCTTTGTACTTCGCCAGTGCGGCAGACTCTTCGGGGCTTTTGACGGTAATAAACGCCTCGAATGCGGTTTTGTAACCGAAGAGATTGTCCGTATAGACCTCATACGGTCCAATTGCCGCTTCGATGGGGCCGTCAAGATCCATCCACGCAAGTTCGGACTCATAATAATCGTCCGACGAAAACGCATCTGCACGAAGCGAAAGGAAAGTCTTCAAAGATTGATTCGATGTCATCTCCGCCGCTTCGCGCATCAGCGCCGCCGCGGGTTCGAGCCATTCCCGGTACTCTTCTGAATACGGAATAGCGACCAGCCGATCGTCCTCGCGCCGAATAACCGTATAGCCGCTTCTGAACGCCTCTTCGTCTTCAGGATGTTCTTTGATCCAGTCCTCAAATTCCTGCTTCGTCATGTCGGCTGGATAAAACGCGGCGCCTTCAGGCATCGGCCTATCGCCAAAAAAAGGCTTGTTATTGTCGAGCGTGTCCCATGGACCAAAATGCAAATCGAACAACTGTAAAAGAAGGTCCTTGTTTTCGACATCGCTCGCCGCGATTTCGGCGCGCCAGTCGGGGTTCATTTCCGAGCGCTGTCGGAAATAAATCTCCGACATATAATTGCCGACTTGATTGAGCTTGTTCACTACTGCGGTTTCTTCCGCGCTCAGGAACGACGCATCCGGGTCCATATCAATCACAGCGAATTGAGCGCGCATCGCCTCAAGCGCCGCCCGGTCGGTCGCGACCGGGGCAGCCATGTCGTCGGACGCCGCCTCGGCTTCCGGCGCCGGCGTTGCAGGGGCTTCGGCTGACTGCTCGCCAGAACAGGCGGCAAGGGCGACGGTAAACAGAATAGCTACGGTTTTTTTCATTGAATTCTCCACTATCCCCTGGTCGGCGATTGACGAGCGACGCCGAAACGCCTGATTTGTCGGCGACACTAGCTTGCGGCGGCGCGCCAATAAAGGCCGTATGGGATGGGCCGCCTTAATACCGCCTTGGAGCGGCGCTAGGGTTTAGAGCGTGACCAGTCTGGCCATTTGTCGCGTAAATGTGAGGGGAAACAGCATGAAACGACTTTTCGCTGCTGCGATATGGGCGCTTGCGCCGGCGTTGACCGCAACGACGACGGCAAGCGCGCAGTCGACAGATTTCGATGCGTGGCTTGAGAGCTTTCGCGCCGAAGCGGCGGCGGCGGGCGTCAGCGAGGCCGTCATGGACGAAGCCTTCGCCGGCGTGACGGTCAATCAGCGCGTCTATGAACGTAATGACAATCAGCCGGAATTTACCCGGGCCATATGGGACTATCTTGATACGTCCTTGTCCGAACAAAAGATTGCCAACGGTCGCGCCGCTCTTGCGGAAAATCGCATTCTGCTTTCGCTGATTGAAGAGGCTTATGGCGTTGACGCTGAAATCATTTCAGCCATCTGGGGTCAGGAATCCGCATACGGAAGGATTCTCGGCGACTATGATGCGATCCAGGCGCTGGCGACCTTAGGTTTTGAAGGCCGGCGTACGGCATACGGCCGCTCGCAACTGATCGGCGCCTTGAAAATCATTCAGAACGGCTATGCCGCCCGCGACCAGCTGAAAGGCTCCTGGGCAGGCGCCATGGGCCATACGCAGTTCATCCCAACGACCTACCTTGCCTACGCCGTCGATCATGACGGCGACGGACGGCGCAATATCTGGTCGGATTTGGGGGACGTCTTCGCCTCCACCGCAAATTACATGTCGATCTCCGGCTATCGCGCCAACGAAATATGGGGACTTGAGGCGCGGCTGCCCGGCGGATTTGATTATGCCCTCGCCACCACTTCGGTTCGAAAACCGCTTGCGGAATGGGCCTCCCTCGGGGTTGAAGCGGTTCGCAGCGACCTTCTCGCCGATCACGATCCGAACCTGCGCGGTCGTGTGATCGCGCCGGCCGGTGCGCGCGGGCCGGCATTTTTGGTGTTCGAGAATTTTGAGGCCATCCTCAAATACAACCGCTCCACGGCCTATGCCCTTGCCGTGGCGCTGTTGTCGGACGAAATTGCCGGCCGGTCTGGCCAGGTCGTCACGCTCTGGCCGAGGGATGATCGACCCTTGAGCCTGGAGGAGCGAAAGCAACTCCAGCAGGCCCTCAACGACCTCGGCTATAACCCGGGCCCGATTGACGGCATTATCGGGGCCGGAACGCGCTCAGCTTTGAGAAAATGGCAGAAAAATGCCGACCTGCCGGCCGACGGCTATGCCTCAGCAGCTGTTCTCGAGGCCCTGCAAAATTAAATTTTTACGACCCCCTTGCTGCACTGCACAAAAGCGCCTAAGTGGCGGCGTATTGCTGCGCCGCACAATGAAGGCGCAGCCGATTTATTGATTGCAACGGGAGGCCGTAATGGCGACTGCAACACCGACCAAGAAAGCGCC
Organism: Hyphococcus sp.; assembly: GCA_965267325.1. GTDB lineage: Bacteria > Pseudomonadota > Alphaproteobacteria > Caulobacterales > Parvularculaceae > Hyphococcus. Next base: position 178,078 of record OZ253943.1, on the reverse strand, counting down.
GGCCAAGAAAACCGCCGCGAATACCGAAACCAACGCCTTCGACACCGTGGGCGAATACGCCGAGAATGCTCAGGAGTATTTCTCCGAGTTCCTCACCAACATGACCGACGCTGCGGAAGATCTTCGCGAACAAGCCGAAGACCTCACCGCCGATGTACGCGAGCGCTTTGAAAAGCAGCAAAAACTGGCCGCCGACGTCAATGCGGAACTGGTTGAAGCGGCGAAATCGGAAGTTTCCGACGCCGTTCAGTTCGCCAGCGATCTCGGCAAAGCGAAAACTTTCGCCGACGCCCTCGAGATCCAACAAGCCTACTGGACCAACCTCTTCGAAACGCGCGTTGCGCGCTCTCAGGACCTGACCGCCAAATCGGTCGATGCTGCGAAAGCAGCCTTCGCGCCGGTTAAAACTGATTTCGCCGGCGCTTTCGATACGTCAGCGTTTAAAAAATTCTTTCGCTTCCCGGCGAAAGCCTAAAGGGCGAGACTTTTTCCGCGCGCGCCGTTAAGCAGAACGCGTGCGAGAAAAAATTGAATACGCAAAATTGGACTGGGGCGAAGGAAACTCGCCCCGATCCTTTTTGTTTGACGATATCTATTTTGCATCCGACGGCCAGGCCGAAAGCCGGCACGTTTTCCTGGCGGGCAACGATCTGCCGGCGCGGTTTGCGAAGCGCCGACAATTCACGATCGGCGAGATCGGATTTGGCACGGGACTGAATTTCCTCGTTGCATGGGACGCCTGGGCGCGCGCGCAGAAGCCAGCGAATGCGCGTCTTCACTTTCTTTCGGTTGAAAAACACCCGCTTGCGCCCGACGACATGGCGAAAGCCCACAGCGCATGGTCGGCGCTCGAGAAAAAGGCCGCGCGGCTGCGCGCCGTTTTGCCGCTGGCCTTTCCTGGCGTTTTCCAATGCGCAGTCGACGATGATGTCTTGCTGACATTGATCTATGGCGATGCGCTGAACGCGTTGGGCGCCGTCGAGGCCGCGGTCGACGCCTGGTTTCTCGACGGTTTTGCTCCGGCGAAAAACCCGGACCTGTGGTCTCCAGCGCTGGCGAAAGAAATCGCGCGACTGTCGGCGCCGGGCGCAAGTTTTGCGACCTTTACTGTCGCCGGCGCGGTCCGGCGCGCTCTTGAAGGCGCAGGCTTTGATATCGAAAAGCGCGCCGGTTTCGGCCGCAAACGCGACATGCTGGCGGGGCGCCTTGCAGAAAGGCCGGCGGAAGCGCTGCGCAAGCCCTGGTTTGATACGCGGAAATCCGCGCCTCTGGATTCTACTGCGCGTATCGCCATTATCGGCGCAGGGATCGCCGGCGCATCTGTCGCTGACGCGCTGCGGCGGGCGGGGTATGCGCCAACGATCTTCGAAGCCGAAAAACCAGCAAGCGGCGCTTCCGGCAATCCGGCCGGTCTCATCATGCCGCGCCTTGACGCAGACAATACGCCGGCAGCGCGTTTTCACACCTCGGCTTATCTCCATAACGTCCGTTTGCTGAATGACCTCCCCGGCGATTTCTTTCAATCGTGCGGTGTCCTGCGGCTCGCAATCACCGACAAGGAAGCGGCCCGGCAGGCGCGCTTGCTGGCGGACGGCGCCCTGCCCGATGGCTGGATGACGGCGGAAGAAGACGGCATCGCCTATCCTCAAGGAGGCGTCGTTGACCCGGCGGCCTTTGTGGCGGCGCTGATCGATGAGACGCCGATTGAGATTGCCCGGGTGATTACAATCGAAAAGCGGGAAAACGGCTGGCTCCTTAAAACAACAAAAGGCGTCTCCGAGTGGGATGCGGTGATCATCGCCAATGCCCATGACGCTATGTGGTATGTTCAGCTGCGCAGCCTGCCTCTTGCCGGTTCGGCGGGGCAGATCGAGTGGTTCGAAAAGGCGGCGGCGCCGTCGCGCGCCGTCGCCTTCGGGCCGTATGCAGCGCCTTGCCCGGCGGGCGGTTTGGTCATTGGCGCGACCTATGCGCCGATCGCCATTGGCGTGATCCCGCGCTTTTCTGATGAGGCGACCGAGACGACGCTCGCCGCGGTCGAAAAAGCGCGTCCCGATCTCGTCGCCGGCCTGCAAGCAAGCGCTTCAAAGCCGCGCGTCTCCATTCGATGCACAACGCCCGACAGGTTGCCCATCGCCGGCCCGGTTCCGGACTGGGGATATTACGCCGGCGCCTATGACGGCCTTCGCACCGGGCTGAAAGCAGACTACCTGCCGGCGGAAACACTGCCCGGCCTCTACGTTCTGACCGGACTGGGCTCGCGCGGCCTCGTCACGGCGCCCCTTTGCGCGGCCATGATCGCCGCTGAGATCGCCGGCGCGCCCTCGCCGGTCGAAGCGGACGTCGCCGAAGTCCTGCATCCGGCCCGTTTCTTCATTCGCGATCTCAAGCGAAATCGATAGGTTGCGGGGCGCCGCGCGCTCGCGCTATGCCGGCTAAAACCCATGCGCCAAATATTCGCGAAGGACGCGTCATGAGAGAAACGCCACACGGCCCCGTCTTTGACAATGTGCTCGAAGGCATCGGCAAAACGCCGATGGTCAGGATCTCCAATATCGATACGGGACCCTGCGAGCTGTTTTTGAAACTTGAATCCAACAATCCCGGCGGATCGATCAAGGACCGCATCGGCGTCGCCATGATCGAGGCGGCGGAAAAAGAAGGCAAGCTGAAGCCCGGCGGCACCATCATCGAAGCGACCGCCGGCAATACCGGCCTCGCCCTCGCGCTCGTCGCCGCGCAAAAGGGCTACAAGACGATCATCGTCGTGCCCGACAAGATGGCGCAGGAAAAAATCTTTCACCTGAAAGCCCTCGGCGCTGACGTGCGCCTGACGCGCTCGGACGTCGGCAAGGGTCATCCGGAATATTATCAGGACATGGCCGAACGCATCGCCGGGGAAACCGGCGCTTTTTATGTGAACCAGTTCGGCAATGCGGCGAACCCCAAGGCCCATGTGGATACGACCGGTCCGGAAATCCTCGGACAGATGGAAGGCAAGGTCGATGCAATTGTCGCCGGCGTCGGTTCGGCGGGAACGATCACCGGCCTGTCGCGGTTTTATCAAGAAAACTCTCCGGATACGGAGATCATTCTTGCAGACCCCAAGGGATCGATCCTCACTGACTATGTAAATACCGGCAAGATTCCCAACGAACTCGGAAGCTGGCTGGTCGAGGGCATTGGCGAAGATTTCATTCCCGACATTGCCGATCTTTCCCATGTCAAAAAAGCCTACGACATCACCGACAAGGAAAGTTTTGAAGCAGCGCGCGACCTCCTCAAGAAGGAAGGCATTCTCGGCGGCTCGTCCTCGGGCACCATTCTTGCCGCGGCGCTCAAATATTGCCGCGAACAGAAAGCGCCGAAACGCGTCGTCGCCTTCGTCTGCGATCGCGGCGACAAGTACCTTTCGAAAATGTTCAACGACTACTGGATGTACGATCAGGGTTTCCTGAAGCGCCCGCCCAAGGGGGATCTCACGGACCTCATTTCTCGTAGGCATTCGGAGCGCGCCACGGTCACGGTAAAACCCGACGACACGCTGATGCAGGCCTATGGCAAGATGAAACTTTACGACATCTCGCAGCTTCCGGTGCTCGACGATGACGGCAAGGTTGAAGGATTGCTCGATGAGGAAGATCTGCTCTTTGCCGTTGTGCGCAATCGCGAGAAGTTTCAGGACCCGGTTAAATCGGCCATGACCTATCGCGTCGAAACCGTCGACGCCGATCATCCGATCGAGGATTTGCTGCCGATCTTCGCCAAGGGTCATGTGGCGGTCGTTCTTGATGGCGGAAAGTTTGAAGGCCTCATTACACGAACCGATCTCCTCAACTATCTGCGGCTGCAGGTAGCTTGATGACGCCCTGGATTTCGCTTTTCGTCGCCATCGTTTTTGAAGTTGGCGGCACGGCGATGTTGAAGGAATCAAACAATTTCGAAAAACCGCTTCTCGGTTTTGGCGCGATCGCTTTGTATACGATATCGTTGGTGTTCCTGGCGCCGGCTCTCAAAGCCATTCCTGTGGGCATCGCATACGCCATTTGGGCTGGCGTCGGCATCGTATCGGTCACCGTCGTTGGGCTTGTCGCGTTCAACCAGCGACTGGATGTCATCCAATATGCATTCATCGCAATGATCCTTATCGGCGCCGTGGGACTGAGACTGACAACGCAAACGAGCACATGATGAATCTCAATCGACCTGATTCACGAACGAACTTGCTCAACTCTCTGCGGCTGCAGGTGGCTTGATGGAAATTATTTTCAAATATGTTGGCACGACCGGAGCTTGGGTTGTTGCGCTTGCGGCCCTTGTCGCTTGCGCCGGGAAAAACAACGAACCTCCAAGACAACCTGAAACCACTTTGCGCATGGAAGAGTGGACGGAAACACAAAAGCCAGAACCATTTAGCGATGATCCAGGACAAGTTGCTGTCGCGATGCCCGATTATGCACAACCGAAAGTCCCGCTTCTGATTCGAGTCATGAGGAGAAATCCCGATCAAACAATAGAAAGCGCATGCACTCGCGACGTCGGTCTAGAATTTGATGTCGATCGTAACGGGAAGCCGATTGACATTACCGTCACGAATTCAAGTGGATCAACAGAGTTAGATGAATTTGCGATAGCAACAGTTTCCAATTGGAAATACGCAAAACACAAAGACGGCGAGCCGGAGGACTTTCGGAAGGATCTAGCAGCCACGATTTCTTACCTGGGTCCGGAAGGTTGCGACGAAAAACAATGATGAACCTCTACGGCCTTAAAAATTGCGACACATGCCGCAAAGCGAAGAAAGCGCTCGACGCCGCGGGCGTAGAGTACGCATTTAAAGATGTGCGCGCGGACGGCGTCACCAAAGCGCAGGTTTCAAAATGGGCGAAAGCCGTCGGCTGGGAAAAGCTGCTCAACAAATCTTCCACCACCTGGCGCGGTCTTGACGATGCAGACAAAGACGGCGTCACCGAAAAGAAAGCGGTCGCCTTGATGGCCGAACACCCGACGCTGATCAAACGCCCGATCATCGAAAACGGACCTACGCAAGTTTTTGTGGGCTGGTCAAAAGACACGCAAGACGCGGTTTGTTCGTGAGCATCCGCATTCTCGTCGACGCCGACGCCTGTCCGGTGAAAGAAGAGATCTACAAAGTCGCGTTCCGCACCAAAACGCCGGTTGTCGTTGTCGCCAATCAACGGATTCGCGTTCCCGATCATGAACTGATCTCGCGCATTGTCGTGGGCGACGCCATGGACGCCGCCGACGACTTCATCGCCGAAAGCGCCGACGCTGCCAGCATAGTCATAACGGCGGACATCCTGCTCGCTGACCGGGCGCTTAAAATGGGCGCAATCGTTATCGCGCCCAATGGTAAACCCTTCACCGACGCATCCATTGGCGGCGCTATCGCGACAAGGGCGATCATGGCCGATCTGCGCGCGGGCGCCGATATGGCGACGGCAGGCGGGCCGCCGCCTTTTCGCAAGGAAGATCGTTCGCGCTTTCTTTCCGCCCTCGATGAGGCGCTGGTGAGATTGCGTCGCGCCCGCGATTGACCTGCACATTCGCCGCACTTGAAAACAGTTTTGCAAAAATTATCTCCGTGTTGTCAGCGGGCGTTTCGTTGACGCCCGACTGACATTCTTTCGCAAGTTTCACCATTGACGGAGGCAATGTCGTGTTCAGACCACTTACGCTTTTCAACCGCAATCGCAACGCGCCGTCCCTGCGCGAGGGCGACGCCGATCCGTTCTTCGCATTCCACCGCGACATGAACCGGCTCTTTGAGGACTTCTTTTCCGATTTTGGAGACCCTCCCTATTTCACCGGCGACAAGGGCGCCCACCGGGGCATCAACATTGACGTTAAAGACAGGGGCAAGGCGTTCGAACTTGAAGCCGAACTCCCCGGCGTTTATGAGGGCGACATCGATGTGGAGATCCATGACAATCTCCTCACCATCAAGGGCGAGAAGAAATTCGAGGAAGAGAACGACGACGGCGCGCGGCGCGCCTGGTCGTCCTTCCATCGATCAATGTCGCTTCCCTTTGACGTCGATCCCGACGCCATCGAGGCGACGTTCAAGAACGGCGTGTTGAAGCTCCGCCTGCCCAAACCGCCGGAACTGGAGGCAAAGACCCGGAAAATCGAGGTCAGCAGAGGATAGGGGTTTTGCCGGGCGGGGTCCTGCGCTAACGGATCGGTCAAACGGAAAACGGATTCCTCATGACCGACAAGAAAAACCGCCCCGCCTTCGCCACCCGCGTCATCCACGCCGGTCAGGAGCATGACCCGACCACCGGCGCGGTGATGCAGCCAATTTACCAGACCTCCACCTATGCGCAGGAAAGCCCGGGCGTACACAAGGGCTTTGTTTACGCCCGCGGCGCCAACCCGACGCGCTTTGCCTATGAGCGCTGCATCGCCGATCTTGAAAACGGATCGCGCGGGTTTGCTTTCGCCTCCGGCATGGCGGCGATCGGCACGATGCTTGAGCTCCTGCCCGCCGGCGCCAACATCATCGCCATGGACGATGTTTACGGCGGCACGTTTCGCCTGTTCGAACGCGTGCGTAAAGACTCCGCCGATTTGTCGTTCACCTATGTGGACCTTACAGATCCGGCGAACCTTGAAGCGGCGATCACCGATAAAACCAAACTTGTCTGGATTGAAACGCCAACCAACCCCCTTTTGAAAATTGTCGATATTGAAGCGATTGCGAAGATCGCAAAAAAGCGCGGTCTCCTTGTCGGCTGCGACAACACCTTCGCTTCGCCCTATTGCCAGCGCCCGCTCGATTTCGGCGCCGATATCGTCATGCATTCGGCGACGAAATACCTCGGCGGGCATTCGGACGTCATTGGCGGCGTTCTGGTCGTCAAAGACGAAGACCTTTCCGACCGACTTGCGTTCTTGCAGAACTCTGTGGGCGGAATACAGGGCCCGTTCGATTCCTTTCTTGCCCTGCGCGGGCTTAAAACCCTGGCGCTGCGCCTTGAGCGATCCTCGCAGAATGCGCAGGCGCTCGCCGAATGGCTCGAAGCGCACCCGGCCATCGCCGGCGTCAACTATCCGGGTCTTAAGTCGCATCCGGGTCACGCAGTCGCCGCACGGCAGATGGACGCTTTCGGCGGCATGATCACCATCTTTCTTAAAGGCGGGCTCGATGCGGCAAAGACGATGCTTGAACGGGTCGATCTTTTTACCCTCGCCGAATCCCTCGGCGGGGTCGAAAGCCTGATCGAACATCCGGGCATCATGACCCACGCATCAATCCCGCCGGAACGGCGCGCCGAACTGGGCGTAGACGATGCGCTTGTGCGCCTATCCGTCGGCGTTGAGGCCTTTGACGATCTGAAAGCGGACCTCGACCAGGCCCTTTCCGGATTGTGACCTGCGACCGCCAGTGACTTGGCGGCGAAGCCTGATAAGGTACGCGGCCTTCCATAGCCGCCCCAGCGCGCGGCGACACCAAGGACATTTTCATGGCCGATGGCGCCGCGCCCTCTCTCGCAGACCGCATTAACAACGCCCTGACGCCAGTTTCCGACTGGGTGTCGTCGATCATCTTTTATTCCGTAGACGTCTTTGGCGTGTCGCTGCCGCTGGTCGTCGTCTGGCTCATGGCCGCGGGCGTCATTCTCACCTTCGCAAACCGCTTTGTGAATATTCGCGGCTTCGCTCATGGGTGGAACCTGATTTGGAACCCGCAAAAGCATATCGATTCGCCCGGCGAGATCTCGCATTTTCAGGCGCTTTCCGCGGCCCTTTCGGGCACGGTCGGCCTCGGCAACATCGCCTCGGTGCCCGTCGCGGTCGCTCTTGGCGGTCCGGGCGCCATCTTCTGGATGATCCTTGCGGGCTTTTTTGGCATGTCGGCGAAATTCGCCGAATGCGCACTGGCGGTGAAATACAGAAAAGTTCTCCCCGACGGGCGCGTGCTCGGCGGGCCGATGTTTTATATCGAAGAGGTCTTTTCGCGCATCGGGCTTAAAACCCTCGGCAAGGCGGCCGCGATCTTTTTCGCCATCATGGCCATGGGCGCCTCGGTCAGCGTCTTTCAGGTCAACCAGTCCCACGCGCAATTTGCGAACGTCACCGGAATCTCCGCGCCGCTCACCTATGGGATCATCATGTCGACGGGCGTCGCGATCATCATTCTCGGCGGCATCAAACGCATCGGCAACGCCATGCGGCTCATTGTTCCCTCCATGGGAGTGCTTTACGTCGGCGCGGCGCTGACCATCCTTTTGATGAACATACCGGCGATACCGGCTGCCATCGGGACCATTTTCCAAAGCGCCTTCGGTCTTGAAGCCGCCGGCGGCGGGCTTGTCGGCGCGCTCATCAATGGCATGCGCCGGGCCACCTATTCGAGCGAGGCGGGCGTCGGCTCGGCGGCCATCGCTCACGCCCAGGTGCGTACGAAAGAGCCGATGACGGAAGGCTATGTGGCCCTTCTCGAACCCTTTGTGGACACCGTCGTCGTCTGCACCATCACCGGCCTCGTTGTCGTCGTGACCGGCGTATACGAACCCTATCTTTTCAACCCGGATGTTGTAGGCATCGAAATCACTTCCGCCGCCTTTGAAAGCGCGTTTGGCTGGTTCCCGTATCTTCTCCTGGTTGCGTCGGTTCTTTTTGCCTTTTCGACCCTCGTCGGCTGGGCGTTCTATGGCAGTCAGGCGGCCGCCTATCTTTTCGGTCCGTCGAAACAGACCGACGTCATCTTCAAGCTGACCTTGTGTTTCCTGTTGTCGACCGGCGCCGCGGTTTCCCTTTCGGCGATCATCAACTTCATCGACTCCATGCTGTTCGGCATGTGCATTCCGAACATCATTGCACTCTACCTTCTGCTGCCGGAGCTCCGGCGCGACGTGAAAGCGTATGAGGCGAAGCATTTTTAAAACTGTCATGGGTCGATCATACGACCACATGAGAGAGCGACGATAACTATCGACCAAATGCGGGATTCATCGAAGAATTTACGGTTATTGGGATAAGCGTGAATTCAGTTCCCGTTAATGGGGTGCAAAGATAGTCCCTTTTAGGTAACACTTGCTTACCTACCCCCGCTCATCCCGGCGAAAGCCGGGACCTCAAGCGGCAGACGAAAACGCTTATGGCTTTCTACGTCTATATCGTCACAAACAAGAAGTACGGCGTGCTCTATACCGGAATGACTGATGACATAAATAAGCGCGCATGGATGCATCGCGAACATGTCCTCCCGGGTTTTAGTGACAAATACAATTGTGAGAAACTTGTCTGGTATGAAGTTCACGATACACGCGAAAGCGCGTTCACGCGCGAAAGACGGATCAAAGAATGGAAACGCGCGTGGAAAATAGAACTCATAGAGAAACTGAATCCGGGCTGGAGTGATCTGGCGGAGGAACTCATTTGAAATTGTGCTCAGCAGCCCTAGGTCCCGGCTTTCGCCGGGATGAGCGGACATAAAGTAATGAGGATTATTCCGCCAGCGCCGCCAGTTCCGCACGCAATTCAGGGATCCCATCGCCTTTTTCAGATGATGTTGCGCGCACAACCGGATGCGCGGCCGGGCGCTTTCTAATTGCGTCGGTGGTCTTTTCCATGAGCGCAGCAAGGGCCGTGGGTTTGATCTTGTCGGTCTTGGTGAGCACAATCTGATAGTTCACCGCCGCCTCGTCGAGCATATCCATGATCTCATGATCGCTCGGCTTTAACCCATGGCGAGAATCAACGAGCACGCAAGCGCGGCGCAAGGTCGTCCGCCCCCGGAGAAAATCCCGCGTCAGCCGGTTCCATCCTTCCGACTCTTTGCGTGAGACTTTCGCATAGCCATAGCCCGGCAAGTCGACGAGCCGCAGGCGTCCAGCGAGATCGAAATAATTGATTTCCCTTGTGCGGCCCGGCGTATTCGATGCGCGCGCAAGCCCGCCCTGCCCGACCAGCGCATTTAAAAGCGTTGACTTGCCCACATTCGACCGGCCGGCGAAGGCGACCTCTACGGGACCTTCATCCGGCAGGCCGTCAAGACGGACAACGCCCAACATGAAGGTTGCTTCTTGGGCAAATAGCTTTCGCCCGGTTTCGATTTCCTGAGGGGTGAATTCGGCTTCGTCACTCACCCGGCGCCGGCGCCTTCTTCTTCGGTTTCACGAACGGGATGCGTTCGGCAATGTTCACCTCGACGCCGTTCCTTTTCATGATCAGCCATTGCTGCAGGATGCCAAGGAAGGTGTTCCAGAACCAGTAAAGCACGAGACCTGCTGCGAAGGGCGCGAAGATAAAGACAAAGACGAAGGGCAGCATGGCGAAAACCTGCGCCTGCACCGGATCGGTCGGCGGCGGGTTGAGTTTCGTCTGAAACCACATGGCGACGCCCATGAGGATCGGCAGAACGCCGATGCCAAGAAACGCGCCGACAACCGGCAGCGCAGTCGGATCCCAGGGAAGAAGGCCGAAGAGATTGAAGATGGTTGTCGGGTCTGGCGCCGACAAATCCTTGATCCACAGGATGAACGGCTCGTGACGCATCTCGAGCGTTACGAACAGTGTCTTATAGAGCGCGTAGAAGATCGGCATCTGTATGAGGATCGGCAGACACCCCGCCAGCGGGTTCATCTTTTCCTTTTTATAAAGCGCCATCATCTCCTGCTGCATTTTCATGCGATCTTCGGAATAGCGCTTGCGCACATTTTCGATTTCCGGCTGCAGCTTTTTCATTTTCGCCATGGACTCAAAGCCCTTGTTGGCGATGGGGAAGAGAAGTCCCTTGACGATCAATGTCAGAATCAAAATGGCGACGCCGAAATTGCCCGTAAGGTCGCCGAAGAAGTTGAGCGTATAGAAAATCGGCCGGGTCAGAATGAAGAGATGGCCCCAATCGACGGCCTTGTCGAAATCGTAAACCCCAAGACCGCCGTTCTCAGGTTTTGCTTCGTATGATTGCAAGAGGTCCACATCTTTGGGCCCGCCGAAAATGTGGCTGGTCAGCGTCAGGGTTTCACCGGCGGCGAGCGCCCGCTGCGGCAAAGCGTATGTCGCCCGGAAGATCGGTTCGTCTGCGTCCCCGATATTGTCGAGGGTCGCCTTCATTTCCTCTTCTTGCGGCGGCACTGCTGCGGCGAGCCAGTATTTGTTGGTGATACCGACCCAACCGCCGGCGCCGGATTCTTCAACCCGCTTGTCCGGGTTTTTGGCGAGCTTTTTGTATTTGCGTTCGTAGAGCGCCTTGCCGATGACCCCGAGAGGGCCTTCGTGCAGGATCATGAAGTTGGTGAAGTCCTCGGGAATGCCGCGTTGAATGACCAGCGCGTAAGGGGTCAGTTCCGCCGCCGCGGCGCCTTCATTACGCACGGTCTGGGTGACCTCGAACATATATTGGTCGTCAACCGAAATCGTCTTTTCAAAAACAATGTCGCCCTGACGACGCGTCAGCGTCACCGGCGTATCGACCGTGAGCTCGGCGCCCGCCGACGCGGTCCACGTTGCGGACTGCGCCGCATCGCCGTCGGCGATCCAGCCCAGCTGTACATAATGTCCGTGTTCGGCCGATCGCGGATTGAGGAGGCGAATGTTGGCGCTGTCGGCATCCAACGCCTCGCGATAATTGAGAAGCGTCAGATCGTCGATACGCCCGCCGGCGAGATTGATCGAACCCTCAACGGTCTCGGTCCGGATGGGCACCCGGCGGGTTGAATTGGCCAGCGCCTCTTCGACCGAAACGGCGCCGCCTGGCGCCTCGACCTCGCGCCCGGCAATGCCGGCGATATCGGCTTCTTCAGGGGTTTCGCTGGCTGCGGCCGCGGCTTCGGCTTGCGCTGCTTCCTGGGCTTCGCGAAAGGCGTCGCGCTGGGGCCCGGAAATGAAAATGTCCCATGCCAATAGAATGCCCATGGAAAGAGCGATGGCGAGAATGAGATTGCGGTCCATGAACTATCCTGATGGTTCGGCTTTGGCGGCGCGCCGTGGTCACGCGCCCGTTATTTAATGTCGCGGGCGAGCCTTAAAAGGGCCCGCTTCATATCGTCAAGGATTGCCTGATAGGGCCGGGTTTCAGCCGCCCCGCGGGCAATCAGGACATAGTCGGTTCCAGGCCGCGCGAATTGGGGAAAAACCTCCCGCGCGGCGGCCCTGAGGCGGCGGCGAATCCGGTTCCGCACCACCGCGCCGCCCAGTTTTTTTGTGACAGTATAGCCGACCCGAGCGCCCGCACCCGCCTCCGGGTTCGCCCGGCCAGCCAGCAAAAACGCCGGCGCGCCGGTTTTGGGCGCTTGGCGCAACGCCAGAAAGTCCCGCCTTTTTTTCAGCGTGACCACGCTCAGCCTCGATTGCTTACGGGTACCGGATTGATTTTCCGGCACTTTTCTAAATCCGCGTCAGGCGGAAAGGCGCTTGCGGCCCTTGGAGCGGCGGCGCGCCAGGATTTTGCGGCCAGCCTTGGTCGCCTTGCGCGCACGAAACCCGTGGCGGCGTTTGCGCTTCAGCCGGCTCGGTTGAAAGGTCCGTTTCATGGGTCCCGTTCCTCAAATCACGTGTTTAAGTCTCGTGCGAGCGCGCGGAGATATACGCTAGGGCCCGGCCCGTCAACCAGCGTATCGCTGATTTTGCGGGCAAAATGACGGATTTTGCCTTTCTCGCATTTGTGAGCGGATCAGCTTTTAAGTTGACTTGGGTGCAGGCGGGGCGACCGCTAGGTAGCCTCATAGCAAAAACACAGAAAAGCAGGCGGCGCATGGATCCGGAACAACAAGAACAACAGGCGGCAAAGGGCCAAAAATCGGTCCTCAAACGGATTGCGCCCCTTATCGTCATCGGCGTCGCGCTGGCGGCGTTTTTCGCCCTCGGGCTTCATCAGTACTTCACCCTTGACACCTTGAGGGAAAATCGGGCGGCGCTTCAGGACTGGGTCGACGCCTCGCCGGCGCGGGCGATCGCCGTCTTCGTCGTGGTTTACGCCGCGGCGGTCGCCATCTCCTTTCCCGGCGCATCTATCCTGACAATCTTCGGCGGCTATCTCTTTGGCCTCGCCGCGGGCGTTCCCGCTACAGTGTTCGCCGCGACCCTCGGCGCAACGGCGATCTTCCTCGCCGCCAAAACGGCGCTCGGCGATTTTCTCCATCGTCGCGCCGGCGGCTTCATCAAGAAGATGGAACAGGGCTTCCGCGAGGACGAGCTCAACTACATGTTCGTCCTGCGCCTCATTCCCGCCTTTCCGTTCTGGGCGATCAACATCGCCGCCGGGGTTCTTGGCGTTTCCCCGCGCAACTTCGTCATCGGCACGGGGCTAGGCATTATTCCGGGCTCATTCGTTTACACCAGCATCGGCGCGGCGGCGGGCGCCGCCTTTGACGCCGGCGAAGACGTGACGCTCTCCGGCATTCTTCTGCAACCGCAAACGCTATTGCCGATCGTCGGCCTTATCGTTCTCGCCCTATTGCCTGTCATCTTGAAGAAGGTGAACAAACAGGCCGCAACGCTCGACAAATCCTCCCTAAGCGAACCATCCGAATGACTGAAACTATCAAGGCCGATCTCTGTATTATCGGCGCAGGGTCCGGCGGGCTTTCCGTCGCCGCCGGCGCCGCCCAACTTGGCCGCAAGGTCGTCCTCTTCGAAGAAGGGGAAATGGGCGGCGACTGCCTCAACACCGGATGCGTGCCGTCAAAAGCGCTGATCGCCGCCTCGGGGCGCGCCCACGCTATGCGTCAGGCGGGAAAGTTTGGCGTCAAAGCTGTCGAGCCGGAAATTGATTTTTCTGCAGTGATGGATCATGTGCGCGGCGTCATCGACACGATTGCACCGATTGACAGCCAGGAACGTTTCGAAGGGCTCGGCGTTAAAGTCATCCGCGCCCACGCAGCGTTCACTGGCGAACGCACAGTCGAAGGGGGCGGCGTCGCCGTAACGGCCAAGCACATTATTGTTGCTACAGGTTCGCGTCCCTTCGTTCCGCCGATCGAGGGCTTGAACCAAACGCCTTTTCTCACCAACGAAACGATCTTCGAAAACCGCAAACGCCCTGACCACCTTATTGTCATTGGCGGCGGGCCCATCGGCGTTGAACTGGCGCAGGCGCATGCGCGGCTTGGCTCGCAGGCGACCATCATTGAGGGCGCGCCGACTATTCTCGGCAAGGATGATCCGGAACTGGTCGACATTGTTCGAGCCCAACTCATTCAAGACGGCGTGCGCATTATCGAAGGCGCCATGGTCGACGCTGTCTCCGGCGATGATGAGACGGTTACGGTTCGCGCCGGACAGCAAACTATCTCCGGCACGCATTTGTTGGTCGCCGTAGGCCGCACGCCGACGGTTGACGGTCTCAATCTCGAAGCGGCAGGCGTTGAATATGACAACAAAGGCATCAAGGTTGATGACGGCTTGCGCACAACGAACAAGCGTATTTACGCCATGGGCGACGTCGCCGGCGGGCGGCAGTTCACCCATGTGGCCGGCTATCACGCATCAGTCCTGGTGCGGAAAATATTGTTCAAGGCGCCGGCGAAGAACAACGAGCATCTTGCACCCTGGGTCACTTACGCCGACCCTGAACTGGCGCATGTTGGACTGACCGAGCGCGAGGCAAAGGAAAAACACGGGGACATTAAAGTCGTCCGCTGGGAGGCGGCGGAAAACGATCGCGCCCAGGCCGAACGCGACGTGCGCGGCCTGATCAAGGTCATGACAAAAAACAATGGCGACATCCTTGGCGCCTCAATCGTCGGAAAAGGCGCAGGCGACCTCATACAGCCATGGGCCTATGCGCTCGCCAATGGTCAGAAGATTAAGTCGTTCACCAATTATATCGCCCCCTACCCGACCCGCGGCGAACTTTCCAAGCGGGTCGCCGGCGCGTGGTATACGCCGACGCTTTTCTCGGCCCGCACGCGGAAACTCGTTTCCTTGCTTTCGATTTTCGACTAACTAAGAACGTCATGGATTTGCGCGCAACGATACCGGCTCGATCGCTGACGACCCGGCTTTTGTTCCTCACTGTTGTGTTCGTACTGCTGGCGGAAGTCGTGGTCATGATTCCGTCCATCGCAAAGCGACGGGTCGACTGGTTCAACGCCAGGGTCGAAGCCGCCTATCTCGTCAGCGTCGCCCTCGAAAGCTCGCGCGGACAGATGATCACAGAAGAAGACGCGAAGATGATGTTCGACACCGCGGGCATTCGCGGCGTCACAGCGAAAAAGGACGATGTGCGGGTTCTGATCCTTTCGCCGGAAATCGATCCCCACGGTTCGCAGAAAATTCACCGCGTCGACATGAACGCCATGAACCCGGTTTCGCTCATTGCGAACGCCTGGGCGAGCATTGTTTCGCAAGGGGACGCATTGGTGCAATTGACCTGGCACATGGACGACTCCCCAGACAACACCATGGATATCGTTGTCTCGCAGCGCGATCTGCGCCGCGATCTCCACATTTATGCGCGCAACATTCTCGGTCTTTCACTGATCATTTCCTCGATGACGGCGATATTGCTGTTTTATGCGCTCAACTGGATGATTGTCCGGCCGGTTAAGCGCCTGACGCGCAGCATGATCGCATTCGAAGCCGACCCGGACAGGGCGACGCTGATCCATGTGCCGAGCGAACGCGGCGATGAGATCGGCGCAGCCGAGCGCAGCCTCTCCATGATGCAGCAGCGCATCAATGAACTCCTCGGCGAACGGCGCCGTCTTGCCGCGCTTGGCGCCGGCATATCCAAGATCAGCCACGATCTGCGCAACATTCTCGCTTCTGCGCAACTCATGTCCGACCGCCTTGCGAAGTCCGAAGACCCGGCTGTGCGCAAACTCAGCCCGCGCCTCATCAGCGCTCTTGACCGCGCCATCGCATTAAGTCGCGACACACTTTCTTTCGGCGGTATGGAGGCGCGCAAGCTGGATCGATCGCCGATTGAATTGCGCGATCTTGTTGACGATGTGTTTGAAGATACGGCGTCAATTTACATCGAAACGCGCAACGACGTGGATGGCGAACTGACCATTAGCGCCGACCGTACACAGCTTTATCGCTCCCTGTTCAATCTTGCGCGCAATGCAGTGGAAGCCGTCACGCCAACAGACGCGGAGACGGCGGACGGATCTCCCAAAACAACCGTCAGCGTCAGCGCCTCGGCGCAACGAGGCGATGTTGCAATTGTCGTGGAAGACACCGGGCCCGGCATCCCCGATCACGCGCGCGCAGAATTGTTTGAACCCTTCAAGGGATCGCAAAAGCCCGGCGGGTCGGGACTTGGACTTGCCATCGCCGCGGAAATCGTCCGCGCCCATGGCGGCGAAATGAGCCTCGATCGTAGCGACGACAGCGGCACGCGTTTCCGCATTACGCTCCCGGGCGCCGCGATTTAGGGCTGCGCTTCGACTTCGCCTGTTAGCCAGATCCCTTCCCGTCGCGGGTCGGCGGCGCCCTCAAACGAACCGTCTTCGCGCACGCGCACGGCGTGAACGCCGCTCGTCAATGGACGCTGCAGGATTGCGTGACCCTTCGCTTCGAGCCCTGCGATAATCTGGCTATCCAATGCGCCTTCTTCGATCACCGCCTGATCGCGCGGATAAACGACATTGGCCGCATTGACCGCATCTTGCAGCGACATCTCCCAGTCGATGAGAGCAATCAGCGTTTTCACCACATATCCGATAATGGCCGGACCGCCAGGGGAGCCGAGCGCGGCGAAAAACGCGCCTTCGTCATCGAAAACGACAACGGGGCTCATGGAACTGCGCGGGCGTTTGCCCGGCCCCACGGCGTTGGCGACCGGCCGGCCGTCGCGCACGGGAACGAATGAAAAATCCGTGAGCTGATTGTTCAAAAGCATGCCGGCGGCCATCTGATGACTGCCAAACGCAAATTCGACCGTCGCCGTCATGGAAACGACGCGCCCGGCGCTGTCGACAATGACGAAGTGGGTGGTCGATGGCGGCTCGGGCGAGGCATCTTCCCCCATCGGGCGCCACCTTCCGGCGCCCTCATCGACATAAGCCGACGGATCTCCCGCATCGACTGCTTCGGCTGCTTTGTTCGCGTCAATCAAGCCTGACCGCATGGCGAGATATTCCGGGCTCAACAACCCTGAGATCACCTGCTTGGGCGACAATCCCCCTTCTGCCGCAAGCTGCTTGTTGTCGGCGAGATATTCGTTGCGGTCCGCATAGGCGAGCCGGCTCGCCTCGAACAACAAATGCAGCGCCTCGATTGAAAATGCGCCGGCGCCGGCAAGATCGAAAGGCTCCAGCATTGCGAGAATTTGCAATGTGGTCACCCCGCCCGAGCTTGGGGGCGCCATGGAGCAGATCTGGTAAGCGCGATAGTCCGAGCAAACCGGATCGACTTTTTCCGGCTGATAGGCCGCGATGTCTTCCAGCGTCATGCCGCCGGGATTGGGCGCCGTATTGACGGCCTCCACAATCGCTTCTGCGATGGGCCCGGAATAAAACGCATCGGCGCCGTCTTCGGCGATGGTCGATAGGGTTTCGGCGTAAGCGGGGTTTTTCAAAACATGACCGACCGGCCAGGGCGCGCCGTTTTCGTCATAGAAATAGCCCGCCGCCGCCGGCATGGTTTTTACCCGCGGAAACCGATCGAGCAGACTGTTGAGGCGCGGTGAAACTTCAAAGCCCTCCTCCGACAACGCAATCGTATCGGTGAAGAGATCGCGCCAAGGCAAAATCCCATGTTCGCGATGGGCGAGATCGAGCATGCGGACCGCGCCCGGCACGCCGACCGATAGGCCGCCGGCAAGCGCGTCATAGAAATTCATCGGCTCGCCGCTATCGTCAAGAAAGCGTTCTGGCGTCGCTGAGGCCGGCGCTGTCTCGCGCCCATTATAAGTGACGAGTTCGCCCGTTTCCGGATTGAAGTGAATCAAGAAGCCGCCGCCGCCAAGGCCAGAAGATTGCGGCTCCACAAGGCCGAGCATCGCCTGGGTCGCCACCGCGGCATCGACCGCCGAGCCGCCGCGCCGCAGGATCGCCGCGCCCGCCTCGGCGGCGTAAGGGTTCGCCGCCGAGATAAACCAGGAATTCGGCGCCGGAGTTTCCGCCGGCGGCGCGACGGCGGTTGTCGAAGCGCCCTCGTCCGGCGCGGCGGTTTCGCCCCCGCAGGCATACAAACCAAAGACGGCGATGAAAATGAAATGACGCATGAGCCCCTCGAAAGCGTAATCCGGCGGCCTTCATAGGGGGTTCCGGCGCAGGATGCGAGCCTCGACCCGCGCCGCTGCTTGCGCCATCGCCGGCGATGGACCAATGCGCCTTGCCGCCTCCATCCAGGCGCTTGCATTACGCCGCCCCATTGGGTTAAACCCCGCGCTCCGGCGCGGCGGCCTTCGCTCCGCGCCCTTGCACCGGTAGCTCAGTTGGATAGAGCACCAGACTACGAATCTGGGGGTCGGGAGTTCGAATCTTCCCCGGTGCGCCATTACCCCCTGAAATTGTTGGATTTATTTCCTTCGATCCGTTCGCGGTTTAGACCGTTTACAAGCGGTTTACAGCTTTCAGACTCTTTTTGTTCTTCTCAGACGCTCGATGAGCGCGCTCGCCACGGCTTTGCGACTTACGTATCGCTTCTTGATCTGACGCACGCTCTCCTCGCTCCAGCCGACGATGTCGGCGACTTCCAAGTCGGACAAGCCCTCCGTGTAAAGATAAGTGACCGCATTGCCCCGCAGGTCATGAAACCGGAGATTTTGGATGCCAGCTTTCTTTTTCGCCTTCTGAAAGGCGGTGCTGAAACCATCTGCCGTCCACGGCCTGCCCCGCGTGTTGGTAAACACGATCGGCCCAATCCGCGGCGCATCATTTAGAATCGCGCGTATCGGCGGATAAATCGGCACTGTTGCAAGCTCACCGGTTTTTGATCGCGAATACTGAACAGAATGTTCGTCGACATCACTCCAGCGAAGGTTACAGAGATCAATGCGCGCCATACCAGAGTGCGCTGACATCAAAATAACGCGCGCGAGCGCTGGCGAACTTACTGCGCAAACAGCTTCAATATCTTCGGGGCTCCAAATTTTCTCAGAACGATTTACTTTGTGAAGTTGAGAGTGGCCGGCGGCGACATTTAAGTTGATCAAGCCGTCTTGGCGAGCGAAGTCTAAAACCTTTCTCAAAACGCCAAGTACCAAGTCGGCACGCCGTGGCGTCGCACTCATGCTTTCATGCCATTCCCTGACATCTTTTCGCATTCGGACATCATCAAAGGCGCGTAAGGGCGCTACACCAAACTTATCCAACAGCGTATCGAGATGCCGCGCTTATTCCCGACGCGAGTTTTGGCGCAGAGAAAGGTGCTTTTGGGACTGCCGATATCGAGCGACTAGCGCAGCAAACGAGTCTTTTACCGGCGTCTTCCTCGCCGATACGGCCGCATTGTAGCTTGCAATAAACTCCGGCGTTCCGGGCTTGCCTTCAACACGAGGACCGCCGCGCCAGGCATAATAGTGGGTTCGGAATGAGCCATCCGCGAGCTTGCGTCGGACCTTATGAAGTCCCTTCAGTCTCACCACGACCCCGCCGCCATGCGTCATAAGCGTCTCCGCTGTCCCCCTCATTCAATCCTGCATCGGCCTTGATTTTCTCGTCAAGCGCCCATCGGGCCCACCGTAACGACCGGCCGTAGCGTAGAGGCGGCGCGACTTTGTCCGGATCAATTCCGCCTAGATAGGCGCGGGCCTCGGCTCGCGTAAGGAGGATGGGCGTCGTTTCGCGCATGCGCCAATCCCTACTCCCGCCTATCGCATCCTAGGCCGCCCCATGACAGGACGATCATTATCAATCCAGCGGAGTAATTCGTCTTTTCGGAAAAGATATTCGCGGCCATGCCGTACCGAGGGCTGCAAATTGTATTCGCTGATCCAGCGATAAACTGTTCGTGGAGCGGCGTTGAGCAGTAACCCGATATCGGCCGTATCCAGCAACGCATGGTCTGGCAGCCTAGAAAACGGCTTCTCTGTTCGTTCCACAAATACCCGGCACCGCCCATTGCCCGCATCATCATCGTATTTTGCGCGGACGGGCGTCGAACTCATAGCAAGCGACGACTGCAGATACATGGCTACACTACCTTATTGGCAATTATAATATGCCAACTTATTAACTACGTCAACACGAATCGACGAATTCGCGTTTGGAGCATTAGATGCTAGGAAAGTAAGATCGCGCAACAGGCACCGCGCGCATCGCTTACGACCCTAATCTAGCTCTATCGACGGAGTTTATTGAAAGAGCATTGGCTCCGGCAGAGGAGTACCGCGGTCCGGCGTCGCTAAAAGCTGATAAACAGACCATATGAACGATGTATGCACCCATATGTATTCATATAGGTAGACATATAAATGACCTACCTTAGCAATATGATAGCGCATATGTACGCCACATAGGTCAAACGAAGCAATTTCAAAGATTGAGGCAAGGTATTTTGAGGCTCAATCAACGCAATAAATGACGCTTTCTCGGCACGGCGATATCAAAACTTGCCGCCTGACCCCTCCATTTCTCTCAAAGTAGGCATGCAATGTGTTCGTCGGCGCTACACAAGTGTCCTTACGTTCAATATGCATTGGGCGCCGATAATGCAGAGACAATTCGGCGGATTTCCGCGAGCTCCTTCAACCTGCCTATCGCCGTGACCCCCGGTTCAATAACGCGGCCAAACATCTCAAATGGGAATATCGTACAGGGCGCTAACAATGACGGCAGCGTCGGTCTGACGAATCTCCGTCCACGTCAAAGGAACTTTGGACCCGAACCAACGCCAAGCTTCACGCATGAAAGGGTGCTTTTCTAAAGCCTTGATAGCAAGAATATGTCATCGACTAATCATCGCCAGTAGCCCTTGGAATCCCATATAGCTCGTCACAAGCGAAAACAGGAAGATGGCGAAGAGGCATACGTTCAATACCGGGCCGTTACGGTTTTCGCCCATCAGGTCTTGTTTGTTACCCAAATAAAATATGCACGCGACGGTCAACGGCAGAAGCACAACATTGAATGATTGCGATGCAATCATCACAAATATAGGGCGCGCATCAAAGAGCGGAACGACTAGTCCTAGCAGCGAGATTAAAAACACCATGACTCGATATTTGAGCAGTGTCATGTCGCGAGGCGAATTTCGATAATCGCACAGTAACCACGGCAACATCAGCACATTCGGAAATTGCGACGATACACCGGCGGCGATGATACCGACTGCAAAGATCGACACGGCAAACGGTCCTGCTAACGGCTCCAGTAAGGTTATCATCTGCGCCGGATGTTCAAGGCCCAGACCTTCTGTAAACAATGTCCCCGCAGCAGCGGCCATAATGGCGGCGCTAATGACAAACATCATGACGACGGCAAACAAAGCATCGCGTCGTTGTTGCGCCGCATGGTCAAGCGTCCAACCAGCCTCTTTCACCAATGTCGTGCGGATGATGAAAAGCCCTGAAAACAAGGTCGTTCCGACCATAGACGCAATCAGAAGCCAAGGGCCTTGTTCTTCACCGTCACGCACAGCGGGAATGGATGGGAACAACCCTTTCAGAATGTCTGTTGGAGGCGGCATCAGAATGAAAAAATTCAGGACAAAACTAGCCGCCATAATGGCGACAATTACCGCCAGGGCCCTTTCAAAAACTTCTGTACGGCCGTTCCAGAAAATAAAATAGACCAAGCTGATGAATAACGCTGCCCAGTAAATCGGCGCGATCCCGCCACTGACAAGAGTTTTCGACCATTCATAGCTGATATTGGCGACGATCCCCATGACGCCCATCACGCTGCCGCTGACGCCCGCAGTTAAGGCGACGATAAAAAACATTCCGACAGCGGGGTGAATGTGTTTTCGAAACGCTTGCAGCGCCGTTTCGCCGGTTACCAGCGTATAACGGCCGTATGCGGTGATCATGATGTAGGTCGCGGCGCAGGATACAAGCACTGTCCACAATAGTGACATGCCATAGGTCGCGCCCGCTTTCGCCATCGTGGTGACGCTGCCGGTCCCGATGTTAAAACCCAACAGAAAAATGCCGGGCAAAAACAGAGCAAGCTTTTCTTTTGCCCAACGGCGTGATTTGGAAGTCGTCATTTTACCGTCGCTCCCCTACAAGCGACGCGACACACTCCGCCTCCCACGCCGCCGATTTCGCCATTGTGTGTCGCTGTGCTAGCGGACCTAGGATTAGCGCAATTCTCTTATTCGGTTGTGATATCGAGCGCTTTACCGCTGCACTCGTCCCGAGCCGTCGCCAGACATCAGTTTCTCAACTTCATCGACAGTCACGCGATTGAAATCACCTAGAATCGAATGTTTCAGGCAGCTAGCTGCGACCGCAAATTCAAGCGATTGCTGACGGTCTTCGTAAGCGTTGAGGCCATAAATGAAAGCGGAAGCGAAACTGTCGCCGCCACCAACGCGATCGATAATATCTGTAATTTGGTAACGCCGGCTCAAACGAAACCCATCCATGTCCCGCATACACGCGGACCATCCATTCTGGTCGGCGCTGTGGCTTTCGCGAAGCGTGATTCCGATCGCTGACATTTCGGGATAGAGCTCAAGCATTTTTTGCGAAAGCGCTTCATATTTTGCGGTATCGAGTTCGCCGCTCTCGACATCGACATCAACAGAAACGCCCAAAGATTTCTGGCAATCCTCCTCATTGGCAATGCCCACATCGACGAATTTGACCAATTCGGTCATGACCTCAGGCGCCGACTTCCCGTATTTCCAGAGCTTGCCCCGATAGTTGAAGTCACAGGAAACAGTTACGCCATGAGCTTTTGCCTGTTTCACGCATTCAAGGCTTAGATCCGCCGCGGATTGGCTCAGCGCCGGCGTTATACCTGTGATGTGCAGCCACTTGGCGCCATCGAAGATTTTCGGCCAGTCAAAATCGCCTGGCCCGCATTCACAAATCGAAGAAGCCGCTCGATCATAAACAACTTTCGATGGCCGTTGATTGGCGCCGGTCTCCAGAAAATAAATGCCGACGCGATTGCCGGATCGGCGAATCATTGACGTGTCCACATCGAATTTCCGAAGTTCGGCAATTGCCGCATCGCCGACCGCATTACCGGGTAGCGCCGTCACAAACGCAGCATCTAGCCCGTAATTCGAAAGCGCCACGGCGACATTGGCCTCGCCACCGCCAAACGTCGCTTCAAACGCAGGCGACTGGAAGAAGCGTTCATGGCCGGGTGTTTTCAAACGCAACATAATTTCGCCAAATGAAAGAAATTTTGACATCTCAATTCTCCACAGAATTGTTATTGGCACGCGATGGAAGCTGCTTCGCGGGCAAGTTTCGTGATGGCGGCAAAATCGCCCTCTTTAATCGCGGCGGCGGGCGTCAACCAACTTCCGCCGCATGCAATCACCGACGGAATTTCGAGAAACCCCGCCAAGTTTGCGGCGGTCACCCCGCCTGTGGGCATGAAGCGCATATCGCGAAAAACCGATGAGAATGCCTTCAGCATCTTCGGCCCGCCGGCCAAACCGGCCGGGAAGAATTTTACCGTATTGAGCCCCAGGTTCCACGCTTGTTGTAATTCCGTCGGTGTCGCGATTCCGGGAAAAATGGGAATATTGCTTGATTGGGCAACTTTGACCGACGCTTCATCCAAACCCGGGGATACAATAAATTTTGCTCCGCGTGCGATCACTTCATTCGACTGATTTGCGCTTATTACTGTTCCGGCGCCCACTTGAGCGTCCGGAAATCTTGTGACAATTGCTTCGAGACACCGAAGCGCTTCATCGGTGCGCAAGACCACTTCCAGAACGGACAAACCGCCCTCAATAAGCGCATCAGAGATTTTCACCGCTGTCGTCGGATCATCTGCCTGCACAAGCGGTACGACCCGGGTACTTTTTAGTGATCTCGTTATTTCATCGGTCATAAGATTGCCTCACGAGAACACCATCCCGCCATTGATGTCGATATTGGCGCCCGTGATAAACGCGGACGCGTCCGAGGCTAGATAGACAACGAGGTCGCCGCATTCGTCTGGATGACCTTGACGGCGCAACGGAACAGACGCCTCAAAACCGCGGCGCGCCTCGTCCGGCGTAAACGTGTCGTGAAACGTCGTGTCGATCATTCCCGGACAAAGGGCGTTGACGCGAATGCCTCGCGGCCCAAGTTCTTTTGCCATAGCGCGCGTGAAAGTCATTACCGCCGCTTTTGCGGCCGAATAGGCGCTGGCGCCGGGACCGCCTCCATCGCGTCCGGCTTGCGAAGCAAAGTTTACAATTGAACTGCCTGCCTTCATGTGAGGAGCGACGGCCTGCATCGTGAGAAATGTTGAATTCAAATTCAGCGCCGATACATAATTCAGGAACGTCTCGTCCATCTCATCGAGCATTTTCCTGGCGACAATGCCGCCGACATTATTGACAAGAACATGGATTTCCTCGCCGAACGCATCACGCGTAGCGGCGACAAGTCCGACAACGTCATCTTTCGCTGTCATGTCGCCTTTTACGAGAACGGCCTGGCCACCAACTTTTTCAATCGCAGCAACGGTTTCATGGCCAGCGTCTTTGTTGTGGAGGTAGTTTACGGCGACGTTTGCGCCCGCAGCCGCGAGCTTGATTGAACAGGACCGGCCGATATCGCGCGTGCCGCCCGTTACGATTGCCGTTTTTCCCTTGAGCGAACTCATTCCTGTCCTTTCGGAATTGGCGTTAGTTTCAGTTAGCTTTCCAGTTTACGGAAATAGTCAAATATTTCTGGAACGTTGCCCGCGCCCATGCCCGCGTCGAACGCGGCCTGAAGGTTCGCCGATGTGCCTTCGGCGATCAGGGACCGCGTATCAAGATCCTCAGCCATCTTGACAAAGTAACCGAGATCCTTGTTCGCATTTGCGATGGAAAAACCGAGATCGCTAACGCCGTCGACCGCGTAGTTTTTACAAAATTGCATGAATGGCGAATTCGATGGGCCCGTCGACATGATATCAAAGAGCTGCTGGCGGTCGACGCCCGCTCGGTCCGCAACAGCAAAAGCCTGACTCATCGCGCAAACTGTAGTCATCCCCATAAAGTTGTTGATGAGTTTGGTCGTATGACCGGCGCCAAGCGCGCCTAGATAGAAGACGTTCTCGCCCAAGACGTCGAGAACCGGCTTCACTTTGTCGAAGGTCTTCTGGTCGCCCGCCGCCATGATATTGAGCAGGCCGTCCTTGGCGTGCGCCGGCGTGCGGCCGAGCGGGGCGTCGATCATTCCCGCGCCCTTCCCAGCGAGGTCTGATCCGATCTTGCGCGTCGAAGCCGGGATTGACGTTCCAAAATCGATCAGAACGGCGCCTTCCCGAATGCCAGCCAGAATGCCGTCCTCAGCGTAGACAACCTTTTCGACGACAGCGGATGTCGTCAGCGCAAGCATAACGACATCGCTTGCTTCAGCTAGCTCCTTAGCTGAAGCGGACTCCGCAGCATTGCCGCGTCCCAAAACAGTTGCGACCGCGTCCTTGTTGAGGTCCATAACATTGAGCTCAAAGCCATTCTTTTGCAGGCATTCCACCATGTTTCCGCCCATGAGGCCGAGGCCGATGAAACCGATGACTGGTTTTGCCATTTTCCCGTCCTTTTCTAATTCGTCACGCCGTGATTTTTGTGCGCGGTTTCAATGGTTGTATGTGGCCGCAAAGGACCCAGACACTGAAAATTGCGGTGAGCGCGAGGGCGGCGCCAACAATAAAAACCGGCGTGTAGTTGGCGCCCATCGTCAGCAAGGGGACTAGATAGGTAAGGCCCGCAGCCGTGAGCTTCGCCGCCATGCCGGCGAAACCGGACAAGGTTCCTACCGTTTTTCCGCCATAGAAATCGCTCGGCAGCGTCTGCACATTTCCGATTGCAGTCTGGAAACCGAAAAGAATGATGAACATTAGCGCTAACGCGAGCGCTGGCGTTGCGGCCACCGCCATTGCCAGCAGGGCTGGCAACATTATCAAGCACCCCAATGTGATTGTGAATTTGCGAGTCTTGTTGACGTCCCACCCGGCTTTTAAGCGATTTTGAGCCAACAACCCGCCAAACCATGCGCCGAGCATTGCGCCGACAAAAGGAAGCCACCCCGACGCCGCAAGTTCCTTGATATTAAATCCATGTACCTCGAATAGATAGGTAGGGATCCAGATGATGAACAACCACCATATTGGATCGATTGCCGCAGAGGCGATGATAACGCCCCAGCTTTCCTTGCGGCTCAAGAGTTCGACGGTCGGAGGGTTGTAACCGCCATCGATATCGCCATCCTCATTCAGGTCCTCATTGGCTTGACCGCTAAGGATATATTCGCGCTCTTCGTTTGATAACCACGAATGATATTTCGGCGGAGCTTTAACGATAACCCACCATGGGACCAGCCAAATCAGTCCGACAACGCCAACCAAGATGAATATGAATTTCCAATCCAGGAATATCGCCAGATAGCTAATCAGCGGAATGGAAATGATCCCGCCAATCGCGGCGCCGGAATTAAAAATACCCTGCGCTAATGCGCGCTCCTTAATTGGAAACCACTCAGCATTTGCTTTTGTTGCGCCCGGCCAGTTTCCGGCCTCCGCAACACCGAGTATCGCCCTGAATATGCTGAAGCTAAGAACGCCCTGTGCGAGGGCGTGCGCAGCCGTCGCCAGCGACCAGACGCCGATCGATAACACGAACCCCAGCCTGGTTCCGATCCAGTCAAATATTTTCCCGAATATCGCCTGCCCGAACGCATACGAAAAAATAAAGGCAACCGAAATGATACCCAATATTTGTTTGTGCCCGTCCGCATCCATATCCGGCCAAAGATCCGGGGCAATATGTTGCGGCCACAATACATTGATGGTTTGCCGATCAATGTAATTGATGATTGTCGCGAGTGCGACGAGACTTACAACCACCCATCTGAGACGACCCTTCATCATGACGAATAGCCGGGCTCACCGGCAAGGAAATCGTCGCGCAACGGCGAGAACATATCGATGAGGCAGCCGGCTTCTTTGCAGACCGCGCCGTGCATTGTTTCCGGCGCCACGTAAAAACTGTCGCCGGCAGTAAGCGTTTTTGTCTCGTCGCCAACGGTGACTTCGAATTTCCCCGAGACGACATACGCCACTTGGCTGTGCGGATGTTTGTGAAGCTCGCCAACAGCACCCTCTTCAAACACGGCGCGTACAGCCATGATTTCGTTATTGTACCCAAGAATTTGCCGCTTTAGCCCGGGTCCAATTTCCTCAAATGGGGCTTGCGAACCTAAAATGAACGGCAAGCTTTCACAGCGATCGTCAATTTCAGCGTCCTTGTCCTGATTTTGCACTGCTACCGCCCTCCGTTTGAATGTTTTTCAGAGTGAACAAGTGTGTAAGGCCCAGTCCACGCAACTGTCTCACCATCGATATTCACTGTATGCTTGGTCTCGTTTTTGCTGGCGCCAGAAATTCCCAGGCCGATTTGCTCTCCAGCTTTGGTTTCGACCAAAAGGTAATCTGCGTCGTCAGTTTCAAAGTGACGAACCGACTTTATGTTTGAATGACTTCCAACAGTGTATTCAACGGTAGGATTGTATTCACCGTGCGGTTCGATAACCGACGCGATTGAAATGCCGTCCGGTTTGCGCGTTCGATAAATGAACGCAGGCTCTCGACGCAAATTGAAGTTGGGATCATTCGCGCCGATTTCGGCCATTATGACTTTTGTATCGTCAGGCACAATCGACGTAACGGAATAGAAGCGACGATCCTTGAGCCAGGTCAGTTGCGTTGTTCCGTTGAGAAAGTCACTCTCAGCGACACGCCACAGATACTGGTATCCATTACCCGAACCCAACGGGCTTCGTGTCAGAGGGTCCGCAGCAATTTCGAAATTCGTCTCAATCAATTGCCCGTTGTAGTAGTAGGGAAGATCGTATTGTCGGGAATTCTCGGTGTGCGCCTTAACGAGATCGATAATGATCGGATACTGAAACGCCGCATCCTTGACCATCGCCACCGTCCGGCCGAGGGTCACACCTTTATATGCCGTATCGATTGTTGCGCTCGTCGCTTGCAAGTTTTCCGTGACGACGAATGTCTCGATTTTCGGCGCAAAGTTGTTGCCCGTTTCCGTGTCGCCATTGAAGTGGCTCGTCTCATCGACCACCAACGTATTATGCGCAATCGATTGCTTAGCCCACCTGTCGTTTTCCGGAAGATAATGTCCGCCAAACTTCGCCTCGATATTCAAAAACCGCGCGGCGCCGTAATCGCGAATGATCTCGTGGCCTGCATCAAAAACAAGCAATCCGAGCTTGTCGAAATGCCCATGCCCGAGGCCCTGAGAAGTATTTTTTACCACGACAGTTAAATCATCGGGATCGTTCGACGCTCGAAGTATATCGAGCGCCCCCTGATTGCCGGCGGCGCCGTCGCGAAGGCGCATAGACGCATAATCAAATGGTTCGGCGTCGCCGCGCGCGAGCGCATCGGCAAGCTTCTTGCCCCCCGTTGTCGGAACCACCTCTCCTTGAGCGTCTGCAATTGAAAGAAGACCGGGGTCATTAAGCAGTTCGTATGCAATTGCCACACCGTATTGCAATTCGGCGGTCGCAATGTCTTTGTCTTTTATGGCGTCGTTGATTGGAAAAAACAGCCCACCATAATTTTGTTGAATCGTTGCGTAGATGGCTTTTTTTAAGATACCGTCGCGATGCTCAAATATTCTTCGTTCCGGTTCATTTTTTTCAATTGCCTGCCCAAAGAGCACAAACGGCAATAATGCAAATCGCTGATAGTACGGGCCCTCATTGTAGTAGCCATCGGGCGAAAACAACTCGTCGAGTTGTTTGAGAAACCCGTAGTCGCCAGACTTATCCAGACCCAATAACGCCTTTTCTACGAGGTCATCATCGCCAAGCACATACCCGGTCATGCCAACGGCCGCCGTCGCCCATGTCCCGTGATTATGAACCCTGTTGAAAGTTTCCGGCGCGTCCTCAGAGAGAAACTTTGTCATTTCCCGGAAAAGGTCTGTTTCGATTCTGTTGCGCGATTCAGAGGAAATCGCCTGCTTAATGCTGGCGTACCCTTGAATGCTGTAAACCAGCCACCAGCTCTCGTTCAGGTTCTGCCAAAATAGTCGCCCGGGCGATTGTTCTTTGGGTTTTGGATGCAGACCAAGCGTTGGATACATCTCCGAATAGGCAAGCAAAAGGCTTTCAGCATGCCTGGCGTAACGATCTTCGCCAGTAAACTCGAACAGCTTCCCGGACTCGTAAATTGTCTTTGCGTTTTTCTTGTGTTGTTCGTGGGTGTAGCCGCCGCCCGCGTCTTTCGGTTCTGGGACGTCAATCGGTTCTTTGATTTGAGCGTCGATCTTCGTCGCCAACGCATTCAGAGTGCTCGCAAAACTCATGGAATGCCCAGCCGCACTATGCATCGCGACTGTGTCCCTGTGTGAAGCCTCTTGGTCGGGCCGATCGCAAGACACCGCCGATAGAGCCAACACAGACAAGGTAATAAGCGTAGCCCGCATCATTGGCTTTTCACCTTGTTGTTTTCGATTACGGCTGTCGGCTCCACCCCGCTGTTCAGTTCGTAAACATCGGGCAGCGATGTATTCAAGAACGTGTTGTCGTTGATACGCGTTTTTGGCTCGCCCACCGTATGATTGATGAGGAACGACTTGCTGTCCCTAAATGTATTGCCGGAAATATTCGTGACTTGAACGCCATGAAGATGAATTGACGCCTTTGACTTATTTCGCTTTCCGCCGCCCACATTTTTCAATCTTGAGCCGGTCAGTACGAAGTGCGGTCCGAAAGTGCTTTCGTCCGTGCCCCCGCGATAGAAATCAACCAATGCGCCCTGAATGTTTTCAAATCTTGAATTAGAGATCGTTAGATATTCCGCGTTGTATATGCCGTAATCGTCACTTTCCTTGTCGAGCTTCAAAACTGAGCCCGTAACATCCTGAAAGCTCGAATCTTTGATCAGAATATTGTCGGCAAATGTTCCTTTGGCGGCGGAAATGATGTTGAACGAATGGTTCACATCCATACGGCTGAAATGCGTATCGATCACTTCCAGCCGGTAGTTTTCTAGCATTGAATACGGGCTGGTGCGGATAACGGTATTGCCGGCATTGTCCGGCGCATCTTTTCCGGAGATCTTCACCCCCGATAGTTTCAGACTTCCTCCATCAAGAATCTCAAATAGAGCGGACCGCTCAAAACTGATGTTTACTCGTCCCTTCCCTTTTATTGTCAGCGGCTTGTCGATCTTGAGAAACTTGCTGACTACGTAATTTCCTTTCTGCAGGACAAGGGTATCGCCGGCTTTCGCCTCGTTCACCGCCGAGAAAAGCGAGTTCTGATCCGGCGATACATTGATGGTGTTTCCAGAATCAAATGCGACAATTGGTTCAGACTTCGGATACCAAGAAACACCTGTCTCGGCCTTTGCTGTGACTTTGAGATCGCGGGATACGCCAGCGCCGAGGTCGTTTATTGGTCGCAGCAATCCATTTTTATCGCGCTCAAGTGAGATTGCTTCGCGGTGAAATCCCCCTGCAAAATCAGGCGGGTCCATCGGTGCAAGGAGGTTTTCGGCGAAAGTGATGCCCGAGACATCGTCATAAACGGTAAAAACGTTCCTCACGCCGTCATGAACAATCAGGTTTTTAACAAACTCGCTGTCAACTGGAACGGCGCTGCGTTCTGCATCACTTCCCGCCGCCAATTGAATATTGTCGCTGTTGATGATGCTGTTGTTGGTGATTTTCGCATCTTTGACTTGATGGTACCGATTGATTGGCGAATTCGGCACGCCGTTCATTACTACAAGTGCGCCGCCGAAACGCGTTCCCTTCAGCCCCTCCATATAATTATTGCGGATAGTTTGTCCCGCATTGATGACGCGAATGCCGCCCGTGTGTTCGGCGCCGTTGCCGAAGAAGACGTTTCCTTCGACAAGATTGTTGTCCCCATGTCGCATGGTTAGCGTGCCACGGGATTGATAAAAGGTATTGTTGCGGAAGACGTTGTTTCCAGATTTGTTGGAAATGATTTCAAGCTCACCGTCGCAACGGTCGAAGTAGTTATTTTCGACAACAGTAAAAGAATCGGTCAGCGAGTAATGACTCGTGCCGATCCTCAATGTCTCTCCGCCATTTGATCCCAAAATCTGACGGGGGCCAAAATAATTGTGGTCTATGCGGTGATGATTTTCCTGGCTTTGTTCGGTGTTCAACCGAACGGCCATCGTTACGCCCTTATTGCGTTTTCCGACAATATGATTGTGATCGAAGCGATTGTTTTTGCCATACATCATCACCCAGAAATCAACTTCCTGACGTTCAGGCTGATTGAAGTTGTCAATCACGATCTGGGTTATGCGAGAGTTGTTTGCGACGTTGTCTGAATCAACGCGAAAGGAGATGACTTCGCTTGTCGGCGTGTATCCGTTTTTGAAGACAAGGCCGGAAACTTTGAGATGTTCGCCCGCAAGCCGCAAATTCGACTGCCCGCTAATAATAACTCTTCCGGGTGTTTCCGCAGCTAACCAAATTGGCGCGCCTTCTTCGCCGTCTCCTTGAAAGACGATTTCGAAATCGCGCCAAACGCCGTCCGCCAAAACCAGTTTATCGCCGGGCTTTAACCGTTTGACTGTTTCCTCATACGCGGCCTGATCTTTGACGAGAAATGATTCAGCGAACGCCGGGCTGAAGCCGATTGCAGCCGCACCAACAATCGCAACGGCAATCGGGGCCAGACAGTGCTCGTGAGATCGAGAAAATCCCCCTCCCATCGTTTCTCCCTTCTGATTCTAACCATCGCAAACGCTTTGGTTTTTAAGAACCATACGGGATTTTTTGAGATTGGACAATAATAATTGCAGTCCAATTTGGAAAAATGGTCAAATTATTTGGTATGCGTTTGGAGTTGGCTTTCTAGCGCCTCACGAGATGGCCGGCGCTCCATTGAGGAACCGCTCCCGGCTTTCCTGGGTCCGTCGCCTCGCCTCTTCGATGGCTTGCGCCTCGGTCGCACTCAGCATCGCCTCGATAATGCACTTGAAATGCGTCCTCATGGCTTTTCGGGCGCGTTCAGAATCGCGTTTCCGCAAAGCAACCGCAATATCACGATGTTCTTTCAGGCGACGTTGCGGATTCACTTCGCAAATAGAGTCGTAGGCCTGTTTGACTTCGGGCTTTTCGTTTCGAATCCGCCATAAGCGCTCAACGGTTTCGAGCATAGCGTTGTTTTTGGTGGCGCGAGCGATTGTAAGATGGAATTCACGATCAGCATCGGCTTCTAACGGACTATCCGGATCCGTCCCCGCAGCCATCCGATCGACGATATCGTCAAGTTGGTCGAGCTCTTCGTCCGTAATGGTCGCCGCCGCTAGCGCCGCAGCTTCAGATTCGATCGCAGATCGCGCTTCAGTGAGTTCGAACGCGCCGACGTCCGGCATTGCGTTCGCATCTTCGCTCGATTTCCGCAGAACATAAACGCCGGAACCGACGCGGATATCTAACATACCGATCGCTTCGAGCGCGATTTGCGCCTCGCGAACAGTCACGCGACTAACGCCAAGCTCTTCTGCAAGATCCCGCTCGCCCGGCAATCGGCTTCCCGGCGGATAGGCGCCCTGGCGCACCAACTCTTTAATTCGTTCGGCTACGGAATGGTAAAGCCGCTTCTCCGCCATGCTTGCTATCGCCCTTCTTCAGGTTTTATGCCGCGTCTAGATGTCGAATCATATCAATTTCGCATACCAATTTCCAGCAAAATTTCAACTAACACACTGTTCGTAGCGCCAAAAATAGGCACGGCCCGCCAGCGCTCGGGAGGAACAGCAGGCGGGCCGTTAAGCGGGTCAATCCAAGTTCTGTTACGCAAGGAGTGACCGATTTATTCATGCTCCAGATCGGCAGCTGTCGCTGCCGATCCAAACGTTGTTTTCTTTAGTACGTGAAGCTAGCGCCAAAGATGATTCTGCGGTCGGTGATACCTTCGTAGCACAACAACGCGTTGTTATTCACGCAGAATACATTTTGACTGGATTCTGTCAGATTGACCGCATCTACGTTTACGCTGAATTGGTCAGTGATGGCGTAACTCACGCTGCCGTTTAGCTGCCCTCTCGACTCAACAACACCTCTGAAGCCAAGTGGATCAAATACGTTATTGGTGCCCGGCAGATCATCCGTCCTAAACGAACTGCGCCATGTGTAACGCATGCGTGCTGATAGACCATACTTCTCGTAATATCCCGTCACGTTGTAAGCGTTTCTGGAGAGATTTAGGAGAGTCGCGGTTTCACGCTGTACGGGATTTACGGCAGGATCAAATCCCTGCGCCGCAAAGATCGCCTGAGCCCGGCTGGGTGCAATATCGGTGAAACCGGAATCGTTCGTTTCCCATTGGTGTGTGAAATTAGCCGTGACACCAAAACCGGAGGCCCAACCCAGCCTATCTTCAAAGGCGCCAAGGTTATATTGGAAAGCGACCTCGATACCTTGCTGAGTGGTTGTACCGTCTGAATTGAATGGGAATTGATTTCCGACGCAGACGCCGACCTCGCCGTTACCGAAGATACCGGCTTCCGTGCCCGCAGAGAAAATACCGCCGCCTTCGCAAATAGGACCGACAGTGTCCCGCGTATTTGGCGGGATAACACCTGGGTCGCCCGGTCCGCCTGGCTCATCAATAGTGGTTCCAAATAGCCCGCTACGCTCTTTGCGGAAATAACCCACGCTGAAGACGGCTTCGGGCGCAAAATACCACGACGCGGATACGTCAAAAGCATCAATCTCTTCCGGTCGTAAGTCGGGGTTGCCAGCAATTGAATTACTGTTGACACCGCCAGCATTCGGGAAGGATCTCGCCGATGATATGTTGACGAAGCTGGGGCGATTAATTTCTCTGGAATAGGATGCGCGCAGGACAACGTCATCCGTTACGTCAAAGGCGAGGTTCACGCGCGGCAAGAAGTGGTCATATTCGCTGTCAACCGTCGTTAAGACGGGACCGCCAACGTCTATAACATTGGCCGTCGATGCGATAGACGTCCTGACATAGCGTAGACCCGCATTTCCGCGGAACCGTCCAGTTTCAAAATTCACCTGACCGTAAAAAGCATTTGTCTTTTCTTCAATGTCAAAGAAGGCACTGTCCTGCGACTCGAGCCCAGAGGTGAAGATTGGCGACAGGCCTTGAGCCATAGCGGCTGCATTTATCGCGTCTATTGTCTCTTGAGGGTTAGCAGCAATGTTTGGGTTTACGTGCAACAAATTCTGAACGAACAAATCGCTATTCGTACCGTCTCCAAAGTTATCAGGAATCGGCGTGAGGAGTTGCGAAATGGCGCCGGCATTCAAACTGTTCGCTAATGAACTCGAACCGCTGGTAGACCCACTTCTGTTGTCTCTAAGGGTCGAGCGATTACTATGGCGAAAACCAATATCAACTGAGCTGATGAAGGGTATGCTGGTGTCAGTTAAATCGTATGAGGTGTCCAGCCGAAATGCATTTTCCACATTTTCCTGCATATTTGCGCTGTAACCAGGACTGCCATCAAACACATAGTTATTTGCGTCCAGCAACTGATCGATCGTCGGCGCAAATGGATCGTCAAAATTAATCCCGAAGGAGTTTCCTTGGCTCAAGTCAAAT
Organism: Hyphococcus sp.; assembly: GCA_965267325.1. Taxonomy (GTDB): domain Bacteria; phylum Pseudomonadota; class Alphaproteobacteria; order Caulobacterales; family Parvularculaceae; genus Hyphococcus. Next base: position 143,445 of record OZ253943.1, on the reverse strand, counting down.
ATAATCGGGATGCCGTTTTCATCCCTCGTGGTCGTAGCCGAGTTCGGATTAATAAAATTAAGCGTTGTTTCAAGGCGTGGATTGACTGTCTCTGATGACACTCTGGCATATTCGGCGGCTACACTTAGTCTGCCTGATTCCCATTCGGCGCCGCCTATGAGAACATCGCTCTCTGTCAAACGCGAACTGTTATCGCTGGATCCCCGCAGGAATGGCGCACCCCGTGAGTCGAACGGTTCAGTCCCTTGAAACGGAGTAAAAGTACCGGCCGTGACGGCTAGTATGCTGCCAAGATCTTGACCGGTCGCGTCGACCCCCAAATCAAACGTGTCAAAGGCAGTGAAATTTATGTTGCTGTCTCTCGTAAGAGGATCCCCGGCGCCTGGTTGTCCGTCGCCATTCAGCCGGCTTACGTTGGAAAACTGCGCTCTTGAACCTGCTCTTCGGCGGGTTTGATCTGTATAAATATAATCAGCATACAGCTTCAGATTAGAGGTTGGCTGGAATTCTACTGAGCCCGCCAGGTTGATTGTTTCAAAATCCTCTGTCCTTTGAACCTGGTTCAAAAACTGAACCCCAAGGAAGTGTGTGACCCCGGCCGGACACGAGCTCGGCGTATCGACAGCCGGACATGTGGTCAAATTATCACGATCAATACGTGGGCGGAAAGAAGTGTTGCTTGATTGGGTGTAACTGCCGCTCAAAACAATGCCAAATTCCTGTCCGGAGTTAGTTTCCCATTTTTTACCAACCGCGCCTGAAATTCTTGGCTGCAGGCCTTCTGTCGAAAGGCTGCTGTCTTCGGCCTGCGCACGGACGCTCAAGAGAGGCGTATTCAAATCTAACGGGCGAATGGTTCTAAGATTAATCGTACCGCCAACTGATCCTTCGATGGTTTTCGCTTCGGGCGCCTTGATAACTTCAACGCCCGCGATGATGGACGGATTTAGATCTTCAAAGTTAATGCCGGTACGTCCATTGCCGGCGCCGACGGAAGAGACGCCGTTGATTTCGAGCCGGTTGCTTCCGGTACCCCGGATTTGAACACCCGTACCCACACCTTCTTCACGAGTAATCTGGATACCTGTGATGTTTTCCAGAACCTCCGCGAGGTTTTGGTCAGGCAGTTTACCGATGTCTTCCGCCAGGATGACCTCGGTGAGGCTTGGAGCCTCTCGCTTTTCATCGAGCGCGTTTGCGAGAGATGCGCGAATGCCGGTAACAACGATGACGTCGTCAGCCTCGTCGTCTTGCGCCAATGCGGCCCCGGACGAGGCCAAAAGCGCCGGCGCAAACGCGGTTGAAAGAAGCAACGCCTTGACGTTGCTTGGTTTTTTCCTTGACGCGTTAAAATTGGCGTTGGTTCGCGACAGATGCATGTGACCCCTCCCATGGCGTCGGTTGTTATTAATTGCCGATACCATCGACCAATCACCAACAATCTGTCAACTGAAATTTTATGCCATTCTGCAGTTATTGGTATTGATAATTGGTATGCGCTGTGATTTGGATTAGCCTCTCTCCGTTTTTTTTTCAATATTTTCCGTGGATTGCACCACGCGAAACGCAGGCGTGTTCGTTGGGCAACGGGTTTGCTAAATCGACGACCAGACGCCGGCGGGCGCATGCGGTTCAACACTTCCTCGTCAACGGGTTTGCACTATTCCCGCTAGCAAGCAGAACTGTTGATTGAGAATTTTCAGTCAATTGATTACGCCAGCCGTTTACGACTGTTGAATAGCGCGTTGATTTTATTCAGCACCGAAACAAATCCGTTTACAGGCAACTGCTTGCTTTGGAACGAAAAGTCACCGTCTACGAATCTGGGGGTCGGGAGTTCGAATCTTCCCCGGTGCGCCATTCCCGAACAAAACTGCGAACTGGTCCGGACGCCGCTGAAAGGTGCGTCGGCGGCGTTCCGGTCATGGCTTCCGCAAGCGCATCTTTGGGGCCTGAAATTATGATTTTCGACTTCCCAACAACGATTTCAGAGACGAACGCGCGGACATATCGTTTCTTCATTTCAGCGGGCGCTTCTTTGATGAGCCACTTCAAGTGGCCGGACGCAATTCTTGCTTCCTGAAGGGTTATTGGAGCCAACGCTTCCTTTGCCTGGGCCTCCTGCTCCTGAATCAGGCGCATCAATTCCTCGCGCTCCGCTTCGGCGGATGACAGCGCTTCCTTGAACAGCTCAGTATCGCCCGTGATTCCTTCAGCGACCGCATCGAGCAGATTACGAACACGTTTATTTGCTTGCGTTAGTTGGCCTCTCAATTGGTTGAGCGTGTGAGAATCTGCATCCCGGCTGCCGTCCCGTCGCTTCGCGACGGCCTCGACAATTTCCCTAGTTCTTATGGGCGTTAGCAATTTGTCGGTTATCCCGCCGAGAACTAATTCGTCCAATTTCTCTTCGCGGATGGAAATTGCCGTAGCGCCTTCGCACCGGCCTTTCAGATACTTCCCTGAGCATTTGTAGTAACGATAAGCACCGCCTTTGCCGGTAGTCATCATCAACGGCTTGCCACAACCTTCGCAAACAGCAACGCCAGATAATAAGACGTCACTACTCGAAAGACGCGGCGGCGTCATAGTTGGCCGCCGATCCTTCAGCATGAGTTGAACACGTTGAAAATCGTCAGTGCTAATTATCGCCGGAACTGACAGCCTGATCCACTTATCGCGCGGCCTTGTTTCGCCCGACCGGGAATCCTTTCGATTGAACCAGGCCGTTCCCGTATAGGTTTCATTGGTCAGCATCGCGTGGACGCGGCCCAAGTAGTATGCGCCGCCTCGCGGTGTCTTGTATCCGCGCGTATTTAGCCAACTTGCTATCTTCTTGACGCCTAACGGACCACTTTCACCGTCACCTTCAAGGAATAACTTGAAGATGAGCCGCACAATCTCTGCATTGCTAGGATCGATTGCTAGTTTCTTTTTGATCTTATCGCCACGTTTTTCCGCTGCCACCGCCTTATAACCAAAAGGAGGCGTGGCGCCGTTCCAAAACCCCTGGCGCGCGTTTTCCTGCATGCCGCGATGGACATGCTTTGCATCTTCCTTGCTGCGCATTTCATCCATAAGCGCGATAACGCGCCGCGTGATCTCTCCGCCCGGTCCGTCGCTCATTTCCTGAGTGATGGAAACAACGCCGATGCCGCGCTTTTCAAGGCGGCGACGATAAAGCTCAAAATGAACTTCATCTCGAAAGAAGCGGGAAAAGCTGTGAACTAAAATCAAGTCAAATGGTTTGGGCGCTTTCAACGCTGCTTCAATCATCGCTTGAAACTGCGGTCGGCGATCATCGCGGGCGCTGGCGCCTCGCTCCACATACTCGCCGACTATCTCAAACCCTCGCGCTGCTGCGTATTTCCGCGCGCGCTTTAGCTGATCGGGAATTGAAATGTTTTGCTCGGCTTGTCTTGCCGTTGAAACTCGTGCGTAGATAATACAACGCATGACATAATCCCCATTCTAACCCTGCCCAGAAAGCTTCTCATCATCATTGGCCGCAAGGCTCCTGAGATTTGAGATTAGCCGGTCGAAAAGCTCAACTTCAACAATGGAGACAGGCAGGTTTTCGGAAAAATCGATGATAATTCGGTTTTCGCCCGAAGAATTATCGTTGGCTGCGGATAAAGGTCGCTTTTTTGGATGGTGGCTAACTGACATGACGCAACTGACTCTGTAGGCGTTGGAATTCTTAAAAACGCCGTCAGGCTAGACGCCCGGCTCATCCATTCAAAGCAAAGCCGCTGTCAGGAATGCGCCGCAAAAATGCACTGCTTTCTTGTGAGGCTAGGAGTTAACGTGCCGTATTACTGCCGTTACGCTCAGCAATTTCCGTACGCATGACTGTAATGATCTTTGTATCTGTTATTGCCTCATCAATTTCCAGGGCAAGCATTTTCACGAACTCAAACGCAGGAGTTAGCCCGGCGCCTTTGTGGTAATCGACGGTGAAATTTCTATCCAAATACCCTACCCAAAACTCTGCTGCACGCCGAACCAGTGTTTGGATTGCATAGTCTGGCCTCCTGCCGCGAGGCGGCGCTAAATACTCAATATTTCGATCAATGCCTTTTCCCAATATTCGCAATAGACGCATTAACTCCAAATAATAGGGTTTCCCGCGCGTTTTCTCGAAGTCGGTAATTTCAGAAAATTCAGTTTGTGGTTTTTGTTCACGCAAATACAGAGCACCAAAATACATATCATTTGCTGAATTTGCAGCACCATGCTTGTTTAATTTAGCGAAGAATTCATCGATCCCCGTTTTTAATTCCAAATAATCCCGTCGAGCCTCTTTATCGTAAGCTTGAAGGCCATCTACCCTCTTAGACGCAATGTATCCATTACGGATATAATTTATTTCATCGACAATTTCGGGATTTGCGCCATCAAAATCAAATTCAGCGCCTAATGCAAAAATAAACTGCGCGGAATAGTCTTCATCCCTAAACGATTTGGCCGGCGTTTCATCAATAAGCATCGAATTCAGCCCTTGGCTAATAAAACACTATAAACGAATAAATCCGTCATATTAGAAAACATTCAATTTCCGCTTTTTGATCGATTTGCCATTTGACTCAGCAATTTTGTTTTCGTTGGCTGCAGTTTCTTCGTATTTTGTTTTTGAGGCGCTACCAGACGCTTTTCTTGCAGAGATTGCCCCATCGGATGACGTGTCCAATATATCAACAAGTCGCGCCTGAATTTGATGGGATAACGCCGTTGCCATGTGCGGCTTATTTAGTTTCAAGGGCCCGTAGCCTTGCTGAATTGCATCAAAAATGACGGAAAATGCGATCTGCAGGGCTTCTGCAACGCGCTGCTTCGTATCCCGGCCCTTTAGAATTGGTCGAAGCGCTTCAAAAGTGGCGTCATTCGCAAAGTCACGAAATTCCGTAACCGGTATTAATGCTTTTAGCTCAGTTGGCCCTAATTTTAGCGCGGCCCTAACAATGCCAGCGGTTTTTTCACTCGAAAATTCCTCAGTCAAAAATTTTGCTATTTCATCAATAACGGTTTTCTTGCTGTACTTTTTGCAGGAGGTTTTTCCGATTTTATTTTCTAGCCTTTTCTTTTTTGTGCGAAATTCATGGCGAATAAGAAAAATCATGTAACTACTTTTATCTGGAAACCGCTCGTAAAAAGCGCCAACGGAACATTCCGCGAGCGCTGCAATTCTCGCAATTGAAACATTGTCGAAATCATTAGAGGCAAGCAGTTCTCGCCCGGCGCGATACAGGGCGTATGTGCGGCCATTGTTCAAGCCAGCAGATGCAACCGTAGTTCTTCGTAGTGCTGAACGCTTCTTCATAAGCAACTGACACCTCCTTGTCGGATATATGGGAGTGGCGCCAGGAATAACAACCGAATCCGAATTCGGAGTTTTTAGAATGCTAGATCTTCGCTGTTTGTCGGAACGACACTAGCATATCGAATGCGGCGCGACTTTCAGTGATCGTTGCTTCATATCTCGCCTTCAGCATATCAACCTTCTTGCACAAAGCGGGAAACTGCTTTGCTCCCGATACCGGACATGTTTCCTCAAGCTGCTTGAGTTCTTTATCTATTCCAACGCGTATGCCCCTGATAGCCGATACACGGAGTTTTACGGTCTCATCGATCTTCCAAACCTGTTTTTCCACTTCAAAGTGGGCGTTTTCAGTCGCTATCAAAACAGTTTCATCCGCACGCCTCTGCCTATCAGCGCGCCAGCGCGCTTTCAGGGAGTCAGCTTCGGCAAATAGTTCGGAGAACTCTTCTTTTTTTGCAGAAAACCACTCGATATCATCGCTGTTTCGTTGCTCAAGGGTTTCAACAAGGTTGGCTAACGAAGTAACGCTATTCTGCGCTCGATCTGCGACTTCTTTTTTTGCTCGTTTCGTCGCGGTCTGGCTAATTCGGGCCAGAATCCACTCTCGCTGTTTGGGCGTCGCTTTCCTGTACACCGCAGTGCCGCCAGAGTAAGAAAGCGTTAGCGTGCCACGCGAAACTGAACCTGTGAACGTAGTCGATGAAAACCAGTCGACTATTGGCGCTTCTATCGTAATGGCAATTTCGCCTTTGCTATTTGTTCCTGTGAGTTTCCGCGAAGACGCTTCGACTTCATTTCTCTTGGTTATTTCTATGAACTCAAATTGGCCGTTCAATTGCCCTGTTTCTCCTTCTACGATGTGAATAATGTCCGCTTCCTCTTCATCGGCAGCTATATATATGCCGGACACACCTTCCGCAGCGCACGACGAAATCAAAGTCAAAGAGAGAAGAACCCCGGGTAGCCGCATACTGAACTCCATATTCTAATGCAGAAGCGTATTTTGAATCGGGTATATATACCCTAGACTGTATTACCCAATCCCTAACGTTTTGGGGAAATGGAATGGGAAGAAATAGTCGGCGCAAATATCAGGCGTTTCCGCAAAGAACGCGGGCTGACGCAGGAACAGCTTGCCATGACGGCCGGCCTTGATTTGCGATATCTGGGTGGCATCGAGCGCGGGGAACATAATCCAACTGTGTCGGTATTAAGTCGAATAGCAGAATCGTTAGAGATACATCCCGCGGAATTGTTCAATGAAAAAATTGACGAACGTTGATTTAGGCAATCGATAGCGGCACTTTTCTACCTTTTCAGCAATATATCAATTTCTCCGGCTTCCTTAGAAGAATTACCGTGTAAATCCGTTTGGCTACGACTGTGACGTGGCTTATCCATAATCGATACGGAGTGTTTTGGAAAATGCTGAGTCAATATTTCCAGGGTTGTTTCAAATGTAAAATTCCGCTTGTCAGTTCTGACATATACAGTGCTTTTTCTTGCCATCAATTTTGCCGTTTGACAAAACACATTATCGAGAAGTTCATAGTAAGAATCTTTCCCTACGAAGCGCCCTTTGTTTTTTTCTCTTAATGAAGTTGGATAAAATGATCCCCCAAGCATCCAAAGACGCAACCATTGGTCAGCGTGATAGTCTGTCACGTCACAATATGGTGGGGACGTAAAAAGTAGTGAAAACTTACGCTCGGACTGTTTTGAAAACCGGGATACATTCCGCAACTTTTCCGTACTGTCACCAAATATAACTTTGCTGTCCTGAATTTGAGGCGTCCCTTTAAAGTACCGCCATTCAACTTTTTTTCGAACCAGATCAGCCGCATCTAGTTCGGGCGGCTTTCTAAAACCGTTTTCTCGCCACCATCGCACGGAATAGATGGGTCCCATCGCCTTCGTCATCCGCATTTGGTTTGAAAGACCTTCGCCAATTTTCCCATGTAGGTAAACTAGGATTATTGACATCAAGGTACTGTCGACTTTGCTGAACCTCCAGTTTAGGTACTTCCTAGCAGACAGCAAAAATTTCAGCGCATCTTTGCAATAGCACATTTGAAAAAACTCTGGCAGAGCATCCGCAGCTCTGCCAAAGTAATTTTTTTTTGAATCTATCTCAGATAAGCGTTTTAGGACGTTTGATTTTCTTGCAGGGCTTAACTTCACAGAGCCATAAAGCCAGCCAACAGGATTTATTTCAATGCCGATGTCCTTCCCCCTTAAAGTTGGGCCATGTGATATGGTGAGAGCTAAGGTTTTTGGGGAATGGATTGATGGCCCGGAAACGCTTTTCGGATGAAGATGTACTGAATTTGTTGCGTCAGATTGAGGTTGAACTGTCCGGCGGCAGTGATGTTTCGAGCGCGTGCCGCAAAGTCGGGATCAGTGACGCGACGTATTATACGTGGCGCAAGAAGTATGGCGGCATGGGAAAGTCCCAGCTTCGTGAGATGAAGGATCTTGAGAAGGAAAACAGTCGCCTCAAGAAGATCGTCGCCGATCTTGAGCTTGATAAGTTGATCCTGAAAGAAACGCTTGATTGTCTAAAGCCCAAGGCCTGACCGCCGCCGATCTCCGTCAGGCCGTCATTCGGGTCCGTCAAAAGCTGGATACATCCGAGCGGCGGACCTGCAGAACGGTCGGCATGGCGCGATCATCACAGCAATACAAGCCAAAGCCCAGGCGAGATGATGAAGCCCTGCGCTTGGCGTTGATCCGGCTCGCCAAACAATATGGTCGTTATGGCTATCGCAAGGTCGCAAAGCTTCTTCGCATCGAAGGCTGGGACGTTAATCACAAGAAGGTTGAGCGGTTGTGGAGAGAAGAAGGTCTACAACTTCCGGCGCGCCATAAGCGCCGTAAACGCCTTTATCACAAAGATGCGTCGGTGATACGCCTGCGCCCGCAATATGAGAACCACATATGGAGCGTCGACTTCGTACATGATCGCCTAAGCAATGGTCGGCCCTATCGCATGCTGACAGTGATTGATGAATACACCCGCGAGGCGCTTGCTGTCGTAGCCAAGCCAAGGATGGGCTCGGCAGAAGTGCTCGAAGCGCTATATCCGTTGATCCTCAAACGCGGCAAGCCTGCATTCATTCGATCAGATAACGGCAGAGAGTTCACTGCCGAGGCGTTGCAACGCTGGCTGAAGAAGATCGGCGTCAAGCCAATCCAAATTTATCCGGGGTCACCCTGGGAGAATGGTTATAACGAAAGATTCAACGGAACGCTGCGACGGGAAGTGCTAAACGCGGAGTGGTTCGCTACCGTCGATCAAGCGAAAGCTGTCATCCGAAAGTGGCTACGCCAATACAATCACATCCGTCCGCATCAAGCCCTCGGAATGCGTCCACCGGTTCCTGAAACTATATGAGGAAATGGCCTATACGATTGGGGCTGGACAGAGCTTTTTTGGCCTTTGGTTTGCATTTTGGTAGCCTGAATTACGTTCTCGGCGATATCTCTGATAACGGTACTTTTGATGATCCCCGCAACCTCAGGGCAATCATTATCTGGGGTAGTGTTGCGGCGTACGCCGTTCTTTGCTTTGTGAAATTAGTGCTTGACGCCAAAGGCGAAGGGTGGGGACAAGAAAGCTGATAATGTTATTGTTCACTGTATTTTTGATATTGATGTTTATTCTATTCGGCGGAGCAATTCTCGCATCGCTATTTGATATTGATAATCGAAGCAACAAATCCGGCCGCGAAATGCGATGGCGCCTCAGTTCGAAGCAGTACACTTCAATAATCAGCAACAGACGGCTTGGTTTTATTCAATCTTCCGAAGAAAAGGGGGGGATTCTAAAACCGCGAGATACTGTGATCGTCTGGGCACAAGAGTTCTTGGATGACGACATTCTTTATTCCGCGGTTCTCGACAATATACGGGCGGGAATTCGGTACTTTTACATACTTGATGTGTGTCACGCAGACAGGTTTAAGAAACTACTCGACCAACTCTACAAAGATATGCCGCAAGAAGTGCGCATGATTGAAGAAGGCATCGACGTAATATTTGTCCGAAACGATTTAACGCTAAACAATTTTGTATGCATGGCCGCAGAAACCGATCGTGAACAGATGTATAGTAGCATGATCTTTGATGATCGCCCCTTTGCTTGGGTAAAGCAGTCTCCTTATCGAGCAAGGATCTTTGTTAATCGCGCAAAACATCTAATTGCTGCTACTGCACTTATGCAGTTTGAAAATGCCAAAAACGGCGAGAGGGTAAGCGAGGCCTCTCCTACATATTCGGAAAGAATCTTTGAAATCTCGGATCAAATAATGGATTTTTCGGCCATAGTCACGAAATCCGGCGTTACATCCGCAAAGCACCCAAATGACCTGCATTTCAAGATAAGTGACGCAATTGGTAACACTCTTGTTTCCGTTGATGCTGTTGATGGTGCCCAAAATTTAGCGGATCGGTACGCGACGCTAAAACCCAAGCTTATAGTAAGCAACAAAGAATAAGATCTCTGACCGCCGGATGACCAAATATGTGCGCGTTTTACACGAAACAATCGCGGGTAAATTCAAGTATTGTGGCGTGGCTCCAATCTCAGGTTCTGCTAGCTGCCTCAATTCACTCCAGGCGGCACGTGCACGCAAAACCCGTTCGCCACTCGATCAGTGAATATGAGGACAGCTACACCGAACTGAAATATCAACATCGCCGTAATCTTTCAAAACGAAGGCGGCAAGAATGTGTCAACCAGTATCAAACGGGTTGGAGGCGCTTTCCGGATTCGCGCCCGATCTAGCCGGTTAACTGTGTTTCGCCCGTCGATTGCGCAGTCGACTAGTACCGCGTTTTTTTGGCTCCAGTGCGCCATCAACTAAGCGATTGAATATTCGATATTTCCAAAAAAACACCCACTTGTCGAAACAGAACTGTAATCTTGAATGCTTCCGCAATCAGGAAAGTCGCCATTCAGTATGGATGAGAACTCAAGCAATCTTAAAAAACCTATTTCGATAACCCGTGAGGAACTTCACGCCCAGGTTTGGGAGACCCCAATGAGCCGACTGGCAATGCAGTACGGTATTAGCGGCATCGCATTGGCCAAGATTTGTAAGAGACTGGATATTCCCTACCCGCCGAGAGGGTATTGGGCGAAAAAGGCGGCCGGCAAGAAAGTAACAGTAACAAGCCTACCCGTTTTGAAAGACTCAACTCCAAAGCAAGCGTTGATCCGGCCCACGCCATCCAAGCCGAATCCGCCGTTGCTAACGCCCGAGTTCAAAGAAAAAGTTGCCGCCGCGCGTAAAGGCGCAGCTTTGATCAATGTTCCGGAGAGATTGGTTCGTCCTCATCGGATCATTGCGAACTGGCTTGCGGATCACAAACATCAGAAACAAAGAGCTCAGTTGGAACGAAATCCGCTTCATAGGCGGCTTGCTATGCCAGAACCGTTTACAGCGTCCGACCATCGGCGACATCGTGTTCTAAATGCCCTACTTAAGACTCTTGAGCGCCACGGCGGTGAAATTGAACAAGGTGAAAAGAACAAACTTTTTGTCAAACTGGATGGCGAGAGAATCGAATTCCAACTTCGCGACAAATTCAAAAAAGTTAGAAGGTCTCTAACAGATGAAGAAAAACGGTGGCGGTTTGCTAGCGACAAAGATTGGAAGCAAGAACTACAACCAACAGGGAAGTTGATTTTTTGTATAAAGACGCGCCTCCCCGCAAGATTGCGCTCAGAATGGCTCGAATCCGACGAAAATCCAATTGAGCAACACCTACCGGAAATCATCGCGACTCTTATTGCCGCAGGCCCCCTACTCGCAGACGAAACCCGCCGGCGACATGAGGCTGAGCAAAAATTTCGCTTAGCTGAACAAAGGCGGTACGAAGAACAACAGCTTCGAAAGCGCGATGAAAATCGTTGGCAGAGATTTGTCGAGATTGCGCATCAGTGGCAGAGCATAGAAACTGCTCGCAAGTTTCTAGGTAGCTTTCGTCAACAAGGTGTAGATCTGGATGACGAAATAGGGGGCCAACCTCTCCGAGAGTGGGTTGCATGGGCGGAGAAAAAGCTCGAATCCGAAAATCCGCTCTTAAAGGGCGCTCGCGGTATTTTTGATTCTGTGGCGTCAGCTTCAGAAAAAACCCGCAACAGTGAGAGGTCAGGCGTCTGGTAATGATCCAACATGCCGCCAAGCAGATTCGACGGAAATTTGGCAATCGTTGCTTGATGGTGCCCAGGAGAAGACTCGAACTTCCACGACCGTAAGGCCACTGGCACCTGAAGCCAGCGCGTCTACCAATTCCGCCACCTGGGCACGAGCGGCGTGCGATAAATCGCTATCACGGCCCTGTCAAACTCTTATTAGAATATCAGCCACAAAAAGCAATAAGCAGCTGAAACAACTGGACTTTCGACTGAAGCGCACCCGCCCCGGGCCAAAAACACACATGGCCATAATCGAGCGCGCCGCCATCCGCCGACTCGTCACACAGATTGAGAAATGCCTCAAAGCTAGTAGCTCAACACCATCCGCCAGTTCGCAGTTTTACTGCTTACGGTGCGCCACGCTCGTCAATGCCGACGTTTTCCGGTTGCTGGTTTTTGGACGAAGCATCCTGAACGCCAAACGCCAATACCGTTAGGCGCTCTTACGTTAGCGGCATTGTGAAAAAGGCCGCCGCAGCGACTGCGAGCAGCACCGCAAGCACTGTCATTCTGAAGACAGATTTCTTCACAAGGTGCATTCCCACCGGAATGAGCAACAGGTTCGCTGTTGCGATGAAGATAGCGTAGCTTTGTGTCGGAATGAGTTCATCAAGCGGAAAACCCGCCCCCGCCAGTCCTTTTGCAACGAAGGGCAGCATCACCGCCATATCGATGGACAACACGAGGCCTATATAGGCCTTGGCGATGTCGGAAAGCGCGATCTGGCACGTGCGCATGAAATTCACGGCTCTCTGGGTAATCGCAAAGCCGTATTCCCGCCCTGCGATAAGCCCGAGGAACACGAACGTCGTGCTCATGGGAATATCATTCAGCTCTTTGAAATAGAACAATAGCGACGCATATGTGAAATCGATGATCGTTGCGGAGCGAATGTCCGTCACCGCAGTTTTCGTTTTCAAGATCCGCTGCACGGGTCCGCCGCGGTTGGCGAAGGTGTATGCCAGCAACGCGACAATTGCGAACATGGCGGTAAAACTTTCCACCGCCGACAATTGGCGCGGTAGAAATACGAAAATATTTGCAAAGTCCTGAATCAGCCACACCGACCATAAATAGGCTGTCGTGATCCATTGCAGCAGCACCCATATCGGGTGGTGTTGCTGGTGCTCTGTCTTTCGAAAAAACTTTTCGATGGTGACCGATGCGATGAGAAAAACGCCAAGCCCCACCACAAAAGCAAGGCCGTATCCAATAAGCGACTTTTGCAACATCGACGACAAGCCGCCGATCGAAGCGAAGACAGTCAACACCATGAAAGATGTCGACACCGGCACGCCAAACCGCGTGATGATAAGCAACACCAAGGGCGGTAAAGTGTGATACCACTGTACTTCGACGGCGGGATATTTCTTGGCGTTCGCAAGGCGCCCATAAGACGGATCGCCGTCGTTGATTACCCAACCATATGTAAATGTGATTACGAGGATCGTCGCGGCGAACAAAAACAACCAGAACCAATGCAACCGATTGTTTGACGCGATAAACGTGCCGAGCGTTTGCAGGGCATCGTTGCCCACAACCGCATAGGCGGCAAACAAAAAGCCGATAGCGGCGAATAGCGTAAAGTCGAACATGGCGCGGCGGCCCCCAAAAGCGAGCAATTTTTGCGCCTGATACAGACCGGCTATAACAATTTTATGACATGAATGGCGCGGCCCAAGGGCGCGAGCCGAATCGATGAGAATGGGGCGCCGACGGCGACAAAAAGCACCCTCAACGCGCCTCTGGCGGCGGCAGATTCGCGCACGCGGTGCGTAATCGTCATAAATAGTTCACAAAACTTTTTTCAAAACTTCATGGACCAGCGATAGAGCCCGCCACATTCATAAAACTGTCATAAGGCCTCCAAGAATAATGTTAGCCATAAAGACGATCACGGCCCTCTCAACCGGGGTCGCCTTTACATTAATTACGCCAGCCATGGCGGGCGAATCGAACGACGATCGCAATCAAAAACCGGAAGTCAATGTTTTTGGCCGCGTAATGTATGATTATGCATATGCCGATGGAGAAAATACGCAGTTTTCCATAAGCGAGCCTGAGCTTCGCAATGCCCGGATTGGCGCTGAAATCAAATTCGCCGGTCGCGGCAAGATCAAAGCGGAAGTGCATACGGACGATTCAGGCGATGTTATTTTAACGGACGCCTATGCGGAATTTAAGACGGGCCTGGACATTGCCAAACTCCGCATCGGGCAATTCAAAACGCCAAACAGCCTTGATGAAATAACATCATCTCGGTTTATATCCGCCCACGAACGCGGTGCATTTTCGGATGCTTTTGAGCTAAACCGCCGCATTGGCGTTGCGCTGACAGGAAAAACTGAGCGGCACACTTACATGCTCGGCGTTTTTGGCCAGAACATTGATGACGCATCTACATTTGGAGGATACGCAATTGCCGGCCGAGCGACTTTCAGTCCCAACCTCGGCGATGACGACCTGAACATTCATACAGGCTTGTCATTTCGCTATCGGAACGTAGACGCAGATCAGCCTCAGTTACGATATCGACAAAGGCCTGTAACGCATATCCCCGGGCGCATCATCAGCACAGGTCGTATTGCGGATTCGGACACATTCGCCGGCGCTGAGGCCGCAATCACAAAAGGGCCTTTCTGGGCCGCCGGAGAATACGCGGTGACCTTTGCCGATTGCACAGCTTGTGCAGAGGACCCGTCTTTTTCAGGCGGGTATATTGAAGCCGGTTTCATACTGAACGGCCGACGCACCCTGAAAGGCGGAAAGTTCGACCGGCCAAAATTGCACGATGGCCGATTTGGAGCCGCCAGTTTCGTTATGCGATACGACACGATCGATCTGAACGGGGCGACGATCAACGGCGGCTCTTACCAGGCCTTTATTCTTGGAGCTGATTGGTGGCCGAAGAAAAATCTGCGCGTCGGCGTCAACGGCTTTGTCGCCAACGCTGATCTCGGCGATATTGCGTCCGGTCTCGCTCAGGATTTCGCCGACGGCGTATCATCCGGCCTTGGCGAAGAAACAGTCAAAGGCGTTACGCTGCGTGCGCAATTCGATTTTCGCGCAGGCCTTTAGATCTGCGCGCCGGGGCAGCGATTGCGTTAAAATTTTTGCGTAAGTCTAAGAGGTCTCAGCGTTACCGGGCGTCCGCGATCAACGCATTGCCTGAACACGAAGAGGCAAAGCATTCATCAAAGATTCCGCCGGGGCCGGTTTGACCTGAGGAAATCGCCAGCGGCATCACGACCGCAATACCGATCAAGGCCGCAACAACATAAAGAACGGGGCGGCGCACGCCTGGATTGCTTCTGATCATCGGACTACCTCTACTAACACCTTCTGATTGGGCGGTTTTTTACTCTGTAACAAAACTGATAAAAAACTGTCATCGAACTGTCACACTATATTGTGCACAAAGTGCGCTGGTCAACAGAAATGTGCAAATTTTGCGTGTTAACATTTTTAAGCTATTGTAATTATTGCGAAATAAATTGATCAGCATTCGAATTGCGCAGCGAAACGGTCGTTTCGCTCGCTCTGATCCAACGCCTTTTGAACCTGTTTTCGTCGCCCCGCCCTCTCCGCCGACCGTTAGTGTTTTTCGACGCAGCGGTGCACCTATCTACGATGGAACGATCCTTTCCATCGTCAATAAACCGCTAAGACGTCATAGCCAGGATCAATTGTTTCTGAGTGGCAAGCAGCTCTTTCAGATGCTTGAGGGATCGAGCATCGCGTTTGTACCCGCGACACGCCGTTTCGATCTGATCTGCAAACTGTTCAACAGAAATCCCCTTCTTCTTTAATCTTGATGCATAGGGTTGCAGCACGTTGGCAATAATGTCGCGATTTGCCCGGAAGAACTTCTGCATTAAATCACCGGCGACCTTATGGGCTTCGGCAAACATGTCGTGCGCGTCGGGATTTGATCGGCTGAACTTGAAGGCATCGACAGTGAACACGTCAAAAACGACGTCGAGCTTTTCCGGCAAGGCGTCTGCCTTTTCCAGGCCGGCCCGCGCCTTTGCGCGCCACTGTTCCCCCATATGCTCAATCGCCGCCCGATAGATCTCCTCTTTGCTGGCGAATAGATTGTAGATCGTCTGACGGGACAAATCCGCCCGCTCGGCGATATCGCCGACCGATGTCTTGCGCATGCCGTAGACGCCGACGAGGTTGATCGTCGCGTCCAGTATTTGCCTCTCAGCGTCTGTCATCATTTACCTGTTGACAAGTTCTGTAATTTTGTCAATAACACCCTTGCTTTACAATTTGACATTTTTTGTACACTCGAGACGAGCTGCGAGGAACCCAGTGAAAACAGACAAGCACGCGGTAAATCGCAGGGAATTCACAATCCTTGCAACAGGTGCTGCGACTGGATTCGCCTGTCTTCCAGCGCCCGCGACGAGTGCGACAAGAACAAATCGTGAGAGGTTCCAGATGAATCCCGAACAAGAAGCCGCCCTGATTGATCAAATCGCCAAAGGCGTGAGTTACTCATTTCGCACGCCGATCCTTCGCCGCCCTTCCGACTACGGGCTCGACTATGAAGACGTCTTCTTTCCGGCCATGGACGGCGTAATGCTCGACGGCTGGTTCATCCCATCGAAGGGCAGCAAGAAGCTCATCATCTGCAATCACTTCATTGGCGCCAACCGATATGGCTACCCAGGTCATCTCGATCCCTGGACCGGAAACGGCGACTTTGAAGTCAACTTTATTGAGACCTACAAGGCGCTCGTAGAAGCAGGCTACAACGTCCTCGCCTACGATCTTCGCGGCCACGGGCACTCAGCTAGCGGCGCCGGCAATATCACCGGGGTCGGCGCGATAGAGTGGCGCGATGTTATCGGATCTGTTCGCTACGCAAAGTCTCGTCCGGACACCGCAAAAATGAAAGTGGCTCTCCACAGTCTTTGCATGGGCTGCAACTCTACATTTATTGCAATGGAAAAACATCCGGAGGAATTTGGCCACATCAAATGCATGATCGCATTACAACCGCTTTCAGCCGCGCCCTTCATCGAGCGAGCCTTGATTGACAACGGCGTCGAAAACGCTGTCGAGAAGTTTAACGAGCGCTACAGCTATTACTCCAGTTTCCGGCACACGGATTCGAACGCCATTGCGCGCGCGCACAAAGTCACGTGCCCGACCATGGTCGTTCAGGTGAAAGACGATGCGACAACCAAACCATCTGATGCGCAAGGGATCTATGACAAGCTCCCAAATAAAAAGAAGAAGCTGTTGTGGATAGAAGGAACGCCCGTGCGCTACGAAGGCTATCGGTATTTTAGCCAACAGCCGGCCGAAATGATCGAGTGGTATGACACTCACGTTTAGATTCGCGCGGACCGGGATGATTATGATTGCCGGACTGCTACGGGCCTACTCGGCAACAACGGATCGCTTGTAAAACTCCACACGAAAAACGGCGCCTTTGCGCGGCGCTACGTAGTGAACGACTTGCGGTTCGATAATCGCGTAATCGTTCTTGGTCAGTGAACGCGATTTTTGCGGCGCGCCGGGAACCACAAACTCAAGCGCGCCCTCAAGAAGAACGAGGCGGCCCCAAACGCCAGGCTTTGTTTTGTGTTCTACGGTCAGTTTCGCGGGAACGGATTCGTCAGTAAAAACTGGCGTCTCGCTGTATTTCACAAGATCATCGGGCCAGTCGGTCATAATTTCCTCGGCAGGCCGGGGATGCCGAACATGGCGAGTTTCAGGCTTTCAGCGATGCGTTCGGCCCGCTCCATGAAGTAATCGACCGCCGCAGGCGATGGCGCGGTTTCTTCAAGGGTCTGGCGGAACAGGGCGAGCCAAATGTCGAAATGCCAGGGCTGCGCAGCGGAAAGCCGTTGATGTTTTGGGACCGGCTTGCCGGAATAGCGACCGGCGTTCAGCGCAACGGACGCCCAAAAATCTTTCATGCGGGCGAGATGTGGCCCCCAATTGTCGCCGATCGCATCGTCGAAAATGGGCCCAATTAAAGGATGTTCTCGTATGCGCGCATAAAACTCGTCCACAAGCTGCGAGATATAGGCGTCGTCAATGCCCAGTTGATCTGCGTGGGCTTGAATTTCATCGCGGCGCTCTTGCGCCGTTCGAAGACGCCGAGCGGATGACGGGGCTTCCATCACGCCGCCTCCGTCTGCAATAGCATTCGAAGCTTGTTGTTGCGGCGCGTCAGCTCAGCAATCGTATACTGATCGAGAATGGACAGAAACGCCTCGAGCGCTTCCCGGAACACTCCCTTCAATCGGCACGCAGGGGTGATGAGACATTCGCCGGCGCCGCCTTGAAAGCACTCAACGATTGCGAGATCTGCTTCCATCAGCCGTACGATTGCGCCCACATTAATCTCGTCTGCCGGCTGCGCCAGGCGCAATCCGCCGGCGCGCCCACGTACGGTTTCGATAACCCCTTCGCGGCCGAGAACATGGGCGACTTTCATCAGATGGTTTTTGGAGATGTCGTACCGCTCCGCGACATCGGCGATGGTCGACAATGTCTCGCCGTTCACCGCCAGATGCATAAGCAGGCGCAGGGCGTAATCGGTTTGCAAGTTCAGTCTCACGGCCGCTCCTCATAAAAGATGCATTTCATATATTGCATTTCTCGATGGGAAGCAATATAAAAGATGTATATAAAATACATATATGGAGAGAACAATGAACCCCCTTCTTGCCGAGCCGATGGAAGCTATTGTTTTTGAAGCGGAAATAGAATCGGCGAGACCGCGGCCCCAACCGCCGCAATTGACCCTCGTCGAAGCGGCGAAGCGAGCGAACACAAGCCTTCATGGCGGCGTGTTTAAGATCTTCGCGGCAGTTAACGTCGCCATTCTGGGCGTATTCTGGCTAATTTTTCTCGGCGACCGCGAAGCGCTTTTCATGGTGGCGATCAGCGGCGCATACCTCGCGGCGTATCTCGGAACCCCTTACGTGATGAGCCGCGTCGGGCGAATCGACGCGCCACAGGAAAAATCACTTCAGGAATTTCTCAACGAGCCTTTTGAGACATGGACCGGCGTTATTTCGGGCCGCGAAGCTCTGTTGCAGGTGATGCTAATCCCAAGCGCGATATTGCTTGCTGTCATCGGCATGGGGTTCATCATTTCGTCACGGATGTAAAAAAAGGCGCAGCTTGAGAACCGGAAACTCAAGCTGCGCCAGTCATTTTTTACTTCAGAAGTCCGCCGTCAACGCAACTCGGAAGTTCCGGCCGCGCAGAGGCGTCACATCTTTCAGGAAGGACGTGTGGACACGCGCTTCCTCGTCAGAAAGGTTCGTCGCCGACAGTTGCACTGCGAACGGGCTGTCCGCACCCATCGGCCGGATGGTCGCGTAAAGATTGATCAGTTCGTAACCGTCCGTTGGCAACTCAAAAGTCGCAACATCGTCTTGATCGGCCACAACCTCAACTTCGAAACGAAGGTCGCCATATTCATGGCGCGCTTCGAGTCCGAAAACAGCAGAAAGCGGCGGGATTCGCGGCAAATCTTCGTCTACGCCGCCGTCACGGGTTGCTCTCACATAGTCAACACCGATGTCGCCGTGGAAATCAAGGCTGCCCGTGCGGAACAGCTCAGCCTGGGCTTCGGCCTCAAAGCCACGGAAGTCAACGTCATCCTGAATGAACATAAAGACCGGCAAGCCGTCTTCCTCAGCTCCGGTTTCCTCCAGAATGATGAAGTCCTGATAGGAGGTATAGAAACCATTGATCGAAAGGCGAAGGCGGTCTGTCGTGTAGCGGATTGTGCCCTCAACCCCGGCGCCGACTTCTTCGTCCAGATCGGCGTCGCCAACTTCGAAGGCGTCCGTCGCAAGGTGCGGTCCATCAGCGAAAAGCGCTGTCGATGACGGCGCGCGCTCGGTTCGGAAGCCGTGGACGCCGAAGAACACCTCTTCAGTCGCTTGGTATCCGACGCCGCCGGAGACGGAAAAGCCGTCAAAATTCCGGGATACGCCCGCGGCGGTGTTTTCTTGTTTTGTGTGCTCATAGCGACCGCCGAGGTCGATCCGCCAGGGCCCGTTCGAGTATTCCTTCAACGCGAAGAAACCATACTGGGAAGTATCCGAAGGCGGCACAAACGCCTCTTCGCCGATGGCGGAAAACTCTGAGAACCGCAGTTGGACCCCTTGGGCGCCGCGCAGCTTGCCGCCGAGGAAATCTTTTTCCCGGTTGACCAGTTCAAGCCGGCCTTCCCAGCCTTTGTTCGCGAAGACGGTGCCAATTTCGCCAGGCGCCTCGAATTCGGCGTGCTCATAGTCCGCATAACCGACGCGGAGCTTGGCTTTTTCGAGCCATCCATCGAAGCGGTACTCGCCGGCAAAATCGATGCGGCGCTGCTTCAACTCGATGAAGGGGGATTCTTCTTCCTCGCCTTCTTCTTCTTCCTCTTCGCCTTCTTCATGACCGTGGCCGCCAGGAATTCCATACTCGCTGTCGATCAAGGTGCCGGAAACGCCGAAGAAACCGTTCTCGCCGATCCAGGACATGCCGCCCGACGCGCCGTAGGTTTCGAAGAATGTGTTTTCAGCCGTTCCAAAAGCTTCTTCCTCTTCCTCGTGCTCCTCGCCTTCTTCTTCCTCTGCTTCTTCGAGCGCCCGCAGTCTGGCTGATTCCGCAAATCCCGGAATGTCGTAATCTTCGGCCTCGCGATAGAAACCGTCGCCATGAAGGACGATGGCGCCGCCGCCAAATTCACCGATTTTCACATCGAACGCGCCTGAGCCGTCAAAACCGTCGTCAACGGTGGTAAGGCCGATCGTTCCCGTTACGTCAAAACCGTCTTCCGGGACTTCGGTCGGAATACGGCCGGAAATGACGTTAACGACGCCGCCTGCAGCGGACGAGCCGTAAAGCAGCATCGACGTACCGCGGACGATCTCAACTTGATCTGCCGCTGCAGGATCGATCGAAACTGCATGGTCAGGGCTTGTAACGCTGGCGTCGATCGCGCCGATGCCATTATCGAGAACGCGGATGCGGTCATCGCCCAAGCCGCGAATGATCGGACGGCTGGCGGCCGCGCCGAAATAGGTTGTTGAAACGCCAGGTTCGCGGGCAATGGTTTCCGCGACGGTGTTCTGGAAGTTTCGCGCAAGCTCTTCCTTGTTCACAACGGACGTACCGATAATGGTTTCATCGACGGTGAGCTCGAGCGGTGAAGCGGTGACGACAATTTCGTCTTTAATGACGTCTTCTGCATTAGCGGCGCCGCAGATCGCGCATGAAATGGCCAACGCAGATACGCTAGCTGAACTTAAACTCTTAAAGGATTGCATGATCCTCTCCAAAAAAAACAGAACGTTGCGGCGATTAATTCTCGACGCGAAAAAGGCGGCGCTTTGAGTTCAAAGCGGTGTCTAGTTTTCTTTGAAGTGAGGAGGCGCACGCGAATGTGCGGAGAGGAAAATGTGTTCCGGGACGACGTCTAAAACGAACTGGGTCGACTGCGCGGGAATACCGATCGGCGCCTTATGAATAGAACCAGCCGGCGACACGCCGTCACCATCCCGCTCGGCGAGTTGGCAGATCTGGCAGGAATGGCTTTCATGATCGGTTTCGACGGCGTGCTCTAACGCAAGCGCGCCGGCAATGGATTGCGCCAAGGCAAACGCGACGATGGCGGCGATAGAGATCGACCGCATAATCGGCATTTGTATAGATCGCGACGCCATCAAACCCCGTTTCGGAATCCCACTGCTAGCCGCTTTTCGCGGCCCTTCGCTCCGAAGCTGGCACAAAACCAAACCCCAATACGTTATACTATCACATAACGTATTGGTCCAATTAAATCACTTCCTGTCCGATGTGCAATCCCCGCGATGAACCCGCGTTCCGGAAGCGCGCAGCACAGGCCTACAGCCCGAAAAACGCCTCGCGCCCTGCCAAAAGGCGCGGTAGCGAAGGCGACGCGCCGGCGAAGTCGCGCATTATAGAACTTTTGCGACCATCAAATTTCATAGGTTTCCCACGCCTCGATCTCCAGCGTGTACGCGGCGTCGCCGAGGTCATTCATCTTGCTTTTCGTACGAAGCACCCCGACCGCCCAAATCGCATCCCATTGTTTTCCGAGTTCCAATGGATGCTCCGCCGTGACGTAAACAAGCTGATTTGGCGGCGGCGGCGGTGTGTGAATGCACGCCCCAAAATATGGCACCAATAAAAACTCCGTGACCTTGCCGGATTCGGAAAATTCGAATGGCAGGACGTATCCGGGAATGCGCACGCGTACGCCATCGAGCTCTTCAACCACATTGAAGGTGCCAAGTTGCGGCATGAAATCGAGCGCCGAGCCTTCCGCGATGTCGGCGTAGCCCCCCTCTTTCCCGGCATCAACGAGGCTCTGCGACTGTTGCGATTGAAGCTTCTTGTCGAGGTCAGCGAAATACTCGGCAAAGAGCTTCTCGATTTCTTCGCCCTCGCCTTCGGGCAGCAAGGTTTCCCAGTTAATCGTAAGCGGCGCCTCAACATTCGGTTCGGCAGGTCCCGAACAGGCAACCGCGAAAAGCGCAACGAACAGCGAAAGTACTCTCATAGGCGCCCTATATGCAGACCATCGGCCCGGCGTTCAAGGAAGACCAACATAGAGCCACACGGATGTGCTGAATAAAGTCCAACGCCTTACGCATGGGTAATAAGGAGAGTGAAATCGCGCAGCCTTGCAGGGGCGCCGCATGCCTTCTAGAGTGTTTCCCAATGGTCATCGCCCGACATCGGCGAATGGTCTTTAGGACGAATTCAAATCGTCGTCAGCGCGCCGGCAACACGCGGCGAAAAAAATGGGGAGAGCGCCGCTTGGGCATCCGCACCGTCCGTTGGTTGACCGCCGTTTATATGGTTTCCTTCCTGATCGCGGTCACCTGGCCCGGCTTTTTGCTCTTCAATCGCGTTACGCCGATCATCATTGGCTTGCCGTTTAATCTTTTTTGCATCGCCCTTTTCATCGTAATGGGGATGGCGGTGTTGTTCCTTCTTTATCGCAGCGAGCAACAGCGCTCCGAAGAGGACCGCTGAGTTGGAGCGCTGGCAGATCATCGGGCTGATCATCGTCGCCTATCTCGGCGTCACCCTCTCCATTGGATTACTCTCCGGCCGGAAAGCATCGAAAAGCGTGCAAGGTTACGTAGCCGGCGATCGCGACTTTGGCTTGCTGGTCATGTATTTCGTGCTCGGCGCTTCGGTCTTTTCCGCCTTCGCTTTTCTTGGCGGTCCGGGCTGGGCTTACTCGCGCGGCGCGGCGGCGTTTTACATCCTGTGTTACGGCGTATTAGGGATGACGCCGTATTTCTTTATCGGTCCGAAAGCGGCGGAGCTTGG
Source organism: Hyphococcus sp. (assembly GCA_965267325.1). GTDB lineage: Bacteria > Pseudomonadota > Alphaproteobacteria > Caulobacterales > Parvularculaceae > Hyphococcus. The sequence continues at coordinate 120,589 of OZ253943.1, read as the reverse complement.
TCGACGACGGGGATATGTAACCCAGGCGCAACTCATTTGCGGCCGGTTTCCATCACGCATTTTATCAGTACTCATCGCTTCGCTGACGTTGATCGCCTTTCTCCCCTACATAACTCTTCAAATGCGCGGCGCAGGTATTGTCATTGAGGCGGTGACTGACGGCAATGTACCGCTTTGGGCCGGCGCCGCCGTCGCCTATGGCGTCGTCATGATCTACGTTTTGTTCAGCGGGGTCTCCGCCGTCGGATGGACGAATACGTTTCAGGGCTTTTTCATGTTGGCGATCGCCTGGTCGCTTGGCCTTTACCTGCCCATCGAACTTTATGGCGGCGTCGGACAAATGTTCGAGCAGATCAATGCCGAGCGTCCGGAGCTGTTGACCGTGCCGGGACTCACAGCGACCGGCGATCCGTGGAGCTGGGGCGGGTATTCAAGCGCCATCATCGTCTCTGCTGTGGGCCTGATGATGTGGCCGCACCTTTTCATGAAGGCGTTCACGGCGCGCAGCGATCGAACCTTGCGGCGCACTGTGGTCTTGTTCCCGACATTTCAGCTGTTCCTTATACCCGTGTTTCTCATCGGTTTCGCCGGCGTGCTCTATCCAAAAAGTCCAGAGTCCTCCGATTTCATCCTGCCTTTTATGATCTTGAATTCCGACCTCCCGGCGATCATTGTCGGCTTGTTTTGCGCCGGCGCTTTATCTGCATCCATGTCGACCGGCGATTCGCTGATGCACGCTGCAGCATCTGTCACGGTCGAAGACGGGCTTGGACCATTCGTCAAGTTCTCCGATCAATTGCAGCGCCGTCTCATACAAGGCTTTGTGTTAGTCACCGGTCTGATCGCGTACTACTTCGCCATCAATGACAGCTCGTCGCTTGTTGTCCTGCTTCTCACATCTTACGGCCTGATTTGCCAATTGGCGCCGCCCATCGTCGCCGCACTCTATTGGCGGCGCGCGACAACAGTGGGCGTGGCCGCTGGCTTTGCCGCCGGATCCGGCGTCGCGATTTTCTTTTTCCTTACCGGATATTTCGGTGAGAACCTGCGCCCCCTTGATCTGCATGAAGGCGTCTTGGGATTAATCGTTCATGTGCCGACGATGATTATCGTCAGTCTCCTGACCAAGCCGCAACCTGAATCGCGCCAGGCAGCGTTTGTAGAACTGCGAGAAGACACAAAATGACCAAACGAATGATTATTGCCGTTTTGACGGCGTTTCTTGTCTCTGCGTGCGGCGCCGATGAAACCGCGGCGCAATCGGATGATCTCGAATATCCGAGCTCGATCTCGCCGGAACTTGCGGAACGGTTTTCCGCCCTCGCCCTGGCTTGTGTCCACAAGGAGTTTCCCAACAAGATTTCGCGCACCACAGACAACGCCGAAGCCATCGGCCGGCCGAAGGTCATTTTCCCGATCTTTTATGGCTGCTTTGACTGGCATAGCTCAGTGCACGGGCATTGGCTCCTCGTGCGTCTGTTGCGCGTCGGACCGCAAGACGCCCCATGGCGAGACGCAGCGATTGCGAAATTGAACGAAAGTTTTTCGGCCGAAAAACTGGCGGGCGAAGTTGCAAACTTTGCAAGACCGGCCCGCGGGTCGTGGGAACGGCCTATGGCCTCGCCTGGTATTTGCAATTGTTGACGGAGCTGCGCGAGTGGGACGATCCCCAGGCGAAAGAATGGTTGTCTGTTTTAGAACCCCTGGAAACGGATATCGTTGTCAGCCTCAAAGAATGGCTTCCAAATCTGGCGTACCCAATTCGTTTGGGCACGCATAATCAGAGCGCGTTTGCTTTTGGATTGATGCTCGACTGGGCAAGAGTCGCCGGCGACGCCGAACTTGAACAGCTAATCATCGAGCGCTCAAAGGCCTTTCATCTGGATGATGTAAATTGTCCGCTGGATTATGAGCCGAGCGGGGAAGATTTTTTGTCGCCTTGCCTGATGGAGGCGGATCTCATGCGGCGAATTTTAACGCCCGAAGAGTTTTCAGCATGGCTGAGTGAATTCCTGCCGCAAATCCCGACCGACGGAACGGGCGATTGGCTCGCACCCGGCATTGTCAAAGACGCCAGCGACGGCAAGCTTGTGCACCTTGACGGCGTCAACTCTTCACGCGCGTGGAATCTTTACAATATCGCCCGCGCCTTGCCCGAAGGCGATCGGCGAAAAGCGGCGTTGGTCGCAGCTGCGGAGGTTCATGCCAGCGAAGGCGTCGCCGCCGTCTCAGACGAACATTATTCCGGCAGCCATTGGCTTGCATCATTTGCGACATATCTCATGACTGACCGGGGCTGGAGTGAATAGCTGCTTGGGATTGTTGCATCACAAAGCCGACAACATTCGAACTGCGCCGTAGATTCAGCTGAACGCGTCCTATACGCGTATAACCGTAGATAACGGCGACGGGGAAACTGAGATGTTACAAAATCGAATAACGGTCACATGCGCGGTCATCGCCGGTGCTATCACGACTGCTTGCGCCGAAACCGACGCGGCCCCGGCTATTTCAGCTGAAGCGCACGCGCCGATTATTAACAATGCGGGCGAAGAAATCGGTTCGATCCATTTAAAGCAAGGTCCGCGCGGCGTTCTCATGAACATCTCGGTGCGCGATTTGCCTCCGGGCAAACACGGCATGCACTTTCACGCCGTAGGTTCGTGTACGCCGCTTGAAAACTTCACCGGCGCCGGCGGCCACATCATGCCCAAGGGTTTGCCGCACGGTTTTCTGCACCCCGACGGTCCCCATGCAGGCAACCTGCCCAATCTTATTGTTAGAGCGGACGGGACGGCTGAGGTAGAACTTTACTCAAACCTGCTGATGCTCGACCGGGGCGCCGGCGCGATCCTCGACGCAGACGGCTCGACCCTCATGATCCATACCAACGAAGACGATCACGTCACGCAGCCCATAGGCGGATCGGGCGGACGCATCGCTTGCGGTGAGATTAATCCGATTGCGAGCGATTAAGCCGTAGCGACGAATGTGACATTGCTGTTGTCGCTTTTGCGCGCGTGAATGTCTGCCCCAATCCGCCTCGCTACATCAGTCAGCGGCAACGCAAACACGATTTGTACATCTCCCCGTTTTGGTTACACTGTCGTCAGAACGAGGGGCGAGCCCGCGATCGGGACAACTCAAAACCTACATAGACTGGAAGTTTTTCACCCGGCAGGTCGAGAACCCGAGCCGGGTTTGATAACGAGGAGGTATTGCATCCATGTTTGGAAATTTCTCGCGGCTTGCCGCGCTTTTATCGGCAACAGCTTTGTCGGGGTTCAGCGGCGCCGCCGCCCAGGGCCTCACCATCGAGACGCTTCACAGCCTTGACCGCGTTGGCGGTCCGACGGCGAGTCCTACAGGCGAAAGGGTCGCTTTTGTTGTGCGCGAAGCCGACTTGGAAGGAAATCGCGGCGACTCAAATATCTATGTCCTTGATCTAAACGACGGCGCCGAACCGCGGCGGCTGACCGATGCGCCGGAAGGCGATAGCGAGCCGCAATGGAGCCAAGACGGCGAGACGGTTTTCTTTCTCTCTTCCCGCTCGGGCTCAAGCCAGGTTTGGCGCCAACCGGCGTCCGGCGGTCGGGCGCGACAAGTGACCGACTATCCGGTGGGTCTTGCAACTTTCAGACTCTCCTCAGATGGCGACCGAATTGTCTTCGCCGCCGCCGTGCATCCGGATTGCGACAGCTTTCAGTGCACCGCCGATCGCCTTCAGGAAATTGATGAGAACCCGGAGACGGGAATGCTTTATGAAAGCCTCTTCGTCAGACATTGGGACACCTTCAAGGATGGGCGCCGCACCATGCTGTTTTCCGCGCCGATTGAAGGACGGCGCCAGACGGCAGGCGAACCGGTGCGTCTGATGGGCGCCCTTGTGGGCGACGTGCCGAGCGTTCCTTTCGGCGGGCGGGAGTCGTTTGTCATCTCCCCCGACGGCGAGACTGTTTTTTTCTCGTTGCGCCTTGCCGGACCGGACGAGCCGCGATCAACGGACTTTGACATCTATAAGGTCGCGGCGACTGGCGGCGAGGAACCGACCATGCTGACTGAAGGCATGGACGGAAAAGATCGCGCGCCTGTTCTTTCGCCCGACGGCGGTACGCTTGCCTTCACATCGATGGCGCGTGCGGGTTACGAATCCGATCAGACCGACCTTATACTGATGAATCTCTCTAACGGAGAGATGCGCAATTTGACCGAGGGTTTCGACCGCTCAGTCGGCGAACTGGTCTTCACCTCGGATGGGAATGGCGTGATTTTCACCGCAGGCGACGTGGGGACCCGCCCGATCTTCCAGGCGTCGGTGACAGATGGCGAGGTTACCCGCGTCACCGAAGGCTTTAACGCCGGCGCGCCAGCAGTCGCGGGCGATCAACTTGTTTTCGTTGAGAGAGCGCTCGACCGCCCGGCGGACCTTTTCGCTGTTCCTCTCGGCGGCGGAGAAAAACGCCAGCTCACGGATATGAACGCCGACACTCTCGCAGATGTTGAGATGGGCGCATACGAACAATTCTCATTCGAAGGCGCGGAAGGCGACGTCGTCTACGGTTACGTTATGAAGCCGGCGGGCTTCGAAGAAGGCGAGCGCTACCCGGTCGCATTTATCATCCACGGCGGACCGCAGGGCAGTTTTTCCGAAGGCTGGTCCTATCGCTGGAACCCGCAGATTTATGCTGGCGCCGGCTATGGCGTCGTGTTCATCGATTTTCACGGATCGACCGGGTACGGACAGGATTTCGTTGACTCCATCAACGGCGATTGGGGCGGCAAACCGCTCGTTGACCTTCAGCTGGGCCTTGCAGCGGCGATCGAACGCTATGACTGGCTCGACGGTGAAAACGTCTGCGCGCTTGGCGCCTCCTACGGTGGCTACATGATCAACTGGATCGCCGGAAACTGGTCGGACCGGTTCGATTGTTTCGTTAATCACGACGGACTTTTTGATCTGCGCTCGTTTTACTATTCGACAGAAGAGCTCTGGTTTCCCGAATGGGACTTTTCGGGCGCTTATTTTGAAAACGCCGAGCTTTATGAACGCTGGAACCCGGTCGCCCATGTTGAGAATTGGGAAACGCCCATGATGGTGATTCAGGGGCTCAAAGACTACCGCGTGCCGCCGGAACAGAGCCTCGCCGCTTTCACCGCGCTTCAGCGCCAGGGCGTAGAGAGCCAGCTTCTCATCTTCCCGGATGAAAACCATTGGGTTTTGAAGCCGCGGAACTCGGTCCAGTGGCACCGAGAGGTGCTCGGTTGGTTGGATCGCTATATCGGCGACAGCGAAGCGTTTGCGGGCGCCGAGGAGTAATCATCGTCAGCGAGGATCGTTGGGGTGCGGCGCTAATTGAGGCGCCGCCCGAAGCGCTGGCGCTGAGGCTGGACTGTGTGGCTCTATTTGCGTGATAATAGGACAAACAAGCACGAATTAAGTGAGGGGTCTCATGAAACTGTCCAACGGACTGCTGCCGTCTATTGTCGCTATCGGTCTCATCGCGGGCTGCGGCCAACAACCGTCCGCACCCGCAACGGAAGAGCCAACATCCGACCAAGCCACGGAAGCCGCGGCGTTTCCGGTCGCAACCATTGACGAGGCCGGCCTGCGCGATCGCATTGCGACGCTTGCATCAGATGATTTCGGCGGGCGCGCGCCCGCAACGCGCGGCGGCGAAAAAACCCGCGAGTATCTCATCGAAGAAATGCAGAATATCGGGCTCGAGCCTGCGAATGGCGGCAGCTATGAACAGGCGGTGCCGCTTATCGAACTGACGGCTGATCCAGAACAATCTAATTTTTCTGTGAACGGATCAAACCTCTCTTACGGCGATGAAGTTGTCTATTGGACGAAGCGCGTCGAAGAAAGCGTGAGTTTTTCAGATAGCGATCTGGTTTTTGTCGGCTATGGGGTCGTCGCACCCGAATTCGGCTGGAACGACTATGAGGGGATCGATGCGACCGGCAAGACGGTTGTCATTCTCGTCAATGATCCCGGATACGCCACTCAGGATCCCGACCTCTTCAAGGGAAGGTCCATGACCTATTACGGGCGTTGGACATACAAATATGAAGAGGCTGCAAGACAAGGCGCGGCCGCAGCAATCGTCGTCCATCAAACGGAACCTGCAGCGTATGGTTGGGGCGTTGTCGAAGGCGGATGGACAGGCCCGCAGCTCGACCTTAAGCGGACGAACGGCGGCGCGGACCGGGTTCTGATGGAAGGCTGGGTCCAGGAAAGCGTGGCGCGGCGTCTGTTTTCCGATGCTGGCCTTGATTTCGACGCGCAACATGCCGCCGCCGCCCAGCCCGGGTTTTCACCGGTCCCCATGACCGGCCTCAGCGCATCCGGTTCGATCACGAACAACATCCGCGAGAGCGAATCAGCAAATGTCGCCGGCGTCTTGCGCGGCGCTGAGCGTCCCGACGAGTACGTTTTGTACATGGCACATTGGGACCATCTGGGGCGCAACTTTTCGGCCGCCGACGACAGCATTGCCAACGGGGCCGTCGACAATGCGACGGGTACGGCGGGTATTTTGTCGATCGCGGCCGCATTCGCCGCCAATGAAACGCCCCCGGACCGGTCCGTTCTCTTCATTGCAGTAACGGCGGAAGAATCAGGCCTGTTGGGCTCGGCCTATTTTGGAGAGGACCCGTTTGTGCCGCTCGGACATATTGTCGGCGGCGTCAATATCGACGCGTTGCTTCCCACGCCGCCAACGAAGGATCTCGTTGTTATTGGCAACGGCGCATCGGAACTGGAGGACCTGCTTCAGGCGTCTGCTGACAAGCGCGACCTCTATCTCGGTCCTGACGCAAACCCGGAAGCGGGATACTTTTATCGGTCCGATCACATCTCGTTGGCCAAACACGGCGTGCCAATGCTTTATGCCAAGAACGGCATAGACTTTGTCGAAGGCGGCAAAGATGCCGGCCGCGCCTTCGAAGCCGAATACCGATCGGAGCGCTATCATAAGCCCGCGGACGAATACGAAGCGGACTGGGATATGCGAGCGATCCTGCAAACGTTCGACATCCTTTATGAAGTCGGCGCGGCCATGGCCTATTCTGAGGAATGGCCCAACTGGTATGAGGGCAATGAGTTTCGCGCCCTGCGCGATCAACAGCGCCTTGAGGCTGGGGCCGCCGAATAATCGCCACACAAACTTTGTTGTGAGACAATCTGGCGCGTGGCCTCTGAACCACAGCCCCGTCATCAGCGACCAGTCGCTGCATATGCCGGTTGAGCCGTTTTCGTTGTGATAGTATCACAATTTAGCCTTCGGCTTTATCCTGCTTAAATCGTGGTCGGCAATCAGCGCCAGATGGCGTAAACGGGGTTTCAAATCATCAAGCGACGAAGGGACAAGCGCGTCGCTAGCGAATGAAACACTTCATGTGGAGAATGGAATGACGAATCATAAAGCTACCGCCTCGCTCGCGGTGCTCGCCCTGGCCCTCACGGCCTGCGGCGGCGAACAAGCTCAAGAGGAAACACCGGCGGAAACAGTTTCGGAAGGCGCAACGTCGGACGAAGACGCCAGCGATGAAATCACCGTGAGCGCAGAGGAACTTGAAGGCAACCCCTTCACGGTCGCTTGGGACACTCCCTATGGCGCGCCGCCATTTTCTGAAATCAACGACGAACATTACATGCCGGCGACCAAGGCCGCGATCTTAGAGTTGCGCGCTGAAATCGAAGAGATCGCCAACAACGCTGAGCAACCAACATTTGAAAACACAATTGTCGCCTTGGATCTAGCCGGCGGTCAGGTTGGCAAGGTATCCAATACGTTTGGCAATATCACCAACACGGACACCAATGATACGCTCCGCGCGCTTGAGACAGAAATTTATCCGATGCTCACGCGGGAGTATAACAAAATCCTCTTCAACGAAGCGTTGTTTGATCGCGTTAAGACCGTCTACGCACAAAAAGACGAGCTTGGACTTGACGAGCAAGACGCGCGTTTGCTTGAGCTGAGCCATCGCGATTTTGTTCGCGCCGGCGCTGCGCTCGACAAAGAAACCAAGGATCGCGTTGCGGCAATCAACGAAGAGATTTCCGAGCTAACAACGACGTTCGGGCAGAATCTTCTGAAAGCAACGACCGGTTTTAAACTGGAAATTACGGACCCTGCCGATCTCGGCGGCCTAAGCGACAGCTTTAAAGCAGCCATCAAAGTTGAGGACGAGGAAAAGTGGGTTGTCGGTCTTAATCGCTCTCCCTACGAGACGTTTATGACGCAGTCCACCAATCGCGAACTGCGTCAGCAACTCTTTGACGCTTATCGCTTGCGCGCCTCGGAAGGGGAAGCCGACAATGGTCCGCTGGCGATCAAGATCGCGCAGCTTCGCGCCGAACGCGCCCAGCTTATGGGCTATGAGTCCCATGCGCATTATCAGTTGGAAACACGCATGGCGAAGACCCCGGAGGGTGCGGAGGAATTCCTGCTGCGCGTCTGGCGGCCAGGCCTTGCACGCGCACGCGAAGAACTCGCCGATATCCAGGATCTCATCAATGCGGACGGAGATGACTTTACCGCCGCCGGGCATGATTGGTGGCACTATGCCGAACGCGTGCGTCAGGAACGTTTCGCGTTTGATGACGCATTGCTGGCGCCGTATTTCGAGTTGAATGCGGTTCGCCAGGGCGCGTTCGACATGGCGACCAAATTGTTCGAGGTCACCTTTGAAGAGGTGGAAACGCCGCTGTGGAACCCGGTCGTGACGTCTTATGACGTAAAAGACGAGAACGGAAATCATCTCGGTCTCTTCATGATGGATATGTACGCCCGCGATTCAAAACGCGGCGGCGCATGGATGAGCACCTATCGCGATGCGTCCGACATCAACGGCGAGCGGATCCGGCCGATTGTGACCAACAACCTCAATTTGATCACGCCGCCGGAAGGCGAGCCGACCTTGATGCGGTTCGACGAAGTTGAAACGCTGTTCCATGAGTTTGGTCACGGGCTGCATGGTTTGATGACCCAGATTCGCTATGAGAACTTCTCAGGCGTTGACGGACCTCGTGATTACACTGAGTTCCCGGCCCAAATTCTTGAACATTGGGCGAGCCAGGAACAGATGCTGGCGGATTACGCAACGCACCACGAAACCGGCGAAGTGATCCCGGGAGACCTGATCGAAAAGATGCGCAATGCGTCGACCTTCAATCAGGGCTTTAAGACAACGGAGTATATCGCCGCGTCACTGCTGGACCTCGCCTGGCATCGGCTGACGCCGGAAGAAGCCGCCGAGATCACCGACGCCCGCGCCTTTGAGCGGGAAGTCCTTGAAGGATATGGACTGCTGCCGGAAATTGAACCGCGCTATCGGACGCAATATTTCGCGCATATCTTTGCGGGCGGCTACTCTGCAGGCTACTACGCTTATCTGTGGTCCGAAATTCTCGATGCAGACGGATTTATGGCGTTCCAGGAAACTGGCGATATCTTCGATCCGGAGCTTGCGCAGAAGCTGAAGACCTGGGTCTACGAGGCTGGCGGCCTGCGCGAAGCCGATGAGCTCTACCGCAACTTCCGCGGAAAAGATCCTGAGATTGAGCCGCTGCTTCAAGTCCGCGGGCTTGACGGCGCCGGCGGATAACACGGCGGTCTCAGCGACCAAGGCGCGCGGCTTTATAGTCCAAAGCTGCGCGCCGCCGCCCACCAAAGGCCGATCGCGGCTATCAGGATTGACGCCGGGATGACGACAACAGTCCGATAAGTAAAGCCGGTCCGCGCCAACGCCGCCTTAATGGGAATGCTGATCAAAGCAGCGGCAAACACGACGGCAAGTTGGCCGGCCTCAACGCCGAGATTAAATCCGATCAACGACGACCAGAATTGCTCGGGCGGCAATCCAACTTCACGGATAAATCCGGCAAAACCCAAACCATGAAAGAGGCCAAAACCAAACACGACCAATGGACGCCATTTCGAAATATCGCGAAAAAACAAGTTTTCTATTGCAACGAACGCAATCGAAAGCGCGATCAGGGGCTCCACAATCGAGGCAGGAGGATTAATCACGCCCGCCGCCGCCAAACCAAGCGTCGCGGTATGGGCAACAGTAAATGCAGATATTTGAATGATCAGGCTGCGTATGCGTTCGGACGCCAAAAATAACGCCAGCACGAACAAGATATGATCGGTTCCCCCCGGCAAAATGTGCTGTATGCCGATCTTCAGATAAAGCAACGCTGTGTCAATCGGTGAGCGAACATTGCCCTCTTCATCGAGCAATGGTCGCGTTACCTGCGCATCTGCGCTATTTGCTTCTGCAAGCTGACGACACAGGGCCGGATCAAGTCCGGTGTCGCCGTCGCAAAAGTCGTCTTCCGGATGCGCCAGCGCCTCCCCTGCCGGAAATGAAGTGAGCGCCAGCGCGAGGAGGACCACAGAGAGGAGAAAAAAAGCAATGCGCAAAGGTTGCACCGGCTTGTGTACATGCATGATCGGAGACTTATGCAGCGAATGATCTGACGTCGACGGAACCGATTGTTACGCCAATGTGACCTTAAAACAAGCGCGAGAAATTATCGATCAATTTGTCGCGCCGGCCGTCCTTAAGGGTTTGCGTTTTCGAAAAAGAGCCCGCAAGCTCCCGCCCCGCGCCCTAGCAACTTTGAATGCCGAACACGGGAATGTATCGGCTGGGAACATCCGCAAGTTATGAAGACACAAGTGCTGCTCCGCAAAATTCATCACTGGGGATCGGTCTTCATCATGCTGCAGATGGGGCTGGTGATCGGCGCGGGTCTGTTGCTGATCCTGAAGAAAGAACTTGAATGGGTGCAGCCGCCGACGGCGAAAGGCGTTGCTCAAACCGACGTCCCCAAGGTGTCGATGGAAGAGCTATTCCGCATTGCACAAAGCGTCGAAGAACTTCAGCTCAAAGAATGGAGCGAACTTTCGCGCGTTGACTTTAAGCCAGATAAAGGGATTGTGAAGTTTGTCGCCCCCAACAATTGGGAAACGCAAATTGACACAGCCACGGGAGAGGTGCTGCAGGTTGCTTATCGACGATCAGATATCATTGAGTCGTTGCATGACGGCTCTTTTTTCGCCGACTGGGTTAAGCTCTACGTCTTCTTTCCCACCGGCGTAATTCTCTTGCTTTTGTGGGGGACCGGAATTTATCTGTTTTTTCTGCCGCACGTGAAGCGCGCCGGCAAAAAACAAAAGACAAACATCTAGGATTTCCGGTTGGTGGGACCGTGATTTCATCACAGCAGAATTCAATATAGAAGGCGAACAAATCCAACAATATGGTGAGGGTATGCTCCGTTTATTCGTGATTGCAGTGTCACTGCTGTTTCCGTTGTCTGCTTGTGCGCAGGATCAAAACAACAACAATGAAGAAGATAAGGGGCCGCTTTCCAGCAGCACCTTTGAAGGGATGAGCCTGCGCAGCATCGGCCCGGCGCTGATGTCCGGGCGCATTTCCGATATCGCCATCGATCAGGACGATCCGGCGACATGGTACGTAGCTGTTGGCTCCGGGGGCGTATGGAAGACGACAAACGCCGGCACCACGTGGACGCCGATCTTCGACAATGAAACGTCCTACTCCATCGGGTCCATTGCGCTTGATCCATCGAACGCAAACACCGTTTGGGTTGGCGCCGGCGAGAATGTCGGCGGGCGCCATGTCGGTTTCGGCGACGGTGTTTACCGGTCAATCGACGGCGGCGAAAGCTGGGAAAACCTAGGTCTGCAAAATAGCAACCACATTTCCAAAATTATTGTTCACCCTGATGATCCGAATACGGTCTTCGTCGCGGCGCAAGGCCCGCTTTGGTCCAGCGGCGGCGAACGCGGTCTTTATAAGACGACCGACGGCGGCGAAACGTGGAACAATATCTTATCTGCGGGCGAATGGACCGGCGTGACGGACGTCATCGCCGATCCGCGCAATCCCGACCGGCTTTATGCGGCCACCTGGCAGCATCACCGAACCGTTGCGGCCTATGTTGGCGGCGGCCCTGAGTCCGGCATTCACATGTCGGAAGACGGCGGCGAAACATGGACGGAACTCACCAACGGACTTCCCGAAGGCAATATGGGCAAGATCGGGCTGGCCCTTTCCTATCAAAATCCGGATGTGGTTTACGCCGCGATCGAACTTAATCGACGCACCGGCGGCGTGTGGCGTTCAGAAACGCGGGGCGCGTCCTGGCAAAAGATGTCCGACGCAGTCGGCGCCGGCACCGGCCCGCATTACTATACGGAGCTCTATACCAGCCCTCATAAATTTGACCGTCTTTATCTCGTTAGCAATACAAGCCAGGTCTCTGAAGACGGCGGCGCAACGTGGCGCAACATCAACAACACATACAAGCATGTCGACGATCACGCGATCGCGTTTCGTCCGGATGATCCGGACTACATTCTTGTTGGTTCGGACGGCGGGCTATACGAAAGCTACGACGGTGAAAAATCCTGGCGCTTTATCGATAACTTGCCGGTAACGCAGTATTATAAAGTCGCCGTTGACGACACCGAACCGTTCTATCTTGTCTATGGGGGAACGCAGGATAACAGCTCGCAGGGCGGACCCTCGCGAACAGACAACCGACACGGGATCCGCAATTCCGATTGGTTTATCACCCTTTTTGCCGATGGCCATCAGTCGGCCATCGAACCGGGCAACCCGGACATCATGTATGCGGAATGGCAAGAAGGAAACCTCGTTCGCCATGATCGCACGACCGGCGAGATCGTTCATATCCAACCGCAGGCGGCGCCCGGTGAAGGCGTCGAAAGATACAACTGGGACGCGCCAATTCTGGTCAGCGCGCACGATCCAAAGCGGATATATTTCGCATCCTATCGCGTTTGGCGATCTGACAATCGCGGCGATTCATGGACTGCGATTTCCGATGACCTGACGCGCGACGAAGATCGTATGCTGCTTCCGATCATGGGCCGGCAGTGGTCCTGGGACGCCGGCTGGGATTTTCTCGCCATGTCTCAGTACAACACCATCACGTCGCTCGGAGAATCCCCGCTCGACGAGAACATTCTCTATGTGGGCACCGATGACGGCGTCATTCAAGCGACCAGCGATGGCGGCGAAACCTGGACGCGCACCGATGTTGGGTCACTGCCCGGCGTGCCAAATACGGCGTTCGTCAACGACATTCGCGCAGACCTTCACGACGCCGATACGGTCTACGTCGCACTCGATAACCACAAATACGGAGACTATGCTCCCTATCTGCTAAAGAGCACCGACCGGGGCCGGACCTGGCGGTCGATTGCAGGAGACTTGCCGGACCGTCACCTCGTCTGGCGGGTCGTGCAGGATCATGTCGATCCGGACCTGATGTTTACGGCGACTGAGTTTGGTCTCTTTTTCACCGTCGATGGCGGCGGCAAATGGATCGAACTCACCGGCGGCGCGCCCACAATTTCATTTCGCGACGTCACGATCCAACGCCGTGAAAACGATGTCGTTGCCGCTTCGTTCGGCCGCGGCTTCTTTATTCTCGACGACTACAGCGCGCTGCGCGACATCGATGAGCCGGCGCTAGAACAAGACGCGTTGCTGTTTCCGGGACGCCGCGCGTGGTGGTACATGGAGCGCCATCCCCTCGCCTTTACCGCTGGCGGCGTTCAGGGACACAGCTATTACCGCGCGCCCAATCCGCCCTTTGGCGCTGTCTTTACCTACTACCTCAAGGACGGCCTCAAATCGCGGGAAGAAATCCGCCAGGAAGGCGAAGAAGGCTGGGATGAAAACTGGCGGAACACGCCCTTTGCCGGCTTTGACGAAACCGAGCGAGAAATCCTCGAAGTCAAACCGGAAATCTGGCTGACGGTGCGCGATAGCAACGGCAATGTCGTGCGTCGCATCGAAGGGCCAACCGAAAAAGGCATTCACCGCGTGTCGTGGGATTTGCGATTTCCGCCCAACGAAGCAATCGGCATGGAACCCGGTTATCCAAATGAAGAGTTGAAGGGTTTCCTTGCGGCGCCCGGAACCTACACCGTTTCGCTGTCGAAGGTTGTCAACGGCGAATCAACGGAACTTGTTTCCGCGCAATCCTTTGAGGTCGAAAGATTACGCGATGGCGCACTGCCCGGCGCGGATATGGAGACGGTCGTTGCTTTTTGGGAGCGATTGGCGAACCTGCAACGCAGCGTTACGGCAGCCGATCGAAATACTGAGCACCTGAAAGAAAGAACCGACAACCTTAAAACCGCCCTGTTGCGCTCGCGCGCGGCGCCAGCGGAATTGGACCAACAATGGCGCGCTATCCGCACGGAACTGAACGCCTTGATATCCGAACTGAAGGGCAATCAGGCGATGGCGGTCGTCGGACAGGAGCCGCCGGCGACTGTCCTCAGCCGTATCGACAAGGTTCTTGTGGGAACGGCGTATTCCACTTACGGCCCGACGCAAACGCATCGCGAAGTCCTCGGCCATGCCGAAAATGATTTTGCGGACATCCGCGAGCGGATCAATGTCTTGCAGGAAACGACAATCCCCGCATTTGAAGCATCGCTGTTTGAAGCTGGCGCCCCGTGGGCGCCGGGCGCAGCTATTCCGGATCCGGATTCGGAATAACGCCATCGAAGCGGGCAAAAAAATAACTGAGGGAGCAGGCGATGAACTGGCTGCGAAATAACTCGATACTGGTGATACTCTTTGCTGCGTTGGGCTTAAGCATTGGATTGGTGTCCATTGCGTTTCCCAATTCCGACGATGAGGATCAGGCAGGTCCGCTTGCATCATTGCCGCTCAGGCTGATCGGTCCGGCCTACCCTTCAGGCCGGATTTCCGATTTCGCATTTTTCTCCGGCGGCCATCACGACTACCTGGTCGGCACCGCCTCGGGCGGATTGTGGCGGACGACGAACGCCGGCGTCACCTGGTCCCCGATTTTCGACAATGAAGGCGCTTACGCCATCGGCGTCGTAGAAATCGCCCCTTCCGACGAAAAGATCATCTGGGTCGGAACCGGCGAGAATAACGCGCAACGGTCAGTCGCCTTTGGCGACGGCGTCTACAAATCCACCGACGGCGGCGTGACCTGGAAAAATATGGGGCTGAAGGATTCCGGTCACATCAGCCAGATTTGGGTTCACCCGAGCGATGCGGACACGGTATTGGTCGCGGCTCAAGGACCGTTGTGGTCAGACGGCGGTGATCGCGGGATTTACAAAACCACAGACGGCGGCGCCAATTGGACCCAGATTCTGGCCATCGATGAATTCACCGGCGTCAACGAGTTCATTGTCCATCCGGAGAATTTCGACATCATTCTCGCGTCAAGCTATCAGCGCCGCCGCCATGTCTGGGTGCTGATCAATGGCGGGCCAGGTTCGGGCGTTCATCGCACCACGGATGGGGGCGAAACCTGGACGGAAGTGAACGCCGGTCTGCCTAGCGACGATATGGGTCGGATTGGCCTCGCCATGGCGCCGTCCAATCCGGACATGCTCTACGCCATCATCGAAGGCCAGTCCGACGAACGGGGCATTTACCGCTCGACAGATTTTGGACAGAACTGGGAAAAACGCTCAAGTCATATGACGACGAGCCCTCAATACTACAACGAGATCATCGTCGACCCCAAAGAAGAGAACGTCCTTTATTCACTCGACACGTTTTCCAAGCGATCTATGGACGGCGGCAAGACGTTCACCGACCTTGGCATCGGACACCGACATGTGGACGATCACGCGTTATGGATTGATGAAACAAACACTGACCACCTGATCATCGGCGGCGACGGCGGGGTTTACGAAAGCTGGGACCGCGGCGAGCTGTGGCGGCACATTAATAACCTTCCCCTCGTTCAGTTTTATCGTGTTCAGCCTGACAATGCGGAACCGTTTTACAATGTCTGCGGCGGCACACAGGACAACAACTCGCTTTGCGGACCATCTCGCACCGATCTCGTGCATGGGATTACAAATTCCGATTGGCATATCGTATTAGGAGGCGACGGTTACAAACCTCAAATCGACCCCCGCGATCCGAATATCGTTTATGCGCAGTACCAATATGGCGGCCTGGTTCGCTACGATCGGCGTACGCACGAGCAAGTGTTTTTGACACCGCAACCGCCCACCGGGGAACCGGCCTATAAATGGAACTGGAACACGCCCCTGCTCATCAGCCCCCACAATCCAGACCGGATTTATTACGCCGCTGAATATTTGTTCGCTTCCAACGACCGCGGCGATAACTGGGAGATCATCAGCCCTGACCTTACCCGTCAGCTCGACCGCAACGCGCTCGAAGTGATGGGCAGAGTCTGGAGCGTCGACGCTATTGCGAAGAATGACTCAACGTCCATCTACGGCGCGGCGATCGGACTCTTCGAAAGCCCGTTGGCCGAGGGCCTGATCTATGTCGGCACAGATGACGGCGTCATTTCCATCACCGAAGACAATGGCGCGAACTGGCGGCGGGTCGAAACCATCCGCGGCGTTCCTGAGATGACCCTGGTGGAAGACATTGTCGCCTCGGTCCACGACGCCGATGTCGCCTTCGCTGTGTTCGACAACCACAAACGGGGCGATCATAAGCCCTATGTATTCCGCACAGACAATCGCGGCGGCGCGTGGCGATCCATATCAGGCGATTTGCCGGATTGGGGCGCCGTACACACCGTCGCGGAAGATCACATTGATCCGAATTTGTTGTTCGTCGGCACTGAGTTCGGCCTGTTCTATAGCCAGAACGGCGGTCAGAACTGGGTGCAGCTAAAGACGAACTTCCCCACCATCGACGTGCGCGACATCGAGATTCAACGCCGGGAAAGCGACCTTGTCGTTGGCACTTTCGGGCGCGGGATTTACATCCTCGACGACTACTCGCCCTTGCGCGTCGGGGCCGACGAAGTGGCCGACGCCGAGGCGACTCTCTTCCCGGTGCGCGACCCGTGGCTCTATGTTGAGGGCAATCTGTGGGGACCGTGGGGCGGTGATAAAGCGACCAACGGCGATAACTTTTGGGTCGCCGAGAACCCGCCCTATGGCGCTGTATTCACTTATGTGTTGCGGGACGGCTTGCAATCGCTCGCCGATGCGCGACGCGAAGCTGAAATTGCAGTCGAACAAGAAGGCGGCGATACGCCTTATCCGTCCTGGGACGATTTACGCGCCGAGGACCGCGAGGATGAACCTGCCATCCTGTTCACCATCACTGACGGGTCGGGCGACGTTGTTCGCCGCATAACCGGCCCCCATGCCAAAGGCCTTCATCGCGTCGCCTGGGATTTGCGATATGAGGCGCCGGATCCTGCTCAATTAGAAGCACAACCAACCTCGCCGTTCAGCGCGCCTCTAGTCGGACCAATGGTGGTTCCCGGCGAATATACGGTGTCCATTGCAAAGCGCGTAAACGGCGTCGTAACGCCTTTGTCCGAACCACAATCGTTCACCGTCAAACCGCTCGATGACAGTCCTGAAATCGCCGACGACCGCGACGCACTGCTGGCGTTCCAGCAAGAAACCGCCGACATGGCGCGCGCGGTCACCGGGGCAAACGCTGCGTCGGGCGAATTGCGCAATCGACTGGCGCATCTGAAGCTCGCTGTTGAAGCGTTGGCCACGCCCAATGCCGACCACCGCGCCCTACTTCAGGAACTTGAATCGGTCCTGGATGAGGCGGATATGGCTTTGACCGGCGATCAGACGGTGAGCAGCCGCAATGAGCCGGCGCCGTGGTCAATCATGGCGCGCGTGGGCGAGATCCGCGGATGGGGTTGGCAGCACCAATCGCCAACCACCGGCTCTAACGTGGACGCACTCGCTGCGGCAAGTGAGGAATTCAACGCCGTGCTTGCGCAGCTTCGGGATGTCGAGAACCGTCTCACAGCTTTCGAAGACGAGCTTGAGCAGCTGGGCGCGCCTTACACGCCTGGCAGCGGCGTTCCGACCTGGCCGTTGCAGGAGTAGTTCCATCATCTCGGATCCCTAACGGGATCGGGGACCGTTATCCGCGCGATGCTATGGGTGCTGAAGAGTGTCGTAGAAGCACCGCATCGCACGGATTTCAGCCGTTGGAATGTTTGTCTGCGAACGGAGCGGGCGCAAACAGCTAAGCCGGCGCCGACAAACTTGATGCAATTGAAGTTGGAGCGGCAAAATTTAAAAGCAACACTTCATCGATTCTGCCTTGGTCGGGCCTTAAACCGCTGGCAAAAGGCTAAAAGGCATGCGGGGCGCCAAAAAAAGAGAATGCTAAGATCACCGCTCTGTTGTAACATGCCGGAAACTGAGGACGCCGAATAAATGCGGGTTATTTTTCCAATGCGAACCGTCAATGCGTTGCTACTGTTTGCAGTCTGCGCGATGGTACTGGTTTTCGCAGCGCCTTCGAGCCTCGCAGCGGTCAAGGCGCAACTCCTCTACAAAAAAGAATCCATCTATAATTCCATATTCGTTCTTCAGGAAGGAAAGTACCGAACGCTTCGCTTCGGTTACAAGGACCAGCACTTTCGCGAGTCAACCTATAATCCCGACGATCCAACTGAACTGCCGTCGATCTACACCCGTTACGCAACTATCGGGGTTGCCTATTCTGACGATCTCCAAAAGGCCGCCGTGATCGGCATGGGCGGCGGGCGCACAACCTGGTATCTGTCCCATTTTATTCCCGACCTTGAAATCACCGCCGTCGAATTGGACCCCGAGATCGTCAAGATCGCGGATGAATATTTTAACGTTCGTGCGGGCGAGAACCTGAAGGTAGTCACCAGCGACGGACGCATCTTTATCCGGCGCTCGAAAGAGACATTCGATTATATTCTTGTGGACGCCTATCGCGGTCATTTCGTGCCGTTTCATCTCGTTACAAAGGAATTTTACGAGCTGGCCGAACGCCGCCTCGCCCCTGGCGGCGTAGTTGTTCAGAATATTGCGCCAACGACAATGCTCTATGATCGAGCGCTGGCCACTATCGGGGCGGTGTTCGACAATATCGACCTCTATCAGGCCGGCTCCAATGTGGTTGCCATTGCTTATAACGGCCCCCAAAAGAGCAAGGAGGAACTGTTGGCAAAGGCGGCGCAGCTTCAGGGGGATCACGAGTTCCGCTATGATCTGGGCGATATGATCCGCACCCGCATGAAAACGCCGGATTGGGAAGAGGACAAAGTTCTCACCGACGATTTTGCACCGGCGAATTATCTTAAATCCATAGAGCGCCATAATCGCGACCCGGAAGCGGACTAAAAGACGCCAATGACCAGTCATCCCTCTCGGCGCACGATCACGGTCTTTCTCGCCGCCATTTATATCAACGCATTCATTCTCGGCGCCGTTATCATGGGCTATGAGATGCTTGGCAGCCGGTATTTGTCGCCCTATTTCGGCGGAGACATCTTTACCTGGGGCTCGCTCATTTCGACGGTGCTTTTGTCGTTGATGGTAGGCGCTTATGGCGGCGGCCATCTCGCTGACAAATATCCTTCGACCGCATTACTCGGCGGTCTCGTCGGCCTTGCCGGGCTTTTCTTTTTCGCCTTGCCGCTCTTCGCCGACGCTTTGTTCACAGGCATCAGCGACGCCATACTCAGCGTTCAGCTCGGCGTTCTTATCGCCGCGTTTTTGCTAAACATCATTCCGGTCACAGTCCTCGGGGTTTATACACCCTTTGCCGTGCGGC
The DNA here is from genome assembly GCA_965267325.1 of Hyphococcus sp. GTDB lineage: Bacteria > Pseudomonadota > Alphaproteobacteria > Caulobacterales > Parvularculaceae > Hyphococcus. The sequence continues at coordinate 100,951 of OZ253943.1, read as the reverse complement.
TGATGATCCGTTTTTCTGAAGGCACAGGCCGGCTTGTCGGCTCAGTAAGCGCGGTTTCTACGTTCGGCAGCATTGTAGGAACGCTCGCAACGACATTCTTTCTCGTTCCAACCATTGGCTCGCGCGCTATTACGACGCTATTCGGCGTCATAGCGCTTGTCTCTGCGGCAAGCCTCATTGCGCTGACATGGGTCTGGAAGGACGCTCACCTTGAAGACAAGTAAGGTATTGATCGCCGCGGCGACGTTGGCGCTGACGAGCTTGGCGGCAAAACCCGGCTTCGGCGCCGACCGCCTCGAGGCTTTCTACCCGGAAGGTCCGCTCATTGTCGGCGAAAGCGTCTACTTCGCCGAAATGCACCGCGATCGCATTGTTGTATGGGATGAGACCGAAAGCAGGGTTTTCTATAAGCGCAAAGGGTGCGGCCCTACGGCGCTTGCGCGCTACGACCGAAGTTTTGCCGTACTGTGTCATCTGACGAACGAAGTTCATGTGATCGACGGCGACGGACGGCTCCAACGGCGCATCAAACGCGATACTGAAAAGCGCTCCTTCCTCAATCCCAATGACGCCAGCGCCGATGACGCAGGCGGCGTTTATTTTTCTGCTTCCGGCCATTTCAGCCGCGCCGCCGACAAAGAAGGCGCGCTTTATTATCTCGATGCGGCGGGAGACGTTCATCGCCTCGCCTCCGGCCTGCACTACGCCAATGGCGTCCATTTCAACGCCGACCGTCAGACAGTGTTTGCAACGGAACATCTTGGCGGCCGAATACTTTCCTATCCCGTGATCGCAGCAGGACAGCTTGGAGAGCCTGTTGTCTTCGCCGACTTTTCAGGAGATCCAACTCTAGAGGCTTCGGCCCTCGCGGGCCCGGACGGGCTCGAAACCGATTTCGCCGGCAACCTTTACGCCGCGTTCTACGGCGCGGGAACGATCCTTGTATTGGCCCCCGATGGCGAGGTCATGCACCGTATAGAGGCGCCGGAACCGCTCATCACCAACCTGGCGCTGACAGAAGACGCTCGCGCGCTTTATATGACCGGGGCAAACCGCGCGCGCCACAAACCATTTCCCGGCGCGGTTCGAAAACTGAAAAATCCGGCGTATTCCGATTAGTTGTTGTTCGCAACAGGTCGCGCAACAGGCTTACTTTGAATATGTATGAATATCGGTCTCAATGGCCGACGCCTTATCAGCCTGCCCCATCTCTTCGTAAAATCCCGCCAGAATGTGCGCAGCGCGATGTCGGTGCCAAAGCAATTCTAGCCGCAACTCGCCCGAGAGGAGACTTTCATTGCTAACCCTTGCTTCCTCGATCAGCTTTATTGCTTCACGGCGCTTTCCTGATTGAAACAAAGCCTGCGCCAATTCGATGTCATAGATGCCGTATTCATAGCCAAACAGCTCGCTCGCTTGTGTCAGCGCTTCAACAGCCGCGTTGGCATCGCCGCGATTGAGCGCCGCCAGTCCTTGCAAATGAAACACGGCTTTGTCTTCCGTGCGATCAGGATTGTCATCGGGGAGACGATATTGCTTCAGTTCCTCGACGTCGTTGTCGATCGACTGCCCGGCATTCGCCTTCACCACGCCGCGCATATGCACAAACCGCGTGGGGACGCCGCCCTCGGGATCGTCGCGCACGCCATTTGCGAGTTTTTCCGTCGCCCCGGCCGAATTGCCAACATCGATGTCGCTTTCGGCCAGCACGTACCAGTAAAGCCCGGTGCGCACGCCCTCATTGCGGATGAGATCGATGACCGGCGCAAGGGCGCCTTCGATCTCGCCCGGTCTGTCCATCGCACGTTGAACGTAAGCAAGGTTAAAGGCGGCGTCGATGCGATGGCGCGGCGGCAATTCCGCATCATCGCGAATTGTTGCAAAATCATTTGCCGCCGCTTCGAGACGCCACTCCACCGCCCTGGCGTTTGCAAGGCCAATCTTCGCCGCGGTAAAGGCGGGATCTAGTTCAAGCGCCTTTGAGAAATCCGCCTGGGCTTCCACAATGTCGCCCTTGCGCAACTTCAGCGATCCAATGAGCTCCCAGGCATTCGGCACCTCGGGGTAGAGATTGCGATATTCTTCAAGAACGGACGCCGCCTCGTCGAGCTCGCCAATAGACGTCAACTGATAGCCGAGGGCGCCGAGGACATGCGGATTTTCAGGCTCCTGCAACCTCAGCTGCTTAAGGACCTCTACCGCTTTTTGTTCTTGATACGTATCGAAGTAGGCGCGGGCGAGAAGTTGCTGCGCTTCAATCTCGTATGGAAATTCCGTCAGGATTTCATTGTAGATCTTGATCGCATCGTCCGATGCGCCATCAAGGACTTTGCGAAACGCTTCTATATAAAGCTGCTCGCGCTGATTGAGGCCGGCCTCTGCCGGGATGGCTGAAAAAACTTCCTGCGCCAGTGTACGCCGGCTGGTAACATTGAGGATATCGGCGAGGCGATAACGAGCGATATGAAAGTTCGGCGCCAGCGTCAGCGCTGCATTCATCGCCTTTTCGGCCTCCTCATACTCAAACTTGTTGTAGTGCTGGAGGCCGTCAACATATGCCTCATAGGCGGCAATGTTTTGAGTGACGAAATCTGCAGACAGCGATTGCAGTTCCCTTTCCCGAGGGATTTTCATCGCTTGCTTTATGTTTACAGCAATGCGCGTTGAGGAATTGACCAATTCTTCCGCCGAAAGATCCGGATAGGTTTGCGACATGACGTCAATGCCGGCGCGAAGATTTGTAACGCGCATCGTCGCCAGCATTTCCTCGTCTTCGCCGAGCAGATCACCGGAGACAAGATAATCAATGCCGGCGCTGCGCATTTTTTCGATCAGTGCTTCGTCGTTATCGACCCCTTCCGATAGGCTGATCCAGCTTACGGGCGACAGGACGACGGCGTAGCGGGAAGATGAAAGCTGGTCGCGCAAGAGGTTCGCGAGGCCATCGCCGATCCAGTTCAATTGATCGTCGCCAGTGATATTGCGCATCGGCTTGATCGCGACGCGAACTGGCGCCTCCAGCGTCGGCGTAATGTCAATTTCGGCGCGGTCAACACCCGTATCGCGTCCCGTTTGAACGCCGAGATAAACAAGCGCCGATGCAATCAAAACCGCGGCGCCGAGCACGACAAGCCCGATCTGTCTGCGCCGGCGCGCAACGATTTGGCCAAGGCTTTTCGCCGGATCGCCGACCGTCGCATCATAGACTTTTTGTTTAAACGTCACATCGTCATAGTGCGATGAAAAGATCGCCTGGTGGCTGCCAAGACTGAAACTGAGCGCCGACGGAAGCTCTACATTCTCAATATAGACAATTCGAACCGGAACATTCAGCGACAGGGCGAAGTCGAGCTCCCGCTCGCAATTGGGGCTCGCGATCGACTTTTTTGACGCCACAAAGAGAACTTTTTCCGCATTCTCGATTGCAGACGACAGCTCCTCGCGCCATTTGCTGCCGGGCTCGATCCCTTCGTCGTACCAGATGTTGACGCCGCGATCGCGCAGATCAAGCAGCAATGGGTAGACGGTCGCCGCATCCGCATGGGCGTAGCTGACGAAAATATACGGTTCGTCACCGCGATAGGCCGGAAATGGTCGTTGATCCATGTAGGCGTGCTCTCCCGGCTCCGCAGATTATGCGAGCACGCCCCATAAATCCAGCAGGCGCCGGAGCCGCACGATGTGCGGCCGGCGCAGCATGATCAGGTTATCTCGGACGCCGGATCGCGGACCGGGACGTGCCGTCCCCGTCATCGCAGGATTGGTCGACATCATTCATGTTCAGATCGACGAGGATGAGCGGCGGACACTCAAATGCGTCTTCCTCTTCGGCAAGCGACGTCGTTGTCACAATATCGAGCCAACGCACCGCTTCGTTGGAAAGCAGCTTATAGGCAGGCTTAAGATCGGCCGCCGTGAACCTGCCGTCGCCATTGGTGTCGTCGATGAATTCCGGCGCGTCGCCTTCAACGACAACCGCACGGATTTCCACGGTGAATTCGCTCGGCGTCAGTTCGATGAGCTTGTTTACGAAGTCCGCCTCTGTAGCGACGCCCGTGATCGTGATCGATTCAACGGGACCGTCTTCAATTTTTCGCAGAATTTCAAAGGACGGCGGGAACGGATCACCGCCGAACCCAATTTCGCGGTCAATATCAAAGAACGTGAGCGGGGTCAGCATGCGTGGCCGGACCGGCATGTGGGCGACAACGGTCGTTGCATCCTTGCGGTCGATCAGTTCGACGCCGACGCCGGAAACAAATCCCGCCATATTGCGGATACGCGTATTGTCGTAATTGAGATTGCCGTCGAAGATACGCGCGGCGCCCGTATTCACCATCACCACCAACGATGCAACATCCTCATCGGCGCCGTATCCGTAACAATCGAGATGTTGGTTTTCAGAAAAGCCAAATCCGCCGGTCGAAGGACCAACCGCCGTGCCCAGATTTGGGAAGGACATTGGTCTGCTGACAACATAGGCTTTATTCGAACTTTTGTAGTTCGGCATGTCTGCAAGAATGTCCACGAACGCGTCGTCGACGAGGCGATCCCTCTTGGGCCCTTCGCACCCGCCTGAAACATACGTGTCGAACACAAACGGCGCATCATCATAATCGATGTTGAACAGCATGAACTTTTCATCCTGGATCGCCGGGCAATTGTCTTCGAAGGGATCAATTGTACCAGGAAATCCCATACTCGTATCGGTGTATGAAGGGATCGCATGACTGAGGTCTAGGCACCCGTCGGGATCTTTCAGAACAAGCGTTTCGTAGTCCGGGCCGCCTTGCATAGTACGGAGCCGCGTACTGATCAGTCCGACAGCGTCCGGCGCCGCCATCCGGAAAGAAAGAGTCCAGCCGCTATCGGTATAGAGCGAGCGATCGAACTTTTTCTTGCCCTTTCCGTACGATCCATACGGCGACAGGAACGAAGCGTCGCCAAACTTTGTCGGCCCGCCTGGCTCATCGATGGTCAATTGAATATGCGGCTTTTTCCCGCGGCGCTTTCCATAGTAGCCGTCGTAAGACAGCGCCGGCGACGCCACGAAGCCCGCAACCGCGGCGGCGACTAAACTCACTCGAACATACATCACAATTTCTCCCCTGCGCGCCGCTTGCGACCCACAATGTCGCATCATCCCATGCAGCGCGCGCACATAAGATTACGGCGCATCGTTCAGTACGTAAACATGACGAAGATTAATTCACCACCGAATTCCCGTTATGCGGGAATTGATTCGCCGACGCTCTATCGCACGCAGCTGTTTCCGCGTATCGCTAGGACAACGCGACACAGACCAATGTTAGAAAGAGCTCCTGATGTTTCCGCCGCGCCGCATTGTCTGCCTTACGGAAGAAACCGTGGAAACGCTCTATTTGATGGGCGAATCAGACCGCATTGTCGGAGTTTCCGGCTTTGTCGTGCGTCCGCCGGAGGCCCGGCGCAAACCAAAAGTCTCAACATTCACCGATGCCAAGATTGACGAAATTCTGGCGCTCAAACCCGACCTTGTGTTCACGTTTTCCGATATTCAGGCGGATATCAGCGCTAATCTCATTCGCGAAGGGGTCGAAGTTCACGCCTTTAACCATCGCACCGTAGACGGAATTTTCAACATGATCGGCGCCGTCGGCGCACTGATCGGCGAACCAGCGAAAGCAAAACAGCTCGCCGACGATTTGCAGGCGGGCATCGATGCGGCGCGAGCGACGGCCGAAACCTTCACCGTCCGTCCACGGATTTATTTCGAGGAATGGGACGAGCCGATGATCTCGGCCATTGGCTGGGTTTCCGACCTCATCGAAATCGCAGGCGGGGAAAATGTGTTCGCCGAACAAGCCGCGGCGCAAGGCGCCACGGGCCGCATCGTCACCGCTGAAGACGTCATCAACGCCCGGCCGGACATCATCATCGGGTCCTGGTGCGGCAAAGGCTTTAAACAAGACGCTGTACTCGCCCGATCGGGTTTTGACGCAATACCGGCGATAAAAAACCGCCAGCTCTATGAGATTAAATCCGCCGTGATCCTGCAGCCGGGTCCCGCTGCGCTGTCCGACGGCCTTGCGGAGATACAGACAATCATTGCCAACTACAGCGCCGGCTCATGACGAGCGCAAAGAATTGAAAATCATCAAGCCCGCGATGCCGGTTTTGCAAATGACGGCTTCTTTGTCCTGCGGCAATTGACCGGATGTTAAATGGCGCCCCGCGATTGTATCTTATTGCTGGAGGCGGACATGAACGCCATTATCGAAGACCTTGTCAAAGATCACCAGCGTTTTCGAATATTCCTCACGCGATATGAACGCGAAGTTGAAGCGCTTCGCGGCGGCGGCGATCCAGACTACAGCATCCTCAGCGATCTTGCGGCATATTTTTGTCTGTTCCCGGATGAACTTCATCACCGTAAAGAGGATGTAATTTACGATGTGCTTGTTGAAAGTGAGGATGCGCGAGCGGAAAGCCCATCGCAAGGCAATGAGCGCCTTCGCGATTTGCGCGCCGATCACACGAAAATCGCAAGCGCGGCGCAAACTTTTCGCGAAGGCGTTGAGCAAGCGGCCGCCGGCGGTCAACTGCCACGCGACGATCTCGCTCATTATGCGTCGGCCTATATTATGGCCCAGCGTCGTCACATGCAGGAAGAAGAAGCGGCGTTCTTCCCGCGCGCCCTCTCCGTGGACAACGACGCATTATGGGCCCTTGTGCGATCCCGCATCGCGGACGCGCTCGCCGAAGAGGTCAACATGGCCAAGGCGCGCGAGGTCCTGGCGCTTGAAGAATCGCTGCTGTCGCGGCTCGCCTAGACAGGTCCATGGGCGCCGCAAAGACGCCACTGCGCCGCCGGGCGCTATTCGACAATTGATTGAATTTACTGGCAGGGGCGGAGGGGCTCGAACCCCCGACCCTCGGTTTTGGAGACCGATGCTCTACCAACTGAGCTACACCCCTAGGCCGGCGCTGAGAATTAGGGCGCGACGGGCCGTCCCGCAAGGGGCGCGGGGTAAATTTCAATCCCCAATCCAGGCGAGAACGGCCTCGGCGGCCCTATCCGCCGCCGGAGGTCCCCCGGCCCCAAGCTGCGCCAACGCCGCCGGAAAGGCGTTCAACTGGCGCGCGCGGGCGTTTTCATCGGCGAGGAGCCCCGAAAGCGTCGTCGCCATGGCTTCGGGGCGACATTTCTCCTGGACGAACTCGGGGATGATCTCCGCACCTGATGCAATGTTGATGAGCGACGCCCACCGGGTCGTGACGACGGCTCTCCCCCAGGCGGCGCTGATCGGATCAAAGCGATAGGCCACCACCATCGGCGTCCCGCAAATGGCGAGTTCCGTCGACAAGGTGCCCGAGGAGATCAGGCCGGCATCGGCAGCGTCGAAGGCGGCGGCTTTGTCTTCAGGGCCGATCAATAGCGGCGCCGCATCCCACCCTTCAAAGGCCGCGCGAACATCATCGGCGCAGCCCGGGGCGACGGGGATGACCAGCTTTATCGTCGGCCGGTCTCGCCGAACCATATCAATCGCTGTGCGGAAAGGTTTCGCGAGATGACGAATTTCAGCGCGACGACTTCCCGGCGCCAAGATGACGATCGGCGCGTTTGTCAGTCCGTGTTTTTCGCGGAATTCATCTCCACCGCGTTCAGCATTCTTCAACGCTTGAAACCCGGAATGGCCTGCACAGATTGTCCGCACGCCAAACTTTTCAAACCACGGCGTTTCGAATTCAAATAATGTGATCAGCCCGTCAAAGAATTGCGCCAGACGCGCGGCTCGCTTCGGTCGCGACGCCCAGACCTGGGGCGCAACATATTTTACACATTTGGCGCGGGGCGCGGCTTTGCGAATTTTTTCAGCCGCCAGTCTTGAAAACGCCCAGCTGTCAATCAGGACAACGGCGTCGACTTGCGATTTCGCAGCTTCTTCAGCGAGCTGACGCGCGCCCCGTTGCGCCGCCGGCAACGCCTTTAACGCATCGACCGGCCCCATAACGGAAAAGGCCGAGATGTCGAACAGGCTCGAAAGCCCTTCCGCCGTCATGGCAGGTCCGCCGCATCCAACAAAACGTATGTTTGCCGAGCGTTTTTTGAGCGCTTCCATCAATGCGGCGCCGAGCGCGTCGCCCGAAGGTTCGACAGCGCAGACCATGACAACAAGATTACCGCTCATTGTCGATCAAGATCGTTTTGCGAAAACCCGTAGAGAAAAACTTCCGCATCATTGGCGAGCGTAACAGCTTCCTCCCGGTTCATGACCAGCGCACGGCCCGCCTCGACTGCGATGCCGCGCAACCCGGCCGCCTTTGCCCGGCGCACGGTTTCCGGGCCAATTACCGGCAGATCGACCCGCAGCTCTTGACCGGGTTTCGGCCGTTTGACGAGCACGCCGCCCTTTTTGCGATCGGGCGCCCCGGGCAGCGCCTCGCACCGAGCGAGCATTTGATCCGTGCCCTCCGCCGCCTCAATCGCAAGCACATAGCCGCGATCAACCACCGCCGCCTGCCCAACGTCAAAGGGGCCAAGCGCGTCGATCACTTCTGCGGCTTTGGCGATATCACCAAAATCTTCCTTGGACGGCGCATGCGCGCCAAAGGCGCCCGCCGGGGCTGCGAGACCGCCCACTGCCTCGTCGGCGCCCACCACGAGGAAATTCTCCGCTTCAAGCGTCTCGACCAACACCTCAAGGATCGCTCCGTCGCCGCGTGCGGCGGCTGCGATCACTTTCGGCATCAGCGCTGCGCCGCGCCAGTCGACTTTGAGCGAGGAAAAGTCCGGGCGGCGCACAATGCCGGCAAAGCAGACCGCATCGCAGTCGGCGTCGCGCAAGCATCGCAACATTTTGCCCGCCTCGCCGAGCGCGCAATCGTCGCCGCTTTTCGACTGCAACGCCCCATCGACCGAGCCAAGAATGCGGATCAGATGATAGGGTTCGCCCAGCGCCTCGCGTTCGGCGACAATGCGCTGGGGCAGCGCGCCGCCGCCGGCAATCAGGCCGAGCTTTCGCCAGCGCCCCACAGCCCGCCTATCGCGCCGGCGTCATCAAGGAGCGGGTCGCGCCATTCTCGATGAAGTCGATAACGGTCTCCACTTCCGCAACGTCCGCAAAACGAGATCGCGCTGTTTGAAGGCGGTCGCGAAATGTCCCCTCCTCAGCTTCGAACAACAACTTGTACGCGTCTCGTAATGCTCGAATGGACTCCCGCGGCATGTTTCTTCGTTTCATGCCGATGATGTTGAGGCCGCCAAGGCGGGCGTGATTGCCGAATGCCGACCCATAAGGAATGATATCGCAAGCGACCGCCGCACAACCACCGACAAAAGAATAGGCGCCCACGCGGCAATGCTGGTGAATGGCGCTCAGGCCGCCAAGAAAGGAATGGTCGCCCACCCGCACATGACCGCCGAGCGTCGCATTGTTGGCGAAAATAACATCGTCGCCAACCTGACAATCATGGCCCACATGAGCGCCGGTCATGAAATAACCACGATCGCCAATTCGCGTAACTTCGCCGCCCGCCGGTGTTCCGGGATTCATCGTTACGTGCTCGCGAATAACGACGTCAGCGCCGATCTCTAGTCGCGTTGGCTCGCCTTTGTATTGCAAGTGTTGCGGCGGACCGCCCAACACAGCGAAAGCGTGAACGATTGACCGGGCGCCAATCGATGTTTTGCCTTCGATAACTACATGACTTTTCAAAACGACGCCCGACCCCAGTCGAGCGCCGGCGCCCACAACGCAGTAAGGACCGATCTCAGCACCGTCGCCGATTTCGGCGCCGTCTTCGACAATCGCTGTTGAATGAATGTTCATCGCGCCCCGAGCCGGTTATATGCCTTGCGCCAACATGGCTGAAAATTGCGCGTCTGCGACCCGTTTGCCGTCCACTTCCGCCTCGGATTGGAAGCGCCAGACCGGTGGTCGGCGCTGCACCGTACTTACATGAATGCGCAACTGGTCGCCGGGGACGACGGGTTTCCTGAACCGGGCTTTATCGACGCCCATGAACAGTACGATTTTTCCTTCAACATCAAGTCCCTCAGTATAGGACGTAAACGCTGCCGCCGCCTGCGCCATGGCTTCAATGATTAGAACCCCGGGCATGACCGGTTTTTGCGGAAAGTGACCCTGAAAAATCTGATCGGAGTAAGAGATATTCTTGATGCCGACAGCGCTCTCGCCGGGTTGAATCTCAACCAGGCGATCGATCATCAAAATCGGATAGCGATGCGGTAAGAGCTGCATCAACTCGTCGACTTCCAATACGGATTTGCCCGGTTCGAGCGGCGCGTGAATCTGATCGGTCATTTCTCGTTCTTTTTCCTCCGCGATTGGCGCGCCGCCCAAGCGGCCGCTCGTAGCCATACGCGATGCGGCATCCCCGGCGTGCCGCCCCAACTTTCCCCAGCCGGCACGTCCCGCACCAGCCCCGACTGGGCCGCAATCCGTGCGCCGTCGCCGACACTGATATGATCGGCAAAACCGGCCTGTCCGCCCACCATCACTCCGTCGCCGAGACGGCAGCTGCCGGCAAATCCCACCTGACCAGCAATAAAACAATTTCGTCCGATCTGCACGTTGTGAGCGATATGAACAAGATTGTCGATCTTGGCGCCGGCGCCGATTTCAGTGTCGCCCAGGGCGCCGCGATCTATGGTGGCGTTGGCGCCGACTTCTACGTCATCGCCAATGATGACGCGTCCGAGTTGCGGCACGCGGACAATGCCGTCGTCGCCCTGCGCAAACCCAAAACCGTCTTCACCAAGCCTGGCGCCGGCGAGGAGCCGCACGCGGTTGCCAATAAGGGAAAAATGAACCGACGCCCCCGAGCCGATAACGCAATCAGCGCCAAGTTTGACGCCGGGACCGATCACCGCATAAGGACCGAGAACGGACCGATCTCCGATTTCCGCGCCGGCGCCCACAACAGCGGTCGGATGACGTAGGACGCCCTCTCCAATTTTCGCTTCGCCGCCGTCGTCACGCCGCGGCGCGTGGAGACGGTTGGCGATATCGGCAAAAAGCGCCCGCGCCGCCGCCGTCTTGATCACCGGCCCGCCCGCGCTGATCGCCTCGGCAAAGTCGGCGCCTGAAAAGGCGACCGCAAACGGCCGGCCTTCGAGCATGGCGGCAATATCAGCCCGCCCACAATAAATGGCGGCGTTCGCAAGATCAGTTTCTTGCGGTTGCGCCACCCGTTCTGCTGCGCCGCGCGCCTCGCCGATCAGACAAGCGGAAGGATCGATCCCTTGCGCAATAGTAAGGGCGTCAGCGACGCTAAGCGCCTCTCCAGTCTGATAAAAGCGCCCGTCGGGCATAGCCTTGCGCCTATTCTATCGAGCAGACATGCAAACAAACAAAAAACAGCCGGCGCGATTTGATCGCGCCGGCCGCTGAATGTCGTTAATTCGTCAAGACGTAAAGTCCGGTTACTTTTTTTGCGCCGCTTCGGCTTGAGCTTTTGCAGCCTCGCGCAACTGCTTTTCGATCTCTGCAAGAGAAATCTTCTGCACTTCAACCTTGTCGATTTTCTTATCGAGCGCAGTAATAACTTCCTGCGTCACATCGGTCTCAACGGCGGCGTACATAACGGCGGCCCTGTCGAGCAGCACCGTCGCGCCTCGCTCTTCTACGATGTCTTTAAGAATGGGCTGGCTTTCCTGCAGGATTTTCGATTGGGCGTTTTGAAGAGCAACGCGGAAAGCCTGTTCGGCAATTTGCTGCCGTTGCGGAAGCCCGTATTGGGCACGCGCCTGCAGTTCCTGCGCAGTCTTTTGTTTGACTTCTTCTGACATCAGTTCGGAGTTTTTCTGAAAATTCTCGATGTCCTTTTGCAGTTTGGAGGCCTCGGCCTCCAATTCCGCTGCAACGCTTTTGCGCACGGCCTCAGCTTGATCGGGAATGGTTTGGCCCGCTTTCGACTGTGCGACCAGCAGTTCCATGTTCACAACCAGGATTACAGGCGCCTTGGCGTTGTTCTGTGCTTCGACCGCCGTGAATGCGGACTGACCAGCGAAAGCAGCAAGGCCGAGAAGGCCGGCGCCCGCGATGGCGATTAAACTCTTTTTCATGGGTACACCTCTTACCTTATTTGACCCCCGCCCTTTGGGCGAAATGTTAAAAGCTCGTCCCCGCCGAGAAGCGGAACCCTTCGGTCCGGTCATACTCTTCTTTGCGGAGAATCTCCGCAAAATCAAATCGTACGGGCCCGAAAGGCGAATCCCAGCTCACCGAGACGCCAGCCGTGACGCGAAAAGCGAAATCGTCCTGAATCGGCGCTAGTTCCGCAATTCCGTCCCCATCAGCATCGATGAAGAAACTCGGATCGCTGTTCAATATCTTTGTCGACTCGTCAAGGATGCCCACAGCGCCAAAATCGCTGAACAATGCGGCGCGGATGCCATATTCATCAGGCAGCGGCAATGGGATCAGGATTTCCGCTGTACCGATGGCATAGGCCTTGGCGCCGATCGCCTGGCTAAACAGATTCCCGTCATTATCACGCTGAGCTTGGCGCCCAAGAGTTACATCACTCGAATCGATGAATGAGCTCGATCTTATGTAACGCGGCCCAACGCCGGCGACCTCAAAACCGCGGAAGGACGAGGCGCCCTCAAAAAACCGGTCAGACAGGCGCACATCGTCGCCGCCATACCCCTCAATATAGCCGGCCCGTCCTTTCAGCGCACCGACAAAACCGAGGAACAGCGGGTGATAGTAAGCCCCGGTGGCTTCGCCTTGATAGTAATTGACGTCGCCGCCAAGCCCGGCAAACCGCAACGATGCGCCGGCGCGCCAGCCGCGACTTGGCGTGACTGGATCATCGCGGGTGTCGAAATTCAACGACACGCCGACCAGCGAGGTTAAGAAATTGCCGCGTGACTGGCAGGTAGGATCAAGAGAAAGCTGAACGAAATCGCATTGTTGTGCGACGAGATCGACGCGCTGAACATCGTTTTCGTCAAGATCCGGAATGAGAATCGCATTTCCATTCGCATCACGGACTATAGCGCCTTGGTCATCAATTTGCGGCGTCAGCGCCGGCGTGGTCGTGAAGCTCGCACCCGAGATAAGGAGCGACGCTGGATCAATCGCTCCGGAGATTCGCAACGTGTTCTCGATATCGACTTCGACGTCGTCCTTGCTGAGCAAGTAAGAAATGCCGCCGCGGCCATACTCGGAAAGGAAGAAGCCTGTGTTTATGCCGAAACCGATCCGATTCCTGACGAAACCGGCTTCTCGGAAATTGGTGCGCTGATTAAAAGCCGATACGCCTGCACTCAGATTTCGGTTCAGGAAATATGGCTGCGTGAACTGCAAATCAACGAGGCGCGTACGGGAACTTGCCTGTACCCGGAAGGTCAGCGCCTGACCCCGCCCCATCAAATTGCGTTCCTGGATCGAGAAGTCGACGATAAAGTTGTCCGTCGACGAGACGCCAACACCGACCGAAAAAGAACCCGTCGACTGTTCCTGTACATTGACGTCAAGTTCGGTCCGGTCCGGCGCCGAACCCGGCTTTTCCTCAATTTCGACTTCGCCGAAAAACTGCAACGACCGAATGCGCGCACGCGAGCGATCGACGAGTACGCGGTTAAAGGGATCGCCTTCGGCAATGCGGACTTCCCGCCGGATCACTTTGTCGAGGGTGCGCGTATTGCCTTTGATATTGATGCGCTCGACATAAACCCGCGGACCTTCATTGACCTGAAATGTAATGTCGATGGTTTTGGTGTCTTCAAAACGCTGAAGCTGCGGGTTGACGTCGACGAACGCGTAGCCTGTCGCCCCGGTTGCGAAGGTGATTGCCTCCGTCGCTTTTTCCAGTCTCTCCGAGTTGAAGGTCTGTCCTTCGCGGATTGGCACAAAACGGACAAGCGTGTCGCCATCGAGTTTTGCGAGCGTCGTTTTCACACGCACTTCGCCAACGGTGTATTGGGGGCCTTCATCAACCGTGAAGGTGATGAAGAAATTCTTCCGGTCCGGCGTCAGCTCAGCGACAGCGGATACGACCTGGAAATCAGCATATCCTTCCTTGCCGTAGTGCTGGCGCAGAAGTTCGCGTTCATATTCGAGCCGGTCCGGGTCGTAGTTGTCGTTCGAGGAAAAGAACCGCCACCAGCGCGATTCCTTGGTCAGGATGACGCCGCGCAGCTGGCTGTCGGTGAATATTTCATTGCCGACAAAGTTGACCTTGGCGATGCCGGTCTTCGGGCCCTCATCGACTTCGAAAATGACATCGATGCGGTTTTGATCGAGCGGCGTCACCTTGGGCGTTACCTGCGCTGCAAAACGACCCTTGGCGCGATAGAGCTCAATAATCCTCTGAGTGTCAGCTTGTACCTTGGCGCGCGTGTAGACGGACCGCGCCTTGAGTTGCACCTCTTCGGTGATCTTGTCGTCCTTGACCCGCTTGTTCCCCTCGTAAATGACGCGATTAACAATCGGGTTTTCTTTGACGGTGATCAGCAAGACGCCGTTGGGCTGCATTTCCAGCGTGACGTCGGAAAAAAGTCCGGTGTTGAACAGCGTCTTCAAAGATAAGTCGAGAAGCTCCGGATCCGCCGGCATGCCCGCTTGAAGCGGCAGATAGGATCCAACCGTTTCCGGCTCGATGCGCTGATTGCCGGTAACGGAGATGCCCTGAATGATTGGGGCTTCCTGGCTATGAAGCACAACGCCGCCGAACGGTTGATCCGCGGTTTGCGCCGGCGGCTGTGCAGGCTGCTGCGCGACGGCGGCGCCGATAGCACCCGCCATTGCAGCGGCTGCGATAATTACGCGGCGGAATGCCCCCCCGGACAGTAGTAAACTCATTCGGACGCCCTAGCTAATAGATGAGATCAGATTATTGATGTCGTTCCAAGTGACGAAAATCATGAGCGACGCCAACAAGACGATGCCCACTCTGAAACCGACTGCCTGCGCCCGTGGCCCCAATGGCTTACCGGCAACCGCCTCGTAGGCGTAATACACAAGATGGCCGCCGTCGAGAACCGGAATCGGCAAAAGATTAAGGAAACCGATCGACACAGACACAACAGCCGCCAGCGAAAAGAAGTCAAAAAGGCTTACTTTGAGCATTGTCCAGAAGCTCGGCGGCTCGCTGTAGGACGACTGATCAAAGCCGGACATGGCTGATTGTCCAGCATATTGCGCCATTTTTATGGGCCCGCCGAGCTGGCTCACATCCTCGCGGCCCATGATGATCTTGCTGAGAAAGCGGACCGTCACTGACAAAACCCGCCACAATTCGTGAACGCCCTGGCCGACCGCCTCTACGAATCCAAATTTTTGAAATGCGACTGCAGATCCGTCCGGGCGGATCCCCAACTGCCAAACCTCAATCTTGTTGCCGTAGCGATCCTCTGTCTCGACCCGCCGCGGTGCAACAACGACGTTGAGCGTCTCGCCCGCCCTTTCGATCTCCATGTCGAGTTCGCCGCCCCCGCTGAGGAGGACGATGTCGTATACCGGATTGAAGCTGTCGAGCTTGCGTCCGTCCATGGAAAGAATGCGGTCGCCAACTTGCAGGCCAGCCTCAGCCGCCGGCGTGTTTTCCGCAACCTCGCCGATGACCGCGTCGAGCTCATATCGACCGACCAACATGAGGCTGACGGTAAAAATCGCCACTGCGAGAATGAAATTGAATACGGGCCCTGCCGCTACAATCAGCGCACGGGCCCAGACCGGCTTGAAGTGAAAACAAACCGCGCGTTCCTCAGGCGTCATATGCGAGGCGACTTCTTCTTCGTGACCGGGTCGGGGGAACTGCGTTGTAACCGGGTGGGCTTCCTGCTGCACAGCTTCCGCCGGCGCTTGAGAAGCGGCGTTTACATCGCCGAAAAATTTAACGTACCCGCCGAGCGGCAACAGCGCGATACGCCACTCGGTGCCTTTGCGGTCAACCCATTTTAAAAGCGTCTTGCCGAAGCCAATTGAAAACACATCAACTTTGACGCCAAGCAATCGTGCAACGGAAAAATGTCCATATTCGTGGATGAATACGATGATCGTCAGAAGGACGAGGAAGGCAAGAATGGAAAGCGGCAGGATCAAAAGCGATTCAAGGGATACGCCCGCTACAGTCATGACAATCGTTCCGCCCTGCCTACGCCGCGGCCCGCGCGGCCGCACATTCCTCCGCCAGCCGGCGCGCTTCGGCGTCGGCGGCGACGGCGTCCTCAAGCGCCGCCAGCGTTGGCGGCGCATTCACCCTGGAAACCGTCTCGAGTACCTGCTCGGTAATTGCGGCGATATCAAGAAATTTGATGCGGCCGTCCAGGAACGCCGCAACGGCGATCTCGTTGGCGGCGTTGAGCGTGGCCGGCATAACGCCGCCGGCGATGATCGCCTCACGCGCCAGGCGAAGAGCGGGAAACCTTTTAATATCAGGGGCTTCGAACGTTAACGTCGCAACTTCGGCAAAGTCGAGTTTTGCCGACGGGCTTGGCGTACGATCAGGCCATGCAAGGGTAGTTGCGATGGGCGTTCTCATATCCGGCGTGCCAAGCTGCGCCAGCACCGAACCGTCCACATATTCAACCATGGAGTGAATAACCGACTGCGGGTGCACCAGGATTTCAATCTGCTCATGGGGCGTTGGAAAAATGTGAGAGGCTTCAATGAGCTCGAGCCCCTTGTTCATAAGCGTTGCTGAATCGACTGAAATCTTTGCGCCCATGGACCAGTTCGGATGCGCAACCGCCTGCGCCGGCGTCGCCACGGCCATTTCATCCTGCGACCAGGTGCGGAACGGCCCGCCGGACGCGGTCAATATCAGACGCGAGATGCGTTCGGGCCGATCGAAATCATAAACTTGAAAAATCGCATTGTGTTCAGAATCGACCGGCAACAACCGCCCGCCCGCCTTTTCGATCGCGGCGGTAACAACGTCACCGGCGCAGACCAGGCACTCCTTGTTGGCGAGTGCGATGTCGGCGCCGCGCTCTGCGGCCTTGAGCGTCGGTTTCAAACCCGCCGCGCCTACAATCGCGGCCATAACCCAATCAGCGTCTCGCTCGGCGGCCTCTTCAATCGCCTGTGGTCCGGCCGCGGTTTCAACGCCGGTTCCGGCAAGGGCCGACTTCAGATCGTCTCCGAGAGCCGCGTCGCCAATCACCGCCAGTTGCGGACGAAACTTCTTTGCCTGCTCAACAAGGGTTTCAACGTTGCGATTGGCGGTAAGCGCCACAATCTCAACATCCGCCTCGCCCTTCTGGCGAGCGAACTCAATGAGATCGAGGGTGTTGACCCCTATCGACCCGGTCGAGCCAAGGATGGTTACGTTGCGTTTTTTAGACGATGCGCTCTTCGCGCTCGCCCCGGTTGAGTGTCCCATGCCCGCCCCTTACAGCCTTTCGAACATATTATAGAGCAAATAAGCGCTCGTCATGGCGAGCGTGGCGAAAATCATCCCATCGAGGCGGTCAAGCACCCCGCCATGGCCCGGAATGAGGCCCGATATGTCCTTGACCCGAAAGCGCCGTTTGAAAGCCGATTCCGCAAGATCGCCGGCGACCGAGGCGGCCCCCAAAACCCCGCCCGGCAGCAGAAATGCGGCCGCCGCCGATCCTCCAAACAGGAAATAAGCCGCAATGCCGCCCACAAGCGCCCCGCCCGCGACCCCGCCCCCAATGCCCGCCCAGGTCTTAGACGGCGATAGGGCGTGGGAAATCTTCGGGCCGCCAATGAACTTGCCGAAAATAAAAGCCCCGGTGTCAGCGGCCCAGACGGTGGCGAATATGAGGATCGTCAACGCCTGACCATAGGCCGGATCAATCCGCAACCAAATGAGCCCGATCGACGGCGCAATGATGTAGGGCGCGGCGATTGCGGGCCAGAATGAAAAACCGCCAATGGGCGCCAGCGTTAAGAGACCTGCGCTCGCCGTCACAATCAGAGCAGCCGGATAGGCGCCTAAGCTGGCTAGAATAAGCGCCGCCGCCGCGCCGAGGCTCAATGCATAAAACCGCCAGGAATAGGCGCGCCCCTCAACCATGCGGGTCCATTCGAAAACCATCAGCATTGCTGCAAATGCGACGAGGGCGGTGAAGACCCGGCCGCCGGCGATAACGCATGCAATTGCGATGGGCGCCATCACGGCCGCCGAGATAATCCGTAAACGGAGCGTACTCCGTACCTCTGCGGCGCCCTTGGCGGTCGATTTTACGATTGTCGGCGCTGGCATCAGGCGCCGCCGACGCCGCCATAGCGCCGCTCACGCGCATTATATTCAGCGATGGCGTCGGCAAAGGCCTTTGCGTCGAAATCCGGCCAGAGCACGTCGGTAAAAACATATTCAGCGTAGGCGGCCTGCCAGATTAGAAAGTTTGACGTTCGCTTCTCACCGCTCGTGCGAATAACGAGATCAGGATCGGGAACACCTACGGTATCGAGGAATCCGCCGAACGCACCCTCATCAATATCGTCCGATTTCATGTCGCCGCATTCGACCGCTTGCGCGATCGCTCGCGCTGCACGGGCGAGTTCGTCGCGACCGCCATAGTTGAAGGCGATTTGCAGCACGTGCTTGGTGTTGTGCTCCGTTTCCTTCTCGGCCCGGCTGACGAGAGCCTTGAGATCGACGGTAAGATTTTTCTTGTCGCCGATAATGCGGACCTTGACGCCTTCTTCTTTAAGTTTCGGCAGGTCGTCGGCAATGAACTGTTTAAGAAGCCCCATCAAGTCGCGGACCTCGCCTGCCGGACGGCGCCAGTTTTCTGTCGAGAAAGAATAGAGCGTCAGATATTCGATACCGAAATCGCGCGCAGCCTCAACCGCGCGACGGGCGGCGGCGACCCCTTCCCGGTGACCGGCGGTGCGTTCAAGACCGCGGCGTTTCGCCCAGCGGCCATTGCCGTCCATAATGATCGCCACGTGACGGGGCGCAGGTCCGCCGCCGGTTTCCGGCGCGGTGCGCGCGGGAACCTCCGCCGCGCTCACGTCGCGGCTCCCCGATGGCGCCAGCGCCAGATGCCTCTCGTCGACGCGGTCAAACCTGCATGATCTCCTCTTCCTTCGCAGCGAGCGCTTCATCGACTTTCTTTACGTATTCGTCGGTGAGCTTTTGAACTTCGTCGTGCAGGCGTTTTTGTTCATCCTCGCCGCCTTCTGCTGTCTTTGCCTGGTTCATGCCGTCATGGCGGATATTGCGCACGGCGACGCGGGCTTGCTCCGCGTATTTCGCCGCCACCTTGGTCAGCTCCGTGCGGCGTTCCTCTGTCAGGGGCGGGATGGGTATGCGGATGTTCTGCCCGTCAACGACCGGATTGATCCCGAGCCCGGATTCGCGAATCGCCTTTTCCGTCGCCGATACGAGGCCCTTGTCCCAGACCTGGATGGTGATCATGCGCGGTTCGGGCACTGAGATCGTGCCGACCTGGTTCATCGGCATTTTGGAGCCATAAGCGTCAACATCGATCGGTTCGACCAGGCTGGTCGTCGCCCGGCCCGTGCGCAGTCCGCCAAACTCAGACTTGAGCGCCGTGATCGCGCCTTCCATGCGCTTTTTGAGGTCTTTTAAATCAACGCCGCTGCTCATCGGTCTATTCTCCTGATTTGCTTTGCCTTTTCCCCGAATAATACGCCTTTATTCGGGCGAAAAGGGGTTATTGATCAGAAATGATCGTCGACGGACCCGAACCGGTCAGCGCGCCGACGACGCCGCCCGCTGCCCCGATCGGGAAGACCACAATGGGAATGCCGCTTTCACGGGTGAGCGAGATGGCGGCCTGGTCCATCACCTTAAGGTCGCGCATCAGCACTTCGTGATAGGTGAGACGGTCGAAGCGTTCGGCTTTCGGGTCCTTTTTCGGGTCAGCGGCGTAAACCCCGTCGACTTGCGTCCCCTTCAGGAGGGCGTCGCAGCCCATTTCCGCAGCCCGGAGCGCGGCCGCCGTATCCGTGGTGAAGAACGGATTGCCGGTGCCGGCGGCGAAAATGACGATGCGGCCCTTTTCCATGTGCCGCAGAGCGCGCCGGCGAATATAGGGCTCACAGATCGCAGTCATTTCGATCGCAGAAAGAACCCGCGTATAGATTCCAATCTTTTCAAGCGCATTCTGCAATGCGAGCGCGTTCATCACAGTCGCCAGCATGCCCATATAGTCAGCGCTTGCCCGCTCCATGCCCTGACCCGCCGGCGATACGCCGCGGAAAATATTGCCGCCCCCAATGACCAGGGAAATCTCAACGCCAAGGGATTTGGCGTCTTTCACCTCTCCGGCGATACGATCGACGGTGTCGTTGTCGATCCCATACTGGCCGGGGCCCATCAACGCCTCGCCCGAGATTTTTAACAATACGCGCTTGAAGCGTGTGGCGTTGGCGGCGGCGGGATTGGCGTCAGTCATGGATCACACTCATTTCGCGAAAAAGCGCCTGGCGCGCTGAAAGCCGGCGCGCAAAAAAAAACGCCGCAGAAAGGGCGATTGGCCCTCATCCGCGGCGTTGTTCTAACTGTTTGGCGTGGCCCGTCAAATAGAGCGAGCCGCAGCGAGGAACTGTCCTAGTCGTCGTCGCCCGAGGCTTCGACGCCTTCGCCAAGCTCAAGGCGCTGAAAGCCGACAAACTCGACCGGCGCGCCAACGTCTTTGGCGGCGTTTTCGATGACCTTGCCGACCTTGGTTTCGCCGTCGATGACGAAGACCTGCTCCAAAAGCACCGATTCCTCATAGAATTTGCGCAGGCGGCCCTCGACCATCTTTTCGATGATGTTTTCCGGCTTGCCGGAAGCACGCGCCTGATCGGCGAGAACGGCTTTTTCACGCTCAACCACGACAGGGTCGAGATCTTCGACCTTGCCCGAAAGGGGGCGCGCCGCAGCGACATGCATGGCGATCTGCTTGCCGAGGGCTTGCAGTTTCGTTTTGTCGCCAGCGGACTTTAGGCCGACGATAACGCCAATTTTGCCGGCGCCGTCTGTGACCATGCCGTGAATATAAGAAGCGACGACGCCTTCATCGACGACAACGCCGGCGCCGCGACGCAGCGACATATTCTCGCCGATCTGGCCGACCATTTCCGCTACATGCTCATCGACAGACTTATCCGTACCCGGATATTTTGCCGTCTGCAGCGCCGCAAGATCGCCTTTGACCGAAATCGCGGTTGCGGCAATGTCGCCGACCATTTTCTGGAAGAGCTCATTACGGGCGACAAAGTCTGTCTCGGAGTTGACCTCGACAAGAACGCCGATAGAACCGGCGCCTTCCGGTTCGACAGCAACGGCGACAAGCCCTTGCGCTGCTGTGCGGCCAGCTTTTTTGGCGGCCTTGGAAAGACCTTTCTTGCGCAGCCAGTCGACAGCTTCTTCCATATTGCCATCGGTTTCATTGAGGGCGGTCTTGCAGTCCATCATCCCTGCGCCGGTTTGCTCGCGCAGTTCCTTGACCATGCCTGCGGTAATCTGAGCCATTGTTCGTTTGCTCCTGTCTTTACGTCGATGGGCGCTAAAGGGCGGTCCCGAAGCGCCGGTGAAATTGAATTGTTTTCGACTCTACCGTCGCGCCTGCGGTCAATAGCCGGCCGCGACGACAGTTTTGCGAATTTGCGTCGCCCCTCGCCCTGTCAGGCGCTGGCGGCGCGCTCCGCATCAGCGGCGGCGGCCGCCTCGGCGGGAGCCTCCGAAGTTTCGGCAGCGGCGTCAGCGGCTGGCTCGGCCGGGGTTTCGGCAATCGCCGGTTCGGCCGGTGCGTCTTCCGCTTCGCCGAGATCAACGCCGAGAGCCGCCTGGCCTTCGCCGATGCCGTCAATCACCGCGTCCGCAACGAGGTTGCAGTAAAGTGCGATGGCGCGGGAAGCGTCGTCATTACCCGGAATAACGAAGTCCACATCGTCCGGCGAACAATTGGTGTCGACGACGGCGACCACGGGGATGCCAAGTTTCTTGGCTTCCTTAATAGCGATCGACTCTTTGTTCACGTCGATCACGAACATGAGGTCCGGCAGGCCGCCCATATCGCGAATGCCGCCGAGCGAGGCTTCAAGCTTTTCGCGCTGACGGGTAAGGTCCAAGAGTTCTTTCTTGGTGAAGCCGGAGCCGCCGCTTTCGAGTTTTTCTTCGAGATCTTTCAGACGGCGGATCGAATCCGAAATCGTTTCCCAGTTGGTCAGCGTACCGCCGAGCCAGCGAACGTTCATGAAGTATTGCGCACAGCGCTGCGCCGCTTCAGCGATTGGTCCCTGCGCCTGGCGCTTAGTGCCGACGAAAAGCACCCGACCGCCGCCGGCGACGACGTCGCGCACCTTGACCAGCGCCTGGTGCAACATCGGCACGGTCTGGGAAAGATCGATAATGTGAATGCCGTTGCGATCGCCGAAAATGTAGTGCTTCATTTTCGGGTCCCAGCGGTGGGTCTGGTGACCGAAATGCACGCCAGCTTCCAAAAGCTGGCGCATAGAAAATTCTGGCAGCGCCATCTGCTTGCTCCTGTTCGTTTTGCCGCCGCGAAGCCGATTGAACCGGGTGGAGCCAGAAGCCCCGCCGGCCACGAAAGGATGGCCTCGCGTGAGAGATGGCGCGCCCTATACGCGGGCTTTCCGCGCTTTGCAACAGGCAGTCCGGACGCCGCCGCAGGGGCGGAACACACGCCCGAAGAACCGCAGCCTAGACCAGTTCCACATCGGCGACGCCGTCGACCCCTTTAAGGGCCCCGCGCATGGCGGGCGTGCAGGCGGCGGGCTCCGGCAATGTGATCTCTACATCACGGCCTTTTTTGCCCACCCGCATGGCGATCACGACGTCGCCGCGCTCGCGCGCATTCGCCGGTTTGACCGCCGCGAGGCGTCGGCGGACGCCTTCAAGCGCGCGCTCTGAGGTGATGGAGATGCGCAATTGCGAGACGCTGGCGGCGGCGGCGAGATCAAGGCTCCTGACGCCATTGCCTGTGAAGCGGATGTCGCCGTCGCCATCCCGGTCCTCGGCGGCGACGTCTGCGATCACCAGCGCGCCGGGCTCCAGCAGTTCGTCGGCCGCCTTGAGCACTTCCTGAAAAATGGTGATTTCGTATTCGCCGCTGGCGTCGGAAAGCTCGACCCAGGCGAACGGCTTGCCCGTTTTTGACCGCCGACGACGCACAGTGCGCACGACCCCCGCCATCTTGAATGCATAGCCGCCGGACTTCGCCCGCTCCACCGCTTCCGTAAAAGACGTGACCCGCATGCGCGCGAGTTCGCGCTCATAATCGTCAAGCGGATGGCCGGAGAAATAAAACCCGATTGAGGCCCGCTCTTCATCAAGCCGGGCAAGGGTCGTCTCATCGGGGGCCGCCGGGAGGCGCGGCTTGTCGAGGGCGGGCGCCGCATCAAGCGCAAACAAGGCGCCCTGATCGCTTGTCCGTTCTTCCTCAGCCTGGGCGGAATAGCGGATCAAAAGGTCGGCGGCCGCAAACGCCTGGCCGCGGGCGGCGGCGAGACCATCAAAGGCGCCGGCGCGAGCGAGGTTTTCAAGCGCGCGCTTGCCGACAGCTTTAAGCTCCACCCGTTCGCGAAATCAAACAAATCCGTAAACGGACCGCTTTTCTCCCGCTCATCGGCGATAAGCGCCATCGCCGCCTCCCCCACATTCTTGACCGCAGACAGCGCGTAAACGACGGCGCCGTCTTCAACGGTAAAGTCGGAGCTCGAATGATTGACATGCGGCGGCTTCACCTCAACGCCGGAATGGCGCGCCTCTTTTAAAAAGACCGCAAGCTTGTCGGTGTTCGATCGGTCAAGCGACATCGAGGCGGCGAGAAACTCCGCCGGGTGGTTAGCCTTAAGCCAGGCCGTCTGATAGGCGATGAAAGCATAGGCGGCGGCGTGAGATTTGTTGAAACCGTAGCCGGCGAATTTCTGGACAAGATCGAAAATCGACGAAGCTTTCTTTTTATCAACGCCTTTTTCCGCCGCGCCCTCGACAAAACGGACGCGCTGCTTGTCCATTTCCTCCTTTTTCTTTTTGCCCATGGCCCGGCGCAGGAGATCGGCCTCACCGAGGGAATAACCGGACAGGATCTGCGCGATCTGCATCACCTGTTCCTGGTAGATGATGACGCCGTAGGTTTCCTTCAGCACATCCTCGAGCAGCGGATGCAAATAGTCAGGGTCCGCAAGCCCCTGCTTGCGCTCAATATACGTTGGAATGTTTTCCATCGGCCCCGGCCGATAGAGCGAAACAAGGGCGATAATGTCTTCCAGCGTGTCCGGTTTCATTGACCGCAACACCGCGCGCATGCCGGCGCTTTCAAGCTGGAAGACGCCGGTCGCCGCGCCTTCGCCGAGCATCTCGTAGGTAGCGCGATCGTCAAGCGGAAGCGCCGCCATATCGACGTCGACGCCGCGTTTTTTGATCAGCGCCACAGCGCGATCAATCACGGTCAGCGTCTTAAGGCCGAGAAAATCGAATTTGACGAGGCCGGCGGGCTCGACCCATTTCATGTTGAACTGGGTCGCAGGCATGTCTGAGCGCGGGTCGCGGTAAAGCGGCACCAATTCCTCAAGCGGCCGGTCGCCAATGACGACGCCCGCCGCATGGGTCGAGGCGTGGCGGTAGAGACCTTCAAGGCGCAGCGCTTTTTCGATCAGCGCCGCAACGGATGCGTCTTCATCGCGCTGTTCCTTGAGGCGCGGCTCGGTTTCGAGCGCTTCTGCAAGCGTCACCGGGTTGGCCGGGTTGTTCGGCACCAGTTTGCAGATGCGGTCGACCTGGCCGAACGGCATGTTCAGTACACGGCCCACATCGCGCAACACGGCGCGCGCCTGAAGCTTTCCGAACGTAATGATCTGCGCCACGCGGTCCCGGCCGTAGCGCTCCTGCACATAGCGGATCACTTCATCGCGTCTGTCCTGACAGAAATCGATGTCGAAGTCGGGCATCGACACCCGCTCAGGATTTAGGAACCGCTCAAACAGCAGACCGAAACGCAACGGGTCGAGATCGGTAATGGTGAGCGCCCAGGCGACGAGCGAACCGGCGCCGGACCCCCGGCCCGGCCCCACGGGAATGCCTTGCGCTTTGGTCCATTTGATGAAGTCCGAAACAATGAGGAAGTATCCCGGAAACCCCATATCATTGATGATGTCGAGTTCGCGCTTGAGGCGCGACCAGTAGTCTTCTTCCGGCGCGGCGAGATCGAGGCCTGCAAGACGCGCTTTCAGCCCTTCGCGCGCCTGGCGCTCAAGCTCGGCGCACTCCGCCGCGCCTGCGTCGTCAGCCCCGCCATTGGTAAAACGCGGCAGGATCGGATCATGAAAACGCGGGCGATAGGCGCAGCGTTGCGCAATCTCCACCGTATTCTCGATCGCCTCGGGCAGATCGGCGAACAAGGCCGCCATTTCCGCCGGCGATTTGAAATAATGATCGGGCGTCGCTTTGCGCCGGTCGTCCTGATGCACATAAGCGCTGTCGGCGACACAGAGCAGCGCATCATGAGCGTCATAATCATCCGGGGACGGAAAAAATGGTTCGTTAGTTGCAACAATCGGCAGCTCAAGATCATAGGCAAGATCCAAAAGCGCGCCCTCGACGCTCTCCCCGGCGCGTTCGCGGTGGCGCTGAAGCTCAACATAAAGGCGGTCCGGAAAGCGCGCGGCGAGCGCTTCAAGCGCGGCGCGCGCCTCAGCCTCCCGACCGTTGCGCAGGAGACGATCGATCGGCCCGTCATAGCCGCCGGTGAGACAGATAAGCCCCTCGGCCCAATCATCTAACCATGAAAGCGCAGCGCAAGTTCCGTCCTCGACGGCCGATTGCAGAAACGCCGCGCTCGTCAGCTTCAACAGATTGCGATAGCCGGCATCGTTCTGGGCGAGCAGCACCAGCGACGGCTGGCGCTCGCCGCGCGCAATTGGCAAATCGAAATCAGCGCCGGCAAACGCCTGATGAAGCCCGATAATGGGCTGCACCCCGGCGCTTGCGAGGCTGGTTGAAACCTCAAGCGCGCCGAAAAGATTGTTGGTGTCGGTGACGGCGACCGCCGGCATGCCTGCATCCCGGCAGAGGGCGCCGAGTTTCTCAACCCGTATCGCACCCTCCGAAAGGGAATAGGCCGAATGCAAATGGAGGTGAATAAATTGCGCGGCCATCGGCGTTCGCCTTTCCCGAAATTCCCGTTTCAGGCCCCCAGCAGCGTCCCCCAGAACTGCGCCGCGCCAATCACGAGAAGCAATACGCCGAGTCCGACGACGTCACGCAAGGCTTCGTTTTCCATAGGGTTTCTCCGGTGTTTTTTATGATATGTTCGTTTTTTGTTCTATATTCCCCTTTTGTTCTTTTGTCCAGTAAAAATCGCCCCGCGCTTTGCAGGTTTTTTTGAAAGGGAAATCGTTAAGGCGCTGGCGGAACGAACGCGCCGCTATGTCAGCAGGAGATAAAGCGCCCGTCCCGCGAGCGGGAACAGCAGGGCGGACCCGGCGAGAAAAATATAAAACCGGATCATCACGACGTTTTTTGTCGCCTGCCAGATCGAGTGCACAATGCGGAAGCCAACATAGCCCCAGGCGAGCCAGACATCGACGGCGCCCGCCTCGCCGGAAACCGCAATCGCCAGCGCGACAGCGTAGAAGATCGTCGGCTGTTCCATCAGGTGATTGTAATTGTCCGCAACCTGACGAACTTCCATCGGCAGCACGTCAAACGCATCGCCCCGCGTTTGCACCGCCTTTTGCGGATGCATCCTTGCTTTCCTCATGGCGGGAATGCGGGTCGCCAGCATCCACAGGGCCATGACAAGCGTCCAGGCGACAAGGACGGCGACGGGGAGCAGCATGGCTTGGGTCATGGAGACCTCCAATGAAAAGCGAGGCGCTCCTTTAGCGCGCTTCGCCCCTCTCGCCTACGGATTTTAACAGGCTAGCGCAGGCCTGAACGCGGGCGCGCAAGGAAGGTCAGGATCAATGCGAGCAGCGCCGGCGCGCCCTGGGTAAATAGGATCGACGGCTTTGCCGTTGCTGCGCCGAAAACGCCGGCGACAATGACGCAGAGAAGAAAGAAAATAACGACGTCGCGCTTTGCCGCGATGAGACCCCACAAAAGGCCGGCGGCGAGAAAACCGTTATAAAGCCCCTGATTGGCGGCGAGCGTTTTGGTAATCGCGGATTCTTCCTCCGTCATGGAAAAGATCTCGCGCCCGATCTCGTGATCCCAGAAGAACATTTCGAGGGCGAGGAAGCCGATATGTTCAAGGGCGACAATGGCGACGACAATTGCAGCGAGGGTTTTCATCAGACTACTCCTTATCCGCCGCCGAAGCCTCGCCCGGCTTGGCCAAGGCAAGGGTGACGACCAATTCTTCATTTTCGACCACAACTTCTTTTAGCAGGAGTCGCGCCGCCATTTTGGAGGCATCCGTTCCCTCAAGCGTATAAATCGGTCGCGACCGATAGAAAGCGTGAAGCGCTTTTGAAATCGCTTCGTTGGCCTTGTTGGCGTAGGCGTCTGGAACGCCTTGAATAGCAACGTTTTCAACCACGGGATCGGTCAGATAGAAAGCCGCCTCCTCGCGGACGTAACGAACGCCGCCGGAAAGATCGACGGCGCCGCCGAGAGGTCTCGGATTGTTGTTTATATGAATATTGAGCGTCGCATCGAGACCGCCCGCAACCCGGTCGCTTCCCTCGATCAAATCAATGCGCGGATTGTCTAGACTTACTTCAAAGATGAAAAAGTAACGCTCCGACCACGGCTGCTGGTTCTCCAGCCGCTCCCGCAATTGCGACTCGGTAAAGCGATAGGTGAATTCCTGGTCCCTGAGGAAGAAGAAGGCGGCCGCCGCGACGGCGATGATGAGCAGTATCATTCCGGTCAGGTATTTCATCGCCAACCTCTCATCCGCACGCTCCCGCGTAAGCAGTAGTCCATCCCCAAAAACATTAAGCGCGTTCCGCGCGGTCTTATTCTTCTACTGGATTCCGTTGACGGTTCCCATCCGTCAACTCGCGAGAATGAGCGGGTGTCTGTGATTTTTCTTCATACTGCCCAGCATTGCGCAGCCAATTGAAAATGCGCGCAAGATAAGCCGGCTTTAAGAACAACGTTAATGCGGTTAACACGATCGCAAATTCCAAAGCTATTTGTTCCCAACTTACTGGAATCTGCACTGGTCCGAATGGCTGATACTCGTTGATCGCTGTTTTGCGAGTATACACAATTATGGTTGTTAACAGCCTGACGATCAGTTGGGGTCCGTATTGCGCGAGGTAATACACGCCAATCAGAAAACTACCAATCGCGATCAGTGTTTCTGCACTGACATTTATATCTACCCTATCGCCAGACCTAGCAGAATAAACATGTTGTGCGAGCGTATTGGAAAAAACCCAAATAAAGACACCACTAACTGCTAGCACACCGGCAAACAAGAAACGTCGTAACTCGAAATCGACTATCCGCCCGCTTGTGTCGGACAAATAGAACGGAATCTCTACAAGTGTCGGAATTGTCCAAATTATCATACCCGCCGCCCAGAGGCGGATGATCACAATGAGAATTGCATGAACTGGCGTCACATCACCCCCTAAAATTGCGAATAATCAATCGGCTTCGTACGATCCAATACCTTCGTCACCGTCGGCATCGGATATTTGAGGCCCGTCGCGCAATTGAAGAGAACGACACGGTCATCGCGTCCTACGCGCCCGTCCTTCACGGATTGTTCGTATGCGGCGTATGTGGCGGCGCCTTCGGGGCAGAGCAACAGCCCCTCTTCCCGCGCAAAACGGTCGCGCGCTTCGAAGATTGTGTCTTCTTCGACGGCGAGCGCAAATCCATCGGACGCGCGCACGGCCCGCAGAATGAGGAAATCGCCCACCGCGACGGGCACGCGAATGCCGGCGGCGGCGGTCCAGGCGTTTTCCCAGAGCGGCGCATGCTCCTCGCCTTCTTCCCAGGCTTTCACAATCGGCGCGCAGCCCGCCGCCTGTACCGCAATCATTTTTGGGCGCTTCGACCCGATCCAGCCGATGGCTTCGAGTTCTTCGAACGCCTTCCACATGCCGATTAGACCGGTGCCGCCGCCGGTGGGATAGAAGATCGCGTCGGGAAGCTCCCAATCCAGTTGTTCGGCGAGTTCAAGGCCCATCGTCTTTTTGCCTTCGATGCGATAGGGCTCTTTAAGGGTCGAGACATCGAACCAGCCGGCTTTTTCTTTGCCCTCGCCGACGATCTTGCCGCAATCGTTGATCAGGCCGTTAACGCGATAGACGTCGCCGCCCTGAAGCGCGATCTCCTCAACATTCACGGCCGGCGTGTCGTCGGGACAAAAGATTGTCGTTTTGATGCCGGCGGCGCTCGCATAGGCCGCCATGGCGGCGCCGGCATTGCCATTGGTGGGCATGGCGAGATGATCAATCCCGAATTCTTTCGCCATGGAGACGGCGAGCGCCAACCCCCGCGCCTTGAACGAGCCAGTCGGCAATCTGCCTTCGTCCTTGACGATGACATTGGGCCGGTCGCGCATTGGGATAAGCGGCGTGACGACTTCACCAAGCGAGATGCGGTTCTCCGCATGCTGAACAGGCAGAAACTCGTGGTAGCGCCAGAACCCTTCCGTGCGCGCCGCAAGTCGCTCCTTTGACACGGCGCCCTTTAGCGCATTGAGATCATAGCGCACGAGTAACGGCTTGCCGGCGCGCGACAGCCCATGGGGAACGCCGGCCTCATAGCGCTCGCCCGTATAGGAACATTCAAGATGGGTGACGAAACTCACTCAGCAATCTTCTGCTGCGCCAGATAGAAATCCGGATTGAGTTCGAGGGATTTTGCGTAAGCCTCCTGCGCCTTGTCCGGCTCTTTGCGCGCATCATGCACAAGACCGATATTGTACCAGGCGGCCCAGGGTTTGGCGACATCAAGGGCGAGCGCC
Organism: Hyphococcus sp.; assembly: GCA_965267325.1. Classification (GTDB taxonomy): domain Bacteria; phylum Pseudomonadota; class Alphaproteobacteria; order Caulobacterales; family Parvularculaceae; genus Hyphococcus. The sequence goes on along the minus strand of OZ253943.1, from coordinate 71,112 downwards.
TTTTCGTAGTCGGTCATCGCCCGTTCGTATTCGCTCGCGTAAAACCAGGTATTGCCGCGATTGACATAGGCCTCGGCAAGGTCTTCGTCGATTTCAATCGCCGCGTTGAAGTCTGCAAGCGCTTCGTTGAGTTCGCCGCGGCGGTTGTGAATTATACCGCGGTTGACGAGCGTCTTCTTGCGGTCGGTGCGCGTCGTGGTGCGATCATCAAGAGCCGCGTCGCACGGGTCCGTGTCTTCGGATAATTCGGTGCGGGCGTTTTCGTAGCAAGAGAACGCATCGGTCGCGCCGATGGTGGTGACGGAGAGTTGCGCCGCCGCCCCGACGGGCGCCGCCAGCGCGATGGCGAGAATGCAGAGAAATCGATCCATGATGCATCGACTTTAGCGCATTTACCCGCCGTCGTGCAGACGTGAGTTGCGTTTTGCGCCGCAATAAATAGGGTCGCGCCAGTTTCCACATCCCGACAGGAGATTCCATGAGCGCCCCCTTGAACGCCGTCGTCACCGGCTCGACTTCCGGCATCGGTCTCGGCATCGCGACCGCCTTCGCCCAAAAGGGCATGAATGTCATGCTCAACGGGTTCGGCGACGCCGATGAAATCGAGACCGCACGGGCGGAACTCGCAGAAAAGCACGGCGTCACTGCGCTCTATAACGGCGCGGACATGACCAGGCCGGAGCAGATCGGCGCCATGATGGCGGAAGCCGAGAGCGCCTTCGGCCGAGTTGATGTGCTGGTCAACAACGCCGGCATCCAGTTCGTTTCAAAGATCGAAGAGTTCCCGGAAGATAAACTCGACGCCATTATCGCCATCAATCTCGTTTCCGCATTTCACACAACCAAGGCTGTGATGGCCGGCATGAAAGAGCGCGGCTTCGGGCGTATCATCAACATTGCTTCCGCCCATGGCCTTGTCGCCTCGCCCTTCAAGTCCGCTTACGTTGCGGCAAAACATGGGATCGTGGGTCTTACAAAAACCATCGCCCTTGAAGGCGCGGAATTCGGCGTCACTTGCAACGCTATCTGTCCGGGCTATGTGAAAACGCCGCTGGTTGAAAAGCAGATCCCCGATACGGCGCGCGAACGCGGCATCACCGAAGAAAAAGTCGTCAAGGACGTGATGCTCGGCCCGCAGCCGACGAAGAAATTCGTTGCGGTCGAGGAAGTCGGCGCGCTTGCTGGGTTCCTGTGCACCGACGGGGCCGCCTCCATTACCGGCGCGGCGCTGCCAATCGACGGCGGCTGGGTCGCACACTGACGTGGTCAAAAAGGTCAACCTCGCGCTTCAGGGCGGCGGCGCCCATGGCGCCGTTTCCTGGGGCGTCGCCGACAAAATTCTCGAAGACCCGCGCATCGAAGTCGCAGGGATTTCAGGCTCAAGCGCCGGGGCGGTGAACGCCGTTGCGTTGGCCTATGGCCTCCACAAGGACGGCGAAGAAGGCGCGCGGGCCTCGCTTGAAGGATTATGGCGGGAGGTTTCGAAAGCTGGCCGCGTTTACAGCCCGGTGCGCGGCGATCCATTCGCGCATTTCTTCGGCGGCGCCGACCTCGTCAATGCCTGGTCCTACCAGATGTTCGACGCCGTGACGCGCGCATTCTCGCCATATCAACTCAACCCGTTCGATATAAATCCGCTGAAAGACATTCTCGAGGCCTGCATCGACTTTGACAGTCTGCGCCATTGCAAGACGACAAAACTCTTCATCGCCGCAACGAATGTGCGCTCAGGCAAAGTTCATGTCTTCAAGTGCAAGGACATGAGCGCAGATGTTGTCATCGCGTCGACCTGTCTGCCGTTTTTGTTCAAGGCGGTTGAGATCGACGGCGAGCATTATTGGGACGGCGGCTATATGGGCAATCCCGTGCTCTTTCCCTTTTTCTATGACGCCCCGTCGTCAGACATCGTCATTGTTCATGTAAACCCGCTTGAGCGCGACGACGTGCCGACTACAGCGCCGGAGATCATGAACCGCGTCAACGAAATCAGTTTCAATTCGTCCCTGTTGCGAGAGCTGCGCGCTATTTCGTTTGTGCACAAGCTGCTCGACGATGGTTGGCTAAAAGATGAATATCGCGACCGGCTGCGCGATGTGCGCATTCATTCTGTTCGCTCTGATGAAGCGCTTGTTGATTACGATATTTCGTCAAAATTCCGAACAGACTGGCCGTTTCTTGAAAGCCTCAAGGAAAAAGGACGCGCCATAGCCGCCCGCTGGATCGATGAAAATTATGAGAAAATCGGCGCGGAGTCCTCAGTCGATCTGCGCGCCATGTTTGACGGAGATTGAAACTGATCGCGACTTCTCAACCGCGCAGGACTTCTTTGACCCATGCCGGGACGACTTCCGTCGCGGGGCCGTAGCGGCTTCCTTCGAACACCCACGCATTTTCAGACGGCTCGAGATTAAGCTCCATGGCAGGTACGCCCGCAGCGCGCGCCTCGCCGGCGAACCCGGCGGCCGGATAGACAGAACCGGACGTGCCGATAGAAACAAAAAGATCGGCGGCAAGGATCGCGTCCATCGCTTCGTCCATGAAGCGCGGCATTTCCCCGAACCAGACGACGTAGGGTCGCATGCCGCCGGTTCGCCCGCATACGGAGCAAATGTCGTTCACTGACAAGTCGCCGGCGCCGTCGCTGACCGCGCCGCAATGGGCGCAGGTGGATTTTTGCAATTCCCCATGCATGTGCAGGATGTTTTGCGAACCGGCTCGTTCGTGCAGATCGTCCACATTTTGCGTCACCAGCGTCAGCCGTCCGCCGCGGGCCGCAAGCCCGGTTTCAAGTTCGGCAAGGGCGACATGGGCGGCGTTCGGGTCAACAGAGGGCAATTTTCGCCGACGGTCATTGTAAAAGGAATGGACGAGATCGGGATTGGCGGCGAAGCCTTCCGGCGTCGCCACCTCACGGTAGTCATACTGCGCCCAAATCCCGTCCTTGTCGCGAAACGTCGCCACTCCCGACTCCGCCGATACGCCGGAGCCGGTGAGAATGACGATATTTGCAAGCGCGCTGCTCAATTTTCCGGCGCAGCGAGAAAGTCCATCTTGCCGACGTCAACGCCCATATTTCGCAAATGCAAATAGGTCGCCGTCACGTGGAAATAGACATTCGGGATGATAAAATTTTGCAGCAACACTTTTCGTTTGAAGGTGCGATCGCCGCGCGGGCTCGGCAGAACGATATCCCCATCGGGGTCAGCATCGATTGCATCGTTGTTGAGCCCATTGACGGTGTCGCGCGCCTTTTCGACAAAGCCATAGAGATCGGCGAACGTCTCGGCGTCGGCGCCGAAATCGGGGATCGGCGCTCCCGCAAGCCGCGACAACGACCGCGCGGGCAGCTCGGTCGCGATTTGCACCTGTTTTTTCAACGGGAACATGTCGGGTGCAATGCGCCAGTCGAGCGCGACGCTTTCTGCAAGGTCTTTTTCTTTAAGGAAAATCGCTCCTTTGCGCAGCGATCTTTCAAGGCCGGCATACATCTGCTCCATCGCAATTTTCGCGAATTGGGCCGGTGAGTTTGTCATTGGGTTTCTCCTTTTCTTGCAGAAAATCTGCTTCGCTATCCTAGACGATCGGCGAAAATAGAATAAGACAGAGGAGCAAACGTTTTCGTGATCGCCTGTGACGCGCATTCTTTTCGTCTGCCTAGGAAATATCTGTCGCTCGCCTGCGGCTGAGGGCGTCATGCGCGCCAAGGCCCGCGCCCGAGGTCTGCGTCTCTATATAGAGTCTGCCGGCACCGGCGCCTGGCACGCCGGCGATCCGCCCGACGCCCGCATGATGCGCGCCGCGGCGAAACGGGGCTATGACCTGTCGCACCAGCGGGCGCGCAAGGTCGGCGACGCTGACTTTTTTGAATTTGATTATCTTCTCGCCATGGACTTCGCCAACCAGACCGATTTGCTGGAAATGGCGCCGCCCAACCGCGAATGCGACATCCGCCTGTTTCTCGATTTCGCCGCCGGCGACGTGCGCGAAACCCCCGATCCCTATTATGGCGGCGATGCGGGATTTGAACGGGTGCTCGACCTGATCGAAGAAGGCGCGGAGGCTTTTCTCGATTATCTTGAGGATGAAAGCGCGTAGCTCGCCTCAATTTCGTAGTGGCTTGCCTCGCCGCCGAGTTGCGACGAATAAAGATGAAAGTCATCGACCGGAAACGGGCCGCAGGAGAACAGTCCGTGCTCTGCGCAATAACGCGCAGCCGCCTCTCGCGGCGTGTTTTTGAGATAGGCGAGCGTTACATGCGGCGTAAATTTGCGGCGCTCAAGCGAAAAGCCTGAACGACGCAAGGCGGTTTCCACTTTGTTTTGCAGATGCTTGAGGGCGTCGTTGGCTTCAACCCCCGCCCATAGGGATGTCGGGCGTTTGTCCCCGAAAAACCCCGCGCCCTTCAGGCGCAACTCGAAAGCCGGCGCTTCGATTGACGACAACGCATGGACAGCATCGTTAAACCCGTGCCGGTCCGTATCGCCGATAAAGGCGAGCGTTAAATGAAAATTCTCAACCGGACGCCAGCGCACGCCCTCAACACCGGACTGCAACTGGGTCAGGCCGTCGGCGACGATTTCAGGCAAGTCGATGGCGACAAACAGGCGGGGCATGGCTTGGATATCAGACTATGACTAATGTAATTGGTTGAGAATGACGGTGCGGCGACTATTCATATTCGGATACGGCTACACCGCTGCGGCGCTGGTGAAAAGGCTGCGCGCGGGAGGCGACTGGTCGTTCGCCGCAACTGCGCGGACGGCCGAAAAGGCGGCCAAGCTTGCGCAAGACAATGTTGATCCGGTTCTCTGGGACGGCGCCATCGACAGTATGCAGCTCGACGGCGCAGGACAGATACTCGTCTCTACGCCGCCAGACGAGACCGGCTGCCCGACCCTCAACGCAGCGAAAGACGCAATCGCTGCGCGGAGCCGCGAGATTAATTGGATCGGCTATCTCTCAACCAACGGCGTTTACGGCGATCATGACGGCGCCTGGGTCGATGAGGCGAGCGCCCTTCGCGGCGCAAGCGCCCGCGCCCGGCGGCGCATCGCAGCGGAGGAAGACTGGCGCGAGTTTGCGGAACAACATGGGTTTCCCCTCGTCGTCTTTCGCTTGCCCGGCATTTACGGTCCCGGCCGCTCCGCCATCGATACGGTGCGCGCCGGCAAGGCAAAACGCATATTCAAGGCCGGCCAGGTGTTTTCGCGCATGCATGTGGACGATATCGCAGCCGCCCTCGCCGCCAGCATGACGCGCCCTGCGGCCGGCGATCTCTTCAATCTTGCCGATGACGAACCGGCGCCGCCGCAAGACGTGATTGAATACGCCTCGAGCCTTCTCGGCGTTGAACCGCCGCCATTGGTTCCGCTGGAGGACGCAAACCTCTCCGACATGGCGAAAAATTTCTATGCAGACAACAAGCGCGTTTCTAATCGGCGCATGAAGGACGCGCTGGACGTTAGGCTCCGCTATCCAACTTATCGCGAAGGATTGAAGGCGGTCCTTGCCGACGAACGCAACCGTTAAGACGCGTCGTCGCTGTCGCCGGCTTCCTCTGGCTCCTCGTCTTCGCCGGCGTCTTCATTCCACTCGTTGATCTGCGTGATGAGGCAGCGATGGACGGTGTCGGCGGGCCCTTCGACCAGCAGCCTATCGCCTCTTGTGAGGCACCCGCCGCCAGGCTGACCAACAATACCGATGGTTTGGGCGAAGCGAAAATCGGACGCGCGGCAAATTCCGCTGTACTCTACGCGGTAGAGGTCGTTGACCCCTCGACGCAGCAATATGGCGTCGTCTTCGCCGTCAATCGTCCGCCAGCTATTGATACTGCGCTGGAAACAGATGCGATTGACCTCTGGTCCAATACGCGGGTCCGCTTTGGCGAGAGCGACCGGACCGTCGTCGGCGTCCGCCTGGTCTGCCGATTGCGTTGTACAGGCGGCGGCGAGCGCAGCCGCCGCGGCGAAAAGAACAGCTTTTGTGGTCATTTCGGTCTCCAAAGCCATGCCCCGCGCGGCATACGCCGCATGACGCATTTTTCCACGGCGCTCGGCCCATGTGAACAGCGGCGACGGCCGCGCCGATCAAAATCATGATATAAAGAAATCTTTATATGTCACTTGGCAGAAGGCTCCGGCGCTGTTATAGCGGCCGCAAAACCCACATTCCGCAGTATTTTGAGGACAATCATGACCGCGCCCGCCCATCACGATTATCACGTTAAGGACATCAACCTCGCCGATTTCGGTCGCCGCGAGATCGAAATCGCTGAAACCGAAATGCCAGGCCTGATGGCGACACGCGAGGAATATGGCGCGAGCCAGCCCTTGAAAGGCGCACGCATCGCCGGATCACTGCACATGACGATCCAGACCGCAGTGCTAATCGAAACCTTGCAGGCCCTCGGCGCCGATGTCCGCTGGGCCTCGTGCAATATCTATTCGACCCAGGACCACGCCGCCGCCGCCATCGCCGCCTCCGGCACGCCGGTCTTCGCTTTTAAGGGCGAAACGCTGGAAGAGTATTGGGACCTTGCCGACCGCATTTTTGAATGGCCCGACGGGGAAACCGCCAACATGATCCTCGACGACGGCGGCGATGCAACGCTTCTGATTCTTCTCGGCGCGGACGCGGAGAAAGATCCCTCGATCCTCGATAATCCGTCCAATGAAGAAGAAACGGCCCTGTTTGAAACCATCAAGCGCCGCCTCGCCAAGCAGCCGAACTGGTATTCGAAAGTCAAAGCCAACATTCAAGGCGTAACTGAAGAAACGACGACCGGCGTCTTGCGTCTTTACCAGCGCCAGAAAAAAGGCACGCTTCCCTTCCCGGCGATCAACGTCAACGACTCGGTCACGAAGTCGAAATTCGACAACAAATACGGCTGCAAAGAGTCCCTCGTCGACGGCATTCGCCGCGGCACGGATGTGATGATGGCCGGCAAAGTTGCGCTGGTCGCTGGCTATGGCGACGTGGGCAAGGGCTCCGCGGCTTCGCTGCAGGGCGCCGGCGCACGCGTTATGGTAACTGAAATCGATCCGATCTGCGCCTTGCAGGCGGCCATGGACGGCTATGAAGTCGTGACCATGGAAGAAGGCGCGCCGCGCGCCGACATTGTCATCACCGCCACCGGCAACAAGGATGTCTTGACCGTCGATCACATGCGGGCGCTGAAAGACATGGCGATCGTCGGCAATATTGGCCACTTCGACAACGAGATTCAGGTCGAGGGTCTGAAAAACTACAAGTGGGCCAACGTTAAAGACCAGGTCGACATGATCACCTTCCCGGACGGCAAGCGCATGCTGCTTTTATCCCAGGGACGGCTTTTGAATCTCGGCAACGCCACCGGCCATCCGAGTTTTGTCATGTCGGCCTCATTCACGAACCAGACGCTGGCGCAGATCGAACTGTGGACCCGCGGCGATCAGTACAAGAACGAAGTCTATATCCTGCCGAAACATCTCGACGAAAAAGTCGCCAAGTTGCATCTCGACAAGATCGGCGCAACGCTGACGAAACTGTCGGAAGAACAGGCGGACTATATTGGTGTTGACGTCGATGGGCCGTTTAAAACCGATCACTATCGGTACTAGCTGAACAAGAAAATAGTTCTCAAAGCGTCGATGTCAGCGTGCAAACCAATCAGTGAAGCCGCGACTTGCGGATTCCTTCACAAACTACTCATGCCCGCTCTAGAAAAGCTGGAAAAAGTAAGCGCCCTTAGATGCAAATAGCGAACACAGCTCGGGACTTACTACAGTTAGTGAGAAATCCATTGGACAACGTGTTTGTCCTCGATGGCGGGTTCTATCATGGCGGCTTTTCTCGCAAAGCGATGGAGTTATTTCCATCGTTACAAGCACTGTCCTTCGAACCGGATCCCGAAACGTGGGAGATTGCTTCACAAAAATTTGCTCGCGATGAGAATATCGAGATCATAAATGCTGCCTTAGGCGCCAGGGAAGGCAGCGCAGAGTTTTTTAGAGGGCCTTTAAAGGCCACAAACTCTCTATTGCCGCGCCCACATTCAGATATGCAGCCCTACTATCCACAGTCAGCTTCATTAGTTGGCGGGACAATGGTTGACGTTGTAACTATCGATGGCGAATGCGAGCGCAGAAATATTCGCGCAATAGATATCCTGAAGTTAGATCTGCAAGGTGGTGAATTAGAAGCTCTGAAAGGCGCGCAAGGAATTTTGGAAAGACGGGCTGTTCGCATAATCATCGCCGAGGTCGTGTTTGTTCAGAAGTACCATGAACAGCCGCTGTTCTGGAAAATCTGCGAATTTCTGTCAGGGTACGAATATAGCTTGTTTTCGTTGGAGAATATCAAGGTTGGCCTTTACGATGACTCTCAAGGCAGCATCAGACAAGACCAGTGGAATCAAGCGGACGCAGTATTTTTGTCTCCGGAGGTTCGACGCGCATTGGATAGTTAACTCTCGGCTGTTTTCTATCCGGTGATGCGAAGAGCCGACAAACTGGCTCTATTTTAAGCTGAGATCCTCAAGCCCGCCTTCCCGAACTCACTTTGCGTAACGAAAAAACAAACACCGCTCTTCCCGTCCCTGTCGCGACGCAGTGCAATCAAACAGAGCACGCATTAGCGCGCGGGCGTCGGACTGTGTGAAGGGATTTCTGACGAAGCAGAATTAACCTGAGTCCGAGATCCAAAAACGCGGCGCATTTTTTTCTTGCGCCCCGTTCTGTTTTGAGTCATGATGCTACAGTTGTCGCAGTACGCTTGTAGTCGCTGCGAAAATGCTCCGCATGCAGATGATGGCTGCAAGCGGCGCGCATTTGAGCGCGCCCTCTCGAATCGCGCGCGCCAGAATGGAGACGTTTCATGGTCGCATTACGCTGGATTACCGGATCGCCCATCGCGGCGTTGATCACTGTTTTGTTGTTTCTCTTTATGGCGTCCGCCGTCAGTCAGCCAATCGGCGAGTTGCCGCCGTCGAAACCGGCGCTCCAGATAAAGATAACGCCTGATATCATAGAAACGCCTATTGACGCTTTGACGCCGCCACAGCCTGTGCCTGCGAACCAGCCGCCTATTGATTTCGACCACCAGGAGCGAGGCGAGCAGCCAAAAAATACGGTCGAGGCGCCGAAACCAACCCCGACAACCGGCGGCCCCCTTACAATCGACAACCCCATCGCGGCGCCGATCATCAAGGTGCAGCCAGTCTACCCGGAACGATGTCGCGCACGCGGGGCCGAAGGCGAAGTGCTGGTGCAGTTTGACGTCGCCGCGGATGGGTCCGTCGTGAATGCGCGGATCATTGAGTCGTCGAATTCCTGTTTTGATCGAACGGTGCTGAAAACCGTCTCCGGCTGGAAATATTCGCCCGCCAATCAAGGCGGCAAACCGGCCCCGAGATACGGCCTTGTGGAGCGCTTCAGCTTTCAAATCACCGAAGAATAAGCGCCTGTCGCCTGTTGAAAACTTCACGAGCGTTAACGCGGATTCCGCGCTATTCGCCCTAGCGGCCTGGCGCCGAACAAGTACATATTGCGCATCGGCGGCTGGGGTGCACTAAATCTGGGCGAATCTGCCTAGGGTTGGCGTTTATGCGCCATTTGGGGAGAGGCGAAGGTGAAGCGCGTATGCGGCGGTTGATCATCTTTCTGGCGGGCGTTTTCATTGCGATTCGGGCGGCCGGCGCCGCGCGCGCCCAGGAAGCAACCGAGGCGACGGGCTTCGTCATCGACCCCCTGATCGCAGCGGCGGCGGGCGCCGTCGCCATCGCCTGCGCGGCCATGGTCTGGGCGCATCGCGTATCGGCCTCGACCCGAAATCAATCGCTCCACTGGTCAAAACGGTTGGCGGAGATGGAAGCGCGGCTTGAAAAGGCCGACGCCGTCCTTTCCGCACATCCCGGGCTGGTTCTGGTTTGGGAAGATGACAATGAAGCCATCGAAGCCGGCTGGGGCGATCCGAAAATCCTCGGCGGGCCCGCGGCCCTCGCCTCGCTACTGTCTTTTTCAAGGGAGGACGGCGACAAGGCCAAAACGCCAGTCGACACGCTGTTAAATTCCCTGGGCCATCTGCCGGTGGCTGAAGACGATGACAGCGAGGCCAGCAGTCTTCGTGAAAAGGTCAACGATTTGCGCAGCCACGGCGTTGCCTTTTCCGGCGCTGTTGTGACCCCGGACGGACGCTCCATAGACGTTGACGGCCGCGTCGCCGGCGGCCAGGTGGCGCTTTGGCTAACCGATCCAGCGGTGCGCATGGCCGAAGACGGCGCTATTGTCGGCGCCATTCGCGAGCGCGCCACAGACCTTCACGGCGCCCACGCGCTGCTTGAACGGGCGCCGACCCCCGCCTGGCGGCGCAATGCGGACCTCGCCCTCGTCTGGGTCAATCGCGCGTATGTTGAAGCCGTTGAAGCGACGAGCGCCGCCGATGTCGTGCGCCAGCAAATCGAACTCGATCCCGCCATCCGCACTCTTGCCGGCGAAGCCTCAAACGCGCGCAAAACCGCTGAAGCCGGCGTGATTATCAATTCAAAAGGCGACCGCCGCGTGTTCCGCGTGGTCGAAACGCCGCTTCACGGTTCCGGCGACGCCGCCCTTGGGGGGCTCGCCATCGACGCCACCGAACTCGACAAGGCCAAATCCGATCTCAAACAACACATCGAGGCGAACCAGCGCACGCTCGATCAAATCCCGACGGCGGTCGCCATTTTCGGCGCCGGGCAGAACCTCGTCTATCACAACCGAGCGTTTCAGGATTTGTGGAGCCTTGATGATGCGGGGCTTTCCGGGCGCACCTATCACGGGGAGATCCTTGACGATCTTCGCTTCGCCGGCAAACTTCCCGAACCAGCCGATTACGATGCATGGAAAAAGGCGCAGCTTTCTCTTTATACGGAAGATGTGGGTCATGAAGGCTCCGCCCGCGAAGGCGGCGCGCCGGATGAAATCTGGCATCTGCCGGATGGCCGCGCCATTCGCCTCTCTAAGGAGCGACACCCGCTTGGCGGCGTCGTCATCGCCTTTGACGACATCACCGAAAAAATAGAGCTCGAAGCGCGGTTCAACACGCAACTCAATGTTCAAAAAGCGACGCTCAACAATCTCGCCGAAGCGGTCGTCGTCTTCAGCGCCGACGGCACGTTAAGACTACACAACAAGGCGTTTGAAGATCTCTGGCGCATCGCGCAGGAACGGCTCGAATCCAGACCGCATATTGACGATATCGCCACGCATCTTTTGTCCAAGACGGCCGGCGCCGACCGCGCCGTCGCAGCGATCAAGCGCGCGGCGACGTCAAAATCGCCGGAAGACCGTCAATCGACGGCCGACATGGAAATTTCCTTGCGCGACGGCCGCGCCGTGGCTTTTGGCGTCGAGCCGTTGCCGGACGGCGCGACCCTCGTACACTTCCTTGACATAACCGACTCCAAGGAACGGGAGAAGGAGCTAAAGGAACGCAACGCCATTCTCGAACAGGCCGACCGTCTGAAATCGAAGTTTGTCGATCACGTGTCGTATCAGCTTAGAACGCCGCTTTCTGCGATCATCGGCTTTTCAGAAATGCTGGACGGGCAAATGTTCGGCCTCTTGAACGATCGCCAGAAGGATTACGTAGCGAGCGTCCTCTCGGCGTCCTACCATTTGCGCGACCTTATCAACGACATCATCGATCTTGCCGCCATTGACGCCGGCAAGCTGGAGCTCGATCGCGGCCCGACGAACATTCGCGCTTTGCTTGAAAGCGCCGCGACATTTTCCGCGCTCAAAGCCGAAGACACGCAAGTCGCGCTCAAGGTTGACTGCGCAAAAGACATCGGCGAGGCGGCGCTCGACGAACGCCGCGTCAAACAGATGCTATTCAATCTTCTGTCCAACGCCTTTTCCTATACCGGCGCCGGCGGATCGGTGACGCTCGGTGCGACGCGCGAGAACGGCGTTATAAAAATCTGGGTTGAAGACACCGGCCGCGGCGTATCGCCGGAAGATCAGGCGAAAGTGTTCGACGCATTTGAAAGCCGTGGTCCGAGCGCCGGCGCCGGTCTCGGCCTTTCCCTGGTTGACCGCTTCGCCCGGCTCCATGGCGGATGGACCCGGCTCGACTCCGGCGAAGGCAAAGGGGCGCGCGTCACTTGTTACCTGCCGGAATCCCTTGCAAGTCCGGATCAAGCCCGCGAGAGCGAAAAACAACCGGATGCAAGCCCGAGCGCCCCGTCAAAATCCGCAAAACCCCGCAAAAAACGGACGCTGCGCCGCCGGACAACAGCGCACGCGGCTGAGTAACGCGCCAGCGGTTTTTCCTGTAATTTGCGGTTTCGTCACTTTCGCGCCTTCATTTGCGACGATAAGAGGAACCCATGAGTATCCTCATCGCCATCGCATTAGCGCTCTCTCCAGCCAACGGATCAGATCGTTATCTCGATTGCCTTCTCCTTATTGAGGAGGACATCGAGACCGGACGTCGCGCGGCGCAACTCTGGGCGGCCGAAGGCGGCGGCGTCAGCGCGCAGCATTGCCTCGCAATGGCGGACATCGCTGCGGGTTTTGAAAAACTTGGCGCTGCGCGCCTTGAGGCCATTGCGGAACGAAACGACGCCGGCGACGGGCTTGCGCGCGGACGCTTGTTTGCGCAAGCGGCCGAAGCTTGGCTCGACGCTGGCGAACCAGAGTTTGCACAAGACGCCCTTGCGGCAGCGTTTGAACAAGCGCCCGACGCAGGCGAACTACACCTCACCGACGCCGCCATTCGCGTCGCAATAGAAGATTGGCACGGCGCCATCGCCGCCGTCGATGCGGCTGAAAAAGCCGGCGTTGTCACAGCCGACGGATTCGTTGGGCGCGGGCGCGCCCGCCTCGCCATCGGCGATACGGAAGGCGCGGCGGTCGATGTTGTCAATGCGCTCAGCATGGAACCGACCAACATTGACGCCCTGACGTTGCGCGGCGACGTGCAGCGCGCCGGCATTCAAATCGACGTCTCCTTAAGAGAACAAGCCGCCGCGCCGGAGTGATTGTGATCGCTTTCACGCCAGTGTGAATGCCGCTGCAGGCGACAAACGACATTCTCAATCCTACCTTGAAGTGGACGCGAGACGCTTACCCCAATGCGTTTCGCAACAGCACATTCACCGAACAGGCAGAGTGTTTGGTCCCCCTTTGCGCTTTGTCTGGCGCGCAGTGTATTGCGCGTTGGGACCGCCGATTTCGCCCGCAACGGTCGGCGGTCCCTGTTTTACCCGGCCTTCCGCAACCAACCTCGCTGTAATGGGCCCGTTAACCTTTGATTAAGGAATGGCCCCTCTCATCAATTTACGTGGCTATGCGGGAATTACGACCTTGAGCGACGCATTCGCGGGCGAAAAATCCATCAAAGACCTCCAGCGCCTGGCGCAGGAAGCGCCGACACGCGTGCGTCGCCGTCGCAAGACGCCGTCCCGCGCCGCTCTACTGGAAGCTATTGATTTATTGTCGCGCTGGAGCGCGGCGGGGCTCGCTGTCATCGCCGGCATCGGCGTTTATCTTTCAATCACCGTCGGACGGGCCTATCCGGCGCGAGCCGCAGCCTGGGCGCTGATGCTGCTGGCCGCGCTTTATGTCTGCCGTCGTCTGCAGTTGCAGTTCCGCTCAGGCGCTGAGATCGCGGGGCATCCGTTCCGCTGGCGCGCGTCGTTTGCATCATGCCTCGCCGTTCTCGGCGTGGCGTTCGCAAGCGCTCCCATCTTGCTGACCCCCTTGGGCGCGCCCCCGATCCTCGCCGCACAAGCCGCCGCGCTCACGCTGATGGGCGCATTTTGCGCTGCGATATTTTTCGGCGCGCATCTGAACAGCGCCGCCGCGGTCGCCATCCCAGGCGCCGCTTTCCCGCTGCTCGCTGCCTGGCGCAGCGGCGACGCCGGGGCTGCGCTCTATGCAGCCCTTGCAGCGGCCGCCGGAGTTGCGCTCATCCTGGTCGTCCAATACGCCATCGCCCGGCGCCTCGCGGCCCGGCATCCGCAGACGCCTCTGATCCGGACGCCTGCCGAGACAGCGATCGAAACCGGAAACACGGCCCAAGATAGGCGGTCCGCATAGCGCCGGCGCCCTCTGCCCCCAACCCGGAAAATTCCCGCTTAATTCGTTAGACATCGCCTCGGCGTTCACGCTATGAGGGCGATCACTTTCACATTTTTCAAGAACGAGGCGGGGCTATGCCAGAGGGCTTCCTGACCGAGATCGACGACGAGATTCTCGTCAATGTTATTACAGCCGCGAAATCCAAGAAAATCGGCGACTTCGACCAGAACGGCGAACCGGTAAAGTCGTACAACCACTACCTCGAGCAGTTGGTTCGATACGCAACCGGCGAAGACTCGATCTGGGAAGATCCGAATGCGCTCCTGGTGCGCGCCGGACGGGTCTGGGATCACGCCGCAAAGCGTCTGCCAAATGAGAACAAGATCTCGTTACGGGTGGAAGACGGCGCGGATGGCGCCGACCGGCGTCTCGTGCTCGACATCGTCACTGCCGACAGACCATTCCTTGTCGATTCTATTTCTGCGGCGCTGGCGGAAGCCGGAAAGCCGGTATCGTTTTTCTCGAACGCCGTCGTCGACGTAAAGCGCGATGCGAAAGGACAACGCAAGATCGACGGAAAGGGCACGGCCGTTCGCGAATCGATCATTCACGCGGAAATGGATCCGCCAGTTGCGGATTCAGAAATCGACAGACTGACGGACGATTTTGTTCGCGTTCTCGAAGACGTTTCCGCCGCCGTTGCCGATTGGGAGCCAATGCGCGCGCGCCTTGCGGCTTGCATATCGCAACTTGAAAAAACCCGGCTTGCCGGGGTGGCGAGAGACGAACAACGAGAAGCCATCGATTTTCTCAAATGGCTCTGGGACAATCGCTTCGCCTTTCTCGGCGTGCGTGCTTTCGATTACAGCGCCGAGGGCGAAGTCCGCTTTGAGGCGGACAGAGACAAAGATCTAGGGATATTCAAAAGCGAGGACCGGGCGGTCCTGCGTTCGACCTTCACCTCAAGCGGCGCGCTGGCGCCGGCGGTTGAAGATTTCCTGTTGTCGAACGAACCGATTGTCATCACCAAATCGAGCTCGCAGTCATTGGTGCACCGGCGCGTCTATATGGACTATGTCGGCGTCAAAACCTATTCGCCGGACGGCGCCGTCACGGGCGAAGAACTGTTCGTCGGGCTTTTCACGGCGGACGCCTATAATCGTCCGGCAACAGACATTCCTCTCATCCGCGCAAAAGTACGGTCCGTGCTCGACGCAACCGCGTTTGATCGCGGCGGCCACAATGAGAAAGCGCTGAGCAATATTCTCGAAACCTATCCGCGCGATGAGCTGTTTCAGATCGGTGTTGATGAATTGCGCGATACCTGCCTCGGGGTGTTGCGTCTGTTTAAAAGGCCGCGGGCGAAGATGTTTCTTCGACGCGACCGCTTCGACAGGTTTGTATCCGCACTCGTTTTCATTCCGAGGGATCGGTTTAATTCAGACATCCGCAGCCAGATCGGCGACCTTCTCGCTGAGACATATAAAGGGCGCGTCATCAGTTTTGCGCCGTCTTTTGGCGATGCGGCGCTGGTGCGCGTACATTTCATCATCGCTATTGACGCCGATGCGCCGGAAGGGCCCGGCGTTCCGGCGCTGACCCGTGAAGTCAGAAAGATTTGTCGCAATTGGGGCGACGATCTTTTGGAAGCGATGCAGCGCGCGCATCATGGCGCCTTGCCAGCTGCACTTTATAAGAAATACGAACGCGCTTTCGGCGCCGGATATATTGAACAATCCGAGATCGCCGACACATTGCGCGATATCGGCGCGCTTGAACAACTTGACGATTGCGGCGCGCTCGTTCGTGCCTATCGCAAGGCGGGCGATCCGGCCCACACGGTGCGGCTGAAGATTTATCGGCGCGGCGGACCGTTCCCGCTCTCCCGCTTGATCCCCACCATCGAGAATATGGGCCTCTCCGTCATGCAAGAGGCCGGATATGAAGTTCAGCCAGCGGGCGATGGAACTGATGTCAGATGGATTCATGATTTCCACACAGAACAACAGAACAAACATCCCGTTGAGCTTGATGATGTTCGTGAGGGCTTTGAAACCGCCATGCTTGCGGTCCTTGACGGCAACACCGAAGACGACAGGTTTAATGCTCTGGTTCTCACCGCTGGCGTTACCTGGCGCGAGGCGTGGATCCTGCGCGCAGCTGCCAAATATCACGTCCAGGCAGGGTTTTCCTACTCACAAAGCTATATGGAAGACGCATTGCTCAATCATCCCACGATCGCCCGCGGACTGATTGCGGCCTTCCATGCCCGGTTTAATCCGGCAGGCGCCAAGACCGCCTCGAAACGGGAAAAAGACGCGGCCGCCGCCGTCGACGCGGTGCTAGAGGCGCTGAATGACGTTCAAAGCCTCGCCGAAGACCGGATCTTCCGTCGCTTCCTCAATCTCTTTTCATCAGTGCTGCGCACGAATTACTATCAGCCTGCTGATAATGACGCCGCCAAACAATATATTTCGTTCAAGATTGAAAGTGCGGCCATCGACGACCTGCCGGAGCCGCGCCCCTATCGGGAAATCTTCGTGAGCGGTCCGCGGGTCGACGGCGTCCATTTGCGCTTCGGCCCGGTGGCCCGCGGCGGACTGAGATGGTCGGATCGCCGGGAAGACTTCAGGACCGAAATCCTCGGCCTTGTTAAGGCGCAACGGGTCAAGAACGCCGTCATCGTGCCGACCGGCTCTAAGGGCGGGTTTTATCCCAAACAGTTGCCGCAGACGGACGATCGCGCTGCAATCTATGAAGAAGGCCGCGAAGCCTACAAGCTGTTTATTCGCGGGCTACTCGATCTCACTGACAATATCATCAAGGGCCAAGTCGTCCGCCCTCAGAATATGGTGCTGTGGGACGACCCTGACCCTTACCTCGTGGTTGCAGCGGACAAAGGCACTGCCGCTTTCTCCGACACCGCAAACGCCATTTCGGAAGAATACGGTTTCTGGCTCGGCGACGCATTCGCTTCGGGCGGCTCGGCCGGTTACGATCACAAAGTCATGGGCATCACAGCCCGCGGCGCGTGGGAAGCGGTCAAACGCCACTTTCGTGAAATGGGCAAGGATATTCAAACCAAGCCCTTCACCGCGGCCGGCGTCGGCGACATGTCCGGCGATGTTTTCGGCAACGGCATGTTGCTTTCTGAACAGACCAAACTCATCGCGGCCTTCGATCATCGGGATATTTTCATCGACCCCGATCCCGATCCGGCGAAATCCTATAAGGAACGCCAGCGATTGTTCGAAATGGCGCGCAGTTCCTGGGCTGATTACGACAAGAAGCTCATCTCAAAAGGCGGCGGCGTATTCTCTCGCACAGCGAAATCGATTGCTCTGTCGCCGGAGATGCGCGCGCTTCTCAAGATCGATAACGAAAAAATGGCGCCGAACGATCTCATTCGCGCGATCCTGAAGGCGCCCGTCGAATTGTTCTGGCTCGGCGGGATTGGCACTTATTTCAAGGCGGAGACAGAAGAAAACTGGCGCGTTGGCGACCGCACCAATGATCCCTTGCGCATCAACGCCAAGGATGCGGGCGCGAAAGTGATCGGCGAAGGCGCCAATCTCGGCCTGACCCAGCTCGGCCGTATCGAGTTTGCCCGCGCCGGCGGCCGCATCAATACGGACGCTATCGACAATTCCGCCGGCGTCGATTCCTCCGACCACGAAGTCAATATCAAAATCCTGCTTTCCTCCGCGATCGAACAGGCTGAGCTTAAGCGCGACGATCGCAACGACCTTCTCGCCTCCATGACGGAAGACGTTGCCGAGTACGTCCTGCAGCACAATTATGACCAGACGCGCGCAATCACCTTTATGGAAGGCACGGCGCCGCGCGATATCGATATTCACACCAGGCTGATGTCGACAATGGAACGCACCGGCCGCCTTGACCGAGAGGTTGAGAACCTGCCGAGCAACGACGAAATGTTTGCGTTGCGTCAGCACGGCCTCGGCCTAACTCGGCCGGAGCTGTCGGTGCTTCTCGCATACGCAAAGCTCTGGGTGTTTGATGCGCTGGTTGAGTCTACTGCGCCAGACGACCCCGTTTATGAGCGCGAACTATTCGGCTATTTCCCCGAAGCATTGCACGGGTTTACGAAACCGATCGTATCGCACCAGTTGCGGCGCGAGATCATTGCAACGCGGGTTTCAAACGAGATCATGGATACCTGCGGCGTCGCTTTCCTGCAGCGTACGATCGAGATGACGGGCGGCGATTTTCCGGCGATGGCCCTTGCTTATGAAACGGCGCGCGGCGTTTATGAACTCGCCGCGTTCGCAGAAGCCATTAACAAGCTCGATAACAAAGCTTCGGCGGCGCTGCAGACGGAGCTATACCTTGAGGCGTCGTATTTGCTGCGCGAACAGGTGTTCCATCTCCTCAATGATCCGGAATTCGAAACGACGGCGGAAAAGCACGGCGTAAAATCGATCGTTCAAAAATATCGCGCACCAGTGAGCGAGTTGAAAAAAGCGTTGCCAAAAATCCTGGGCGCAGAAGACAGCGCCGCTCTTGCCGCGCGCGTTGACAAATGGCGCGCCGACGGGGCCACCGCCGCGCTCGCAAAGGAAGCAGCCTCGCTGCCGCTGCTCGAACACGCTTTCGACATTGTCGACCTTGGCAGTGAAGCCGGATGGTCCAATCCGGGCGTCGGCGCGCTCTACTTCGCTGTTGGACGCGAGTATTATTTCGACGCTTTGCGCGACAAGGCGCGCAATGATCCGCCGGCCGACCATTTTGACCGCATCTCCGTGCGCCAATTCGCCGAAGATTTGGGAGGATTGCAACGGGCGCTAACGAAGAAGATCATCGAATTCGCCGGCAACGAACCAAAAGGAACCCCCGGCGGATGGGCCGGCGCCGTCATCGCGCGCTGGGATGAATGTTCCGACGAGAAAGTCGCGGCGTTTCACAGCGCTGTCGCCGAGCTCGACCTCGCCGGCCCCTGCAGCGTCGGGAAGTTTGCGTTGTTCGCAAAACGCGTCGGCGGGCTTATCGACGATCGCCGGGTTTAATCTCGTTTAGTGCCGGAAATGGCGCATGCCGGTGAACGCCATGGCAAGGCCCGCCTCATCGGCGGCGGCAATTACGTCATCGTCTCGGATTGAACCGCCGGGCTGAATGACCGCCCGGGCGCCCGCTTCCGCCGCGGCAAGCAATCCGTCCGCAAACGGGAAAAACGCGTCGGATGCAACGACCGACCCTTCGGTGAGCGGCGCGGCGGCCCCGCAGGCCTCAGCTGCATCGACTGCCTTGCGCGCCGCAATGCGGCTTGAATCGAGCCGGCTCATTTGACCTGCGCCGACGCCGACGGTCGCGCCGTCTTTGGCGTAAACGATGGCGTTCGATTTTACGTGTTTGGCGACACGGAACGCGAACAGCATGTCGGCAACTTCCCGTTCATCCGGTTCGCGCTTGGTAACGATTTTTAGGTCATCGGCTGTGATGCGCCCATTGTCGCGGGACTGGGCAAGAAACCCGCCGGCGATGGGGCGGATCAGCATCCCGTCTTCGTCTGGCGACGGCAGTCCATCGGCCAACAGCAATCGCAAGTTCTTTTTCTTCGCAAACACTTCGCGCGCCTCGTTGTCAGCCCCTGGCGCGATAACGACTTCCGTAAAGACTTCGGTGATCCGTTCCGCAACCGCCGCGGTCAGCGGTTCGTTGAGCGCGACAATGCCGCCGAACGCCGAGACCGGATCGCAGCGAAGCGCCTTTTCATAGGCCTCAACAAGGTTTGACCCCAATGCTACGCCGCAAGGGTTGGCGTGTTTGATAATCGCCACCGCCGGCTGGCCGGCGCCCAACTCGCCGATCAGTTCATAGGCTGCGTCCGTATCGTTGAGGTTGTTGTATGAAAGGGCTTTGCCTTGAATGAGCTCTGCGCTGGCGGCGCCGGGGCGCGGCGAACCGGAGACATAAAGGGCCGCGCGCTGATGCGGATTTTCCCCGTAACGCAGCTCGCCGGCAAGACGTCCGCCTACGGAAAAATGCCGCGGCGATTGATCGCCGGCCTCCCGCCCTAACCACCCTGCAATGGCGCTGTCATAGGCGGTAGTCATGGCGAAAGCCTTTGCAGCAAGGCCGCGGCGCGAGGCATCGGAGATATCGCCCGCTTCAACGGCGATCGCCACGTCGTCGTAGTCCGCCGGGTCCGTGACAACACAGACGAATTTGTGGTTCTTTGCCGCCGCGCGCAGCATCGCCGGCCCGCCAATGTCGATATTCTCGATACAGTCTGCGAACGAGCCCCCGGCGCGCACGGTCTCTTCAAACGGATAAAGATTGACCACGAGCAGATCGATAGGCCCGATATCATGCTCTTTCATCGACTGCAGATGCTCGTCTTTGTCGCGCAACGCCAAAAGCCCGCCATGGACACGCGGGTGAAGGGTCTTGATGCGCCCGTCCATCATTTCAGGAAAGCCGGTGACGTCGGCAACGTCGCGCACTTGTAGCCCCGCCTCGCGCAACGCCTTCGCCGTACCGCCCGTCGAAACGAGTTCCACGCCCGCGCCGGCAAGGCGCTTGGCAAATTCTTCAACGCCGGTCTTGTCCGAAACGGAAATCAATGCGCGGCGAATGGCGGTAGTCGTCATTGGTGTAATCCTTCGAAAAAATATTTGGGCTCAATTGAGCGCCATGAACGCTGATTCGCATCAAGGGTTCGAGCGATGATCGGTTCGCGTTTCTGTCGTCGGCGTCGCGCGAAATTCCGGCACAAGATGGTGCACGGCCTCATCAAGGGCTTCCTGGTCGGCGGCGAGAGCTGAACGAAAGACCTCTTCAAGACGCGGATTAAGAAGCGGCAAGTCGATCATGGCGGGCGATGCGAGCAGAACGCCATCTGCGCCGGTCTTCACGAGCTTGTCTGTGTCGAGAAAGACTTCCTCAAAGAGCTTTTCGCCCGGGCGCAATCCCGTGAACTTGATCTCAATATCTTCGCCGGGCTTGAGGCCGTAAGCTTCGATCATGCCCTTGGCGAGATCGAGGATTTTCACAGGCTCGCCCATATCGAGAACGAAAACGCGCCCGTCATGGGTGACGATCGGATTTTCCGTATTGTTGAGACTGGCCGCCTGCAAAACGAGCTGCACCGCCTCACGGGTCGTCATGAAGTAACGCATGATGTCGGGATGAGTGACGGTGACGGGCCCACCTCGTTCAATCTGCCGGCGAAACAACGGCGCGACGGACCCGCTTGATGCGAGTACATTGCCGAAGCGGACCGTTACAAACCGCGTATCGGTTTGCGCAACATCTTGCGCCTGGGCGTAAAGTTCTGCGATGCGTTTTGTTGCGCCCATGAAGCTGGTCGGATTGACCGCCTTATCGGACGAAATGAAAACGACCGACTCGACCCCGAATTCCATCGCGGTGTCGATTACCAGTTTCCCGCCCAGGCAATTGATGAGCGCGCCCGCGCAGTGGTTTTCTTCAAGGATTGGCACGTGCTTATAGGCCGCTGCATGCACGACGATTTCAGGCCGGTCGCGCTCAAAGACGCGGCGCAAATGCGCCTCGCGGCAAATATCGGTGAGAGACGAGGCAATAATCGGCTGATGGCCGGCCTCATTCAGTTCCAGCAGAATGTTGTAGAGCCCAAGTTCTGAATTATCGACCAGCGTCATCCGCGCCGGGGCAAAGTCTGCAATTTGCCGCGAAAGCTCCGAGCCTATGGTGCCGCCGGCGCCGGTGACGAGCACGCGGCGTCCCTGAAACAGTCGACGCGCGGCGCGCTGATCAATCTTGCGCGGCTCACGCGGCAACAGGTGGTGCAAATCGTCGCTAAAATTGCGCGCAGCGGGCCGGCGGCCGAAGATTTTTCGCAGGATGGGAATGGAAAGCGCCATAGCAAACAGGATCGGGCCACACGAGCTCGGAACATGGCCAAGCTAGCGGAAAATCCGCAAACGGCAAGCGCCGCCGGCGAAGCACATTACGCCGCGTCGAGCCGCCGCAGCGCCCATTTCGCACTGACCGCGCCGTCGTCCCGCTCGGGCAAGGCCTCGGCGCGAATGACAATTTGTTCAGCCGCCGCCGGTCTGTCGCCGGCGCCGCAATAAACCGACTTTTCGATCTCCAGCTCGGCGGCGTTGGACTTAAACCGCCAGCCCTCCTTGTTGGGCAGGAGCAGAAGCGCGGACCGTTTGTCCCGGGCAAGCGAAGTTTTGACGCTCGGATGGAGATGGAAACGCCAGACGCCCCGCTTCGCCAAAAACGACGGCAAGCCGTCAATGCCCTCCTCGCCGCGAAGGTCGGCGCCGCCAGCGACAAGATACAGTCGGCGCGTCCATGTCGTTTCGGCGGCGTCGACAATGAGCGCCCGCCGCATTTCGATCAACAGACCGCGCTCGTCTTCAGACCGGCGGTGAGTAATGTCGCCAAAAGCCGGCGCGCGGCCGGGGCCTTCATCGAAAGAAAGCGACGAGTGCGCCTCGCGCTGCATCAGCGCGTTTCGCCAATTCGATCCGCGGCGCTCGCCATTGCCGCAATTCCCCATAATGCGGCTTCTTCCCGATGAAAAATGAAACGATCCGGCGCTTCGGTAGAGCTGCGGTCCGAGATCGGCGCCTGTATCGGCAATCAACAAAGCCCGTCCCGCCGTCAGCTTGTGGTAGCCGGAATGACGGGCAAAGCCGGTAAGAGCGCTGTCGGGATCGATGGACTTTTCAATCGCCAGCACCGCCTGCGAGTCATTTTCGTCGCCGCCGTTAAAGACAGCGAGCTTGCCGTCGGCGCAGCGAAAAAACGCCGCCATGGCGCCGGCGCGAACCATTGCGTGGCGCAAAAACCCGGGCGGCTGACTGCCGCGTGCTTCCACCGCATGCAACGCCGTCTGTATACGAACAGCGAGCTTTAGTTGCCGTGACGGATTGCGGCTCACATGTCCGCCATCGGCGCGCAGCTGCAGGCGCAACTCTCGCCGCACCATTTCGAGCCCGCGACCGGCGGCGTTTTCGCATCCAGGCAAACAATGACCGGCAATCACCAATCCAAGCGCCATCATCAGCCGATCAACGCCGGTTTCAGCCCGATGCGCGGCGTTTGCAAGGTGCCGTGTCTGGCGCGCCATGGATGTCAGCACACGGCTGCGCCACAATGCATCGGCGCCGTTGAGAATAAGCGGATGACGAGCGCAAAGCTGAACCAGACGCTCGGATACAAAATTCGGCCGCCACGCATCGGGAGACCACTTTTCAAAACGGTCGAGCCAGCCTTTCATCAAGGCGTGCGCGGCCGGCGCGGCTTCGTCGCCAAGCGCTTCGAAATGGCGCAACCAGGTGAACTCCTGAAGGAACGCGCTTGCCTCCCCGCCCGGAGCCGGCAAATCCCAAAGGACGTCAAGACCGCCGTCGCACTCTATGGTTTCATCACCGACGGTAAGCTTGCCCGAAGCAATCGCCCGCGCAATCGCCACATCGGGCGTAAACGGATCTTCGGGCTTGAAGAAAACGCGGTCCGGCGCCGGCCCTCTCAGCTTCACCTGATAGAACGGGCTGTCGCCCCACACCCGTTGCATGCGCGTCAGCATCTTGGTGTCGCCCCTCGCCTCATACGCTCAACCACCCTTACGCAAGGCGGCGATATTGCCCGCATAGGCGTCTGCGCCGCCGCGAAAAACGGCCGAGCCGGCGACCAGTACGTCGGCGCCGGCGGCGATGACTTTCGGCGCCGTTTGCGGATCAACGCCGCCATCAACTTCAAGCATGACGTCGCGCCCGGACCGATCGATCAGGGCCCTGACCGCTTCTATCTTGCGAAGCTGGGAGTCGATAAAGGATTGACCGCCGAAACCCGGATTGACCGACATGATGAGAACAAGATCAACATCGTCGATGACCGGTTCCACGACCGACGCCGGGGTCGCCGGGTTCAAAGCGACGCCCGGCGCAACCCCCGCGGCGCGAATGCTTTGCAATGTGCGATGCAAGTGCGGACCGGCTTCAGGATGAACGGTCAGAATATTCGCGCCCGCGCCGGCAAATTCATCGATGAAGGGATCGACGGGCGAGATCATCAGATGCACATCGAAGGGCAAATCTGTTGTCTTGCGCAGGGCTTTGATTACCGGTGGGCCGATGGTGAGATTGGGCACAAAATGCCCGTCCATCACATCGATATGAATGAAGTCGGCCCCAGCCGCCGCAACGGCGGCGATTTCCTCGCCCAAACGGGCGAAGTCTGAAGCCAGAATCGATGGCGCAATACGTACAGAAGCCATGTCTGACGAGGTATCGTGATGCGCGGTGTTTGCGCAACAAAATTGCCGCGGAAAATTCCGGCGTGAGCGTCAATCACAAGAAAAAAACCCCGCCTTCTGGCGGGGCTTTTAAGTGATGCAAGGGATTGCCGCAGGACAATTTCGAGGAGTTGCTATTCGAAATCGGCGCCAACCGGGGATGCAATAATAGTATCCACGAATTGGGGCGTAATTTAGACACAACCCCCGGTTTTTATGGTAAATTGCCGTTTCTGTTGGTTAATTTTGATCAACCGGTTGTTTCGTTTTGACCCTGACAGGCTGCAGTCCAAATAGGGAACGCGCGCGCATAGCGGAAAATGCGGCGATCCCTGAAAGCGCAGCGCCGGCGACAAGCCCGCCAATCCATTCGATGTCGTAAAGCCCAACCCCGGTCAGCGCGAACAAGATCAATCCCGCCGTCCAGGCAAGATATCGCAAAGGCGACCGCACAGCGCGAACCGCCGTTTTTGCGGCCGCGGCCGACGCCTTGACGGTCGCGTCAGCTGTTTTCTTAGCCGCGCGTAGAACCTTTTTAGGTCCAAGCAGTTTTACCAGCCAGCCAAGGGCGCCGAGGGCGACAGCTATTAGCGCCGCCCGCTGGGCCGGCTTCGACCCGTGATCGACCTGCTGAATTGTGTCCGCCGCATGAGCGACGACGGGCGCTTCGACGGTAGTCGGAAACGCCGCCGGATCGAGGTCGCTGGCGCTGGCCGGCGCAAGCGCCGCTGTTGCACTAAGAAGCGCCGAGGCCGCAAGCAGGGCGATTTTTGTTTTGCGGGGAGATTCCATGAGCAAAACCCTCCTCAAAAGACCGCGTAGAGATGGGGCCTCGCCGGGCCGCTTTCAACAAAACGGCGATAAACGTTGACATTGCGGGTGAAGCCGCGTACTTGGCGCGCAGCAATGTTGCAGTGCAGCGCGCGCAATCGGCGGTTTCCCGCCCCACGATAAGACGCCAGCGCCGTTCGAAAACGAACGCCAAAAGCCTGATCTCATTGCTGAGGATGACGCATCGCCTGCGATTTTTCCCATTCGGAAATCGGCGGATTGGCGGGGCGTTTGTAAGAAACAACCCCGCCGCTTGCGCATCGCCGGAGCCATATCCGGCCGAAAACCAGACGGAGACTTCCCTTGTCGTTTGCCGATCTCGGCCTTGAGCCGAAGCTGCTCGACGCTATCAAAGCGTCAGGATACGAAATTCCAACCCCGATCCAGAAAGAAGCGATCCCGCCATCGCTCGAGGGCAAAGATGTTCTCGGCATTGCGCAGACAGGAACCGGTAAAACCGCGTCCTTTACCCTGCCGATGATCCAGCGTCTGGCGAAAGGCCGCGCCCGGGCGCGCATGCCGCGATCGCTGGTGCTGGCGCCGACCCGAGAGCTTGCTGCACAGGTTTCGGAAAATTTTGAAAAATACGGCGCCAATCACAAGCTTTCCATGGCGCTGCTGATCGGCGGCGTCTCTTTCGGAGATCAAGACGCAAAATTGACCCGGGGCGTCGACGTATTGATCGCAACGCCGGGCCGACTGCTCGATCACTTCGAGCGCGGGCGACTGCTCCTTACGGGAATTGAAGTTATGGTGGTCGATGAAGCCGACCGCATGCTCGACATGGGTTTCATCCCTGACATCGAACGGATTTTCAAACTGACGCCGATGACGCGTCAGACGCTGTTCTTTTCAGCCACCATGCCGCCGGAAATCCAGCGCATCACCGACCAGTTCCTGCACGCGCCGGTGCGGGTCGAGGTTGCAAAACCAGCGACCACCGCCGACACCATTTCACAGCGGATTGTCCGGGTGCCGACAAAAGACGACAAAACAAAGCGCGCGGTTTTGCGCGAAATCATGTCGCATAAAGACGTCAAGAACGGCATTGTCTTCTGCAACCGCAAGTCGACTGTCGATATTGTCGCCAAGTCGCTGCAGAAACACGGGTTCAACGCGCGGCCCATCCATGGCGACCTCGCCCAGGCGTTTCGCATGGAAACCCTCGACAAATTCCGCAACGACGAAATTCAATTCCTGATCGCTTCCGACGTCGCCGCGCGCGGGCTCGACATTCCCGATGTTAGCCATGTGTTTAATTACGACGCGCCGATCCACTCGGACGACTATGTGCACCGCATCGGACGAACCGGCCGCGCCGGCAAAAAGGGCGCAGCGCTGATGCTGGTGACCCCTGCCGACGACAAGGCCTATGACGCGATTTTAAAAACTATTGGGCGCGACGAGATTGAAGCCCTCGACTTTTCAGAGTTCTTCAAAAACTACGAGCCCCGAAAAGCCCGGGGCGGCAAGTCTGCAGAAAAAGGCCGGCGCGGCGACCGCAAGGCGCCGGACGAGAAACCCGCCAAAAAATCTAGTGAGCCGCGGGAACGACGCCGTTCGCCGAAATCTAAACGGCGCGAGGAAAGCTCAGAACCTGTCGTCGGTCTTGGCGATCACGTACCGGAATTCCTGACCCGGGCAGTCGCCAGCTAATTCTGCGCCATGCTGTTAGGCGGCGTCCGCGACCAATAGATCAATGCGGTCATGGCCCCAGTATTTTCGTTCGTCCATTACGGCGAAGGGAACGCCGAACACCTGATCGGCTTCGATTAGTTTGCGCTGATTGATGAGCGCTTTGCCGACTGAAAGGTCCGTCTGCGCCTTTTCCGCCGCGGCGCCTGACCAGCCGACCTTTTCTGCGCAGGACTTCAACACCTCCATGTCGGAGACATTCCTGCCCTCGCCCCAGCGTGCGTCGGAAACACTGAGCGCATAGGCCATGCCAAAGCCATCGCGGCTCGCAGCGATCGCCGCCTTGTAAGACGGCGTCAAATCGATCTCGAACGGATCGGGCCTGTTGATGGGCAGTCCCATCCGCATGGTCATACGCGGCACATCCTGCATGTAATAAGTAAGTTTCGCCTTGTTCGCCGCGGGATCGCTAAACGGCGTTCCTTCCGGCGCACCGGTAAATGGAATGAGTTCGACATCCAGGCCCGCGCGATCAATGAGATGCAAACCCAAGCGCGAATAGGGGCTGCGAAATGAATGATATAGGCGGATAGCGGGCATTATGGGCCCCTCTTTTTACTTACTTTCATATTGCAAGTTACGCAGAATTTTTGTAACTTGCAATATGAAAGTTACATGGCCTTATGACCAAACGACAAAAGCCTGCGCGGTTTGACCGCTCGACTTGCCCCGTTGCGGTATGGCTCGATATCCTCGGCGATAAATGGACGCTACTGGTCGTACGCGACATTTTTCTTGGCGCGCGCCGCTATAGCGATTTTGAACAGTCGCCGGAATTCTACCCGACGAATATTCTGGCCGAACGCTTAAAGCGTCTGATCGAACATGGTCTTGTCGAAAAAGTCGCCTATTCGGAGCGTCCCGTCAGACACGAATACCGCCTGACAGCCAAGGGGAAAGCGCTCAAGCCCGTGCTCGGAAGCATTATGAAATGGGGAAACAAGCATTACCCCGGCACAACATCCATTCCGGGCGCAGCAGTCAGCACAAGACTGAAATAGTCGCTATTTCTTTTTTGAAGTTTTTTTCTTTGCCGGTTTCTTCGACCGCATCGCAGCGTCAAGCGCCAAACCGGTCCAGTGACGCAATGCGTCCTCATCGTCGTAGATATCATCGGGCGGTTTGTAATAGGACATCGTTCCTTTTTTGCCCTGCATTTCAACTTCAAAGGGCTTAAGGCCCGCCGCCTCAAATTCAGCGCGCGAAACGTCGTCAACTTTTAGCCAGACATCATCATCATCGGCGATGGCGAAGATTCGTCCGTTGCAGTATATTCCCGCCCCGCCAAACATCTTGCGGATCGAGATTTCGCCAAAGGGCGAGAAGAGGTCTTTCAGATGTTCGAGATGCGATGCGGCCGGCGCCACAGCGTCACGCATCCAGCTTTTGCGGAATGATGGTCACGCTTTCGCCGCAGCCGCAGGCATCCGTCTGGTTCGGATTGTTGAAGACGAAACGCTGGGAAAGTTTTTCCGTCACGTAATCGATCTCTGTGCCGAGCAGGAACAGGATGGCCTTGGGATCGATGATAACTTTAATGCCGTTTTCCTCGACAACTTCGTCAAGCGGTCCAGCTTCGGTCGCGTAATCCATGGTGTATTCCATGCCGGCGCAGCCGCCGTTTTTGACGCCGATCCGAACGCCAATAAAGTCTTCGTCGGCGCCCGTCATGATTTCCGTCATGCGCGCCGCAGCAGCGTCGGTCAGTGTAACGACTTTGGGTCTTGCTCTCGCCATCACAACCACCCCAATTCCAGTTTCGCCTCGTCGGACATCCTGTCCGGCGTCCAGGGCGGGTCGAACGTCATATTCACCTTGACGTCTTCAACTCCGTCAATGCCGCGCACGGCGCCTTCGACCCAGCCGGGCATCTCTTCGGCAACCGGACAGCCGGGCGCCGTCAAGGTCATGTCGACGGTGAGCAAGCGCTCGTCGGAAAGATCGACTTTATAGATCAAGCCAAGCTCGTAAATATCGACCGGTATCTCCGGATCGTACACGGTCTTTAAAGAACGGATCACGTCCTGGGTGATCCGGTCGAGTTCGTCTTGCGGGATTGCCGCCGAACCGCTGGTCTCCGCCTGTGGCGTTTCCGCCTCGGACGGCGACCCCTTAACGTCAATTATGTCGCGTTGCTGATCCATTACGCATCTCTAGCTAAGCATTTCGTGGGTTTTTTGAAGGCCCCGGATGAGCGCTTCTACGTCATCATGGGTGTTGTAGGCGGCGAAACTCGCCCGCGCCGTCGCCGTGACGCCGAGGCGCTTCATCAGCGGCTGCGCACAATGATGGCCGGCGCGCACAGCGACGCCGGTACGGTCAAGAATGGCTGAAACATCATGCGGATGCGCGCCCTCTACGGAAAACGCAATAATCGGCGCCTTGTTCGGCGCACGGCCGTAGACGCGCACGAAATTGAGTTTCGAGAGCTCTTCGAGGGCGTGGGTGCTTAAGGTCGCCTCGTGCGCGGCGATGGCGTCGAGCCCCTTTTCTTTCATCCAGTTGAGCGCCGCCCCGAGGCCGATAGCTTCGATTATCGCAGGCGTACCCGCCTCGAACCGGTGCGGCGGATCGTTATACGTGACGGTCTCGGTCGTCACCGTATCGATCATCTCCCCGCCGCCGCGGAAGGGCGGCAAGTCATATAGCGCGTCGCGGCGGCCATAAAGCACGCCGATACCAGTCGGGCCGTAGAGTTTGTGTCCGGTCAAAACATAAAAGTCGCAATCGATATCCTCGACATCGACGCTTCCATGCACGCCGGCCTGGCATCCATCGAACAAAATCTTCGCGCTGTGTTCATGGGCGATCTTCGACATCTCTTTTGCGGGAGTGAGCGCGCCAAGCACATTCGACATGTGCGAGACCGCAACCAGCTTCGTCCGTTTCGTAAACAGCGCCCGATATGCGTCGAGATCGATTTCGCCATCGTCTGAAATGTCCAGCCATTTCAGAACGGCGCCCTTGCGCTCGCGCAGGAGATGCCAGGGCACGATGTTCGAATGATGCTCAGCCAGCGACAGGATAATCTCATCGCCCTCGCCGATTTCCGATGCGTCCCCCGTTTCTGCTCCAAGGGCGTAAGCGACGAGGTTCACCGCGTCCGTGCCGCCGGAAGTAAAGATGATGTCATCGGCGCTCGGCGCATTGAGAAAGTCTGCCGCAGTTTTCCGTGCGTCCTCGAACGCCGCCGTTGCTTCATTTGAAAGCAGGTGAAGCCCCCGATGCACATTGGCGTAGGAATGCTCCATTGCGTTTTTCATCGCGTCGATGACGGCGCGGGGCTTTTGCGCCGACGCGGCATTGTCGAGATAGACAAGCGGCTTGCCATAAGCGTCGCGGGAAAGAATCGGAAACTCCGCCCGCAATGACGAGACATCAAGGAGAGGAGTTTGCACGCCGTCAGCCATCACCGCGCCTCCAGCCATTCGGCGACGCGCGCAGCGAACACCTCGCGAACGTCATCGCTTTCAATGCCGTCAACGACTTCGCCCACAAACGCTTCAACCAAGAGCGCCCGCGCATCGCCTTCTGAAAGCCCGCGTTGGCGCAGATAGAACAGCGCGTCGTCATCGAGCGCCCCGACAGTGCTCCCATGGGCGCACTCGACATCGTCCGCATAGATTTCAAGTTCCGGCTTGTGGTTCGCTTCCGCCGTGTCCGACAAGAGCAAGGCATTGGCGGTCATCTTCGCATCGGTTTGTTGCGCAGGGCGTTCGACATGGAACTTGCCCTGAAAAACAGCGCGTCCCTTTTCGCGCGCCACCGCCTTGTTAAGCTGTCGCGCCTCGCCGCCAGGCGCCCGCATCCGCACCTGTGTTGTAAAATCGTTGTGCGCCTCGCCTGCAAGAAGCGCCGCTCCTGCGATATCGCTGATGGCATTCGCCGAAGGATAAAGCACATGAGTCTCGTGCCGGCACAGGCGCCCGCCAGTGGAAAGGCTCGTTTGCTTCAAGCGCGCGCCCTCCCCGACCATGGCGCCGAAAAACCCGTGAGTGACGGCGCCCTTATCCGTCTCGTGCAGCACAAAGCGTTCGACAACCGCATCTTCGTGAATGCCGATGTGATGCATGGCCGAGTAAAACGCCGGCGCCCCTTCGAAAGTCTCGATAATCGTTGAGCGGCTGCCCGCATCGGCGCGGCCGAGCACCTGAGAAAAATATCGCCCGCTTCCCGAGTTGATGTGGCGAATTAAAATCGGCCGATCAATTGCCGCATCCTTTTCAACGCGATAACCAAAAGCGCGACGGGCCAACGCGATGTTGAGCGCCACAAGAGCATGGCCGTCGAAGTCAGGGTCGGAACCGCCGGGTTCAATAACGCCGAATTCAAAACCATCAAGGCGCGCGGCGTCCGGTGAAAGGACACGGCCGTCGACTATCTGAATTTCCAGAGGTTCAAGCGCGGCAAAACGAGACGGCGGAATCTGAGAGGCCGGCGCAGCATCGTTCGCCGTCAGCTGACCCCGCAATGCGGCGTTGAAATCAGACCACTTCCAGCCCTCGACCCGACGGTGAGGAAGCCCCAATCGCGAAAACCGATCATACGCGGCCGATTGCATGGGGTTCGTCGCCGAACGATTGCGAAACGACGTCTCCACTGCCTCGGCGAACGCCCCGTTATGTGCGCCCATCGCCGTCATGCCGCCTCGATAAACTGTTCGTAGCCGGATTTTTCGAGTTCCGCCGCCAACCCGGCGCCGCCTGACTTAACAATGCGCCCGCCGGCGAGCACATGCACGCGGTCAGGTTTGATATATTCAAGCAGACGCTGATAGTGCGTGATGACAAGAAAGCCGCGCTTCGGTCCGCGCAAGGCGTTGACGACCTCGCCAACCATTTTCAAGGCGTCGATATCAAGCCCTGAGTCGGTTTCGTCCATGATCGCAAAGCGCGGTTCGAACATTGCGAGCTGCAGCATTTCCATGCGCTTTTTTTCACCGCCGGAAAATCCGACATTAAAGGGGCGTTTCAGCTTCGCATCGTCAAGACCGACGAGTTTTGCCTTCTCCCGAATAAGCCGGATGAAGTCCGCTGCGGAGATTTCCTCTTCCCCTCGCGCCTTGCGCTGCGCATTCATCGCCGTGCGAATGAAGTTCATGGTCTGCACGCCAGGAATTTCCATCGGATGCTGGAAAGACAGGAACAGGCCTTTCGCCGCGCGCTCGTCAGGGTCAAGACCAAGTATATCCTCGCCCTCAAGCGTCACCGAACCCGCCGTCGCTTCGTAATCGTCTCGGCCCGCAATCGCATAGGAAAGTGTCGACTTGCCCGAACCGTTGGGGCCCATGATCGCATGAACCTCGCCGGCGGGCACGTCGAGCGTCAGCCCCCGGATAATTTCCGTTCGGGCGTCCTCCGGTCCGACGGCAACGTGAAGATCGTCAATTTTCAGCATTTTTACTCCTGACCGCTATACATTCGACCTCAAGCGCGGCGCCGAGCGCCAAGCCATCGACGCCAAATGTCGACCGCGCCGGCTTCGGATCCGGCAACGCCTCTGCGTAGGCCGCATTCATTTCCGCATACTCGGACATATCGTCCAGAAAGACTGTGCACTTCACGATATCCGACAAATCGGCGTTCAGACGACCAAGCGTCTTCTCATAGTTCTTGAAGATCTGGCGTGTCTCAGCGCCGACGCCCCCTTCAACCAGCTCAAACGTTTCATAATCAACGCCGAGCTCGCCGGAGAGGTAAATGGTATCGCCAACGACGACAGCGGATGAAAACGGAAATGACGCCGGCAATTCCGGATTGCGGTGGTGTTCGCGATCGCTTGCGGCTCCCGCAGTTGCGATGAGCGCGCCCGCCGCGGCAATGATTACAGCAAATTTTTTCATTCCCGCCCCTCGCTTTCAATACGCGTGTTTTGATCGTGGACGAGACGCCAGGCGCCGTTTTCAAATGCAAAAATCAGGACAAGCCAGGCCGATCGGGGCTCCCCCTCGGGCGTGTCGCGATAATCGTACTTCATGAAGGCCGCCGACATGTCTGCGCCTTCAAGGATTTTCACAACTTCGCTGTTCCAGCGCCAGTTCGCGTCTTCAAACCAATCCTCATGGAAGGAAACGACGCCGTCTGTTGTTTCGATGATTGAGCCGTCAGGAAAGACAAGATGCAAATCTTCGCGCGTTGTAATCGTCGGTTCGTAAGCCACGATGTCTTTGGCTACAATTGCATCAAGATGCGTCTTCAGAGCGGGACGAAATGGCGGCCGCGCCGCAGCGTCTTTCGGCTCCACGATCAGATAAACGGCGGTCGTGTCGCCGACATTGACCGCCTCGTGCCACGCAATTCCATCGGACCACCACGACGCTCCCGTAGGCGTTTCCTGCTTCCGGGTTCCATCGGCGTCGGTGATCTCCATAATCCCGCCTTCAACGACGTAACCGAAATGCGGCGGGTGAAAATGTTTCTCATGCCCGACGCCCGGCGGAAATGTGCATCGCGCCGCGCGCATAGAGGCATTTTCGTATAATGGCTCACAGACCCGTTCGCCCTTCCAGCCGGCGTCCAATGCGTGAGGCAATTCACTGACGGTTACAGAGTCCGCAAACTTGATAGCGCCGCCTGACGGCGGAATTGGGTTCTCCGCCGGTTGGGCGAGCAGAGCGGTCTGCGTTATCAATATGAGTGCCGGGAGAAACATGGTCTCTTACTCGTCCTCGCCTTCGAAATAGTCGATGGACATGTCCTGACGACCTATGAAACGCACGCGCGCCGTTTGCGGATTTCCATCGTCGCTCGAAAAGGCGAGAAACTTGTTGGAATCCGGATATTCAACGACGTCCATGTTTTCGATCGTCGAAAACGACAGATATTTGAGCGTTGTTTCCCCAGTGTTGACGATCTGATGCGCACGATCCGGACCGCCGCACGGCGCGCCAAGAAGATCGCCTTTTTTGATCTGATGAGTCTCATCACCAAAACGATATTCGCCCTCGCCATCGATGATGTAGAACATCTCCTCGATGGCGTGATGGACGTGAAACGGAAAGGCGCGCTTGCCCGGCTCGACAAGGGTCAACATGCAACCGAGCTTTTCCGCGCCCAGCGCCGGCCCCATTCGTCCAAGCTTCGCCTGAAACTTGCCGTTGGGGCTGCCGAAATCCATGAGTTCAGCGTCGTCGATATTAAGGACGGGTTTGGTCATCCGACGCTCCCTTCCAGAGAAACGCTCACCAGCTTTTGCGCTTCGACGGCGAATTCCATGGGTAATTCCTGCAAGACTTCCTTACAGAAACCGTTGACGAGGAGCGCGACAGCTTCTTCTTCCGACAAGCCCCGTTGCTGGCAGTAAAAGAGTTGATCTTCGGATAGCCGAGAGGTTGTCGCTTCGTGCTCAAGAATGGCGCGCGGATTTTTGGATTCCACATAAGGAACGGTGTGAGCGCCGCAATTATTGCCAATCAGAAGCGAGTCGCACTGAGTGAAGTTGCGAGACCCCTCCGCCTTCCGGTGAATTGAGACAAGCCCACGATAGGTGGAATTCGATTTGCCAGCCGAAATGCCTTTCGAAATGATGCGGCTTTTCGTGTTCTTGCCAAGATGGATCATCTTGGTGCCGGTGTCGGCCTGCTGATGATTGTTGGTAATGGCGATCGAATAAAACTCGCCCTGGGAATTGTCGCCTTTCAAAACGCAAGAGGGGTATTTCCAGGTGACGGCCGAGCCCGTTTCAACCTGCGTCCACGAAACTTTTGAATTCACACCGCGGCAGTCAGCGCGCTTGGTGACAAAATTATAGATGCCGCCCTTGCCGTCCTTGTCGCCGGGATACCAGTTCTGCACCGTTGAATATTTGATCTCGGCATCGTCTTCGGCAACCAGTTCAACGACGGCCGCATGCAACTGGTTTTCATCGCGCATGGGCGCCGTGCAGCCTTCGAGATAGCTCACATAAGACCCGGGCGCGGCGATAATGAGCGTTCGCTCAAACTGCCCGGTATTTGCTTCATTGATGCGGAAATAGGTCGAAAGCTCCATCGGGCATCTGACGCCCTCCGGTACATACACAAATGTCCCGTCGGAAAAGACCGCAGAATTCAGCGTTGCAAAGAAATTGTCGGAGGTCGGCACCACCGTGCCGAGATATTTTTTGACGAGTTCCGGATGCTCGCGCACCGCTTCGGAAATCGACATGAAGATGACGCCGGCTTTTTCGAGTTCTTTCTTGAAGGTCGTCGCGACAGAAACGCTATCGAACACCGCATCAACCGCGACCTTGGCGCCGGCGGGCGGGCCATCCGGGTGCGTTCGCGCCTCGCCCGGACTAAGCCCCGCGCCTTCAACGCCGAGCAACACTTCCGCCTCGCGCAAGGGAATGCCGAGTTTTTCAAAGTCGGCGAGAATTTCCGGCGGCACGTCGTCAATGGACTCATATTTCGCGCCGGTCGATGGCTCAGCGTAGTAATACGCATCCTGGTAATCGATCGTCGGATACTCGACCATCGCCCAGGTCGGCTCTTCCATCTTGAGCCAGCGGCGAAAAGCTTCAAGGCGCCATTCGAGCAGCCATTCGGGCTCTTCTTTCTTGGCGGAGATGAAGCGCACCGTATCTTCGTTGAGGCCCTTCGGCGCCTTTACCGACTCAATGTCGGTGGTGAAGCCGTATTTATAGGTCTCCAGCGCCTTCGCCGTCTCGACGGTCTCTTTACTGATGGAATCTTTTACTTCGGACATGTCTATGTCGCCTCAATGGCGTTCGCGAGTACAACGGTAACGTCGGCGCCGGCGTCGCGGTGTTTGACGATTGCCTGGTATTCTTCAGATGTCGCCCATTCAAGAAACGCGCGCTTGTCGGGAAATTCCATAAGAACCATGCGGTCGCCGTCCCACTCGCCCTGCACGGTCTTCGCGTCGAAATCGGCGGCCAGCAACTTGCCTTTGAATTTTTCAAAGACGCCCAGGAATTGCGATGAATAAATATCATACTCATCGCGATTTGTGATCTTGATCTGTCCGACAGCGTAAACGGTCATGCGGCCCCTCTTTGATCGGAACGTTCTTTAATGCGCTCATACGCCGCCGGCCATTCGCGAATGAAGGCGTCCGCGTCTTCGGCGGTAGAATTCCAGCCGATCGACACTCGAATTGAAGACATCGCTTCTTCTTCGCTTGCGCCCATGGCGGTCAACACATGGCTCGGTTTCGACTTGCCGGAGGAACAGGCCGAGCCGGCGGATATCGCGATCCCGGCAAGATCCATAATCATCATTTGCTTTTCGGCTGGAAAGCCGGGCGCCGACAAACAGAGCGTGCCCGGCAGGCGTTCTTCGCTCTTACCCCAGACAACCGCGCCAGCGCCTTCCGCTGGTCGTTCCATGCGATCGCGCAAGGCTGCGATCTCGCCCGCGCGCTCCAGACTTTTTTCTGCAAGCCGCGCTGCAACGCCGAGCGCCGCGATCGCTGGCACATTGTGGGTGCCGGACCGGCGGTTTTCTTCATGACCGCCGCCGCGAAACTGCGGTTCGAGAGGAAGGTTGGGCCCGACAATCAGCGCGCCGGCGCCCAGGGGCCCGCCAAATTTGTGACCGGTCAGGCTCATGGCGTCGGCGCCTGACATGACGAAATTGACCGGAACTTTTCCGACCGCCTGGCATGCATCGCAAAATAGGAGCCCGCCCGCATCATGGGTAATGTCCGCTGCGTCACGCACGGGCTGGATCACGCCGGTCTCATTGTTGGCGAACATGATGCAGACGAGGAATACGCCTTCGCGGGCGACGTCATAATCCGCAAGGCGCCGGCGCAACCATTCAAGATCGACAACGCCGGACGATGATGCCGGAATGGTTTCGACTTCGGCGCCGGTCATGTCCGCTGTCGCCGTGACCGCGGAATGTTCAATGGCGCTGACGAAAATGCGCCGAATTTGGTTGGCGCCGACGAGGCCATGGATTGCGAGATGGATTGATTCCGTACCGCCGCTTGTAAAGATAACGCCGTTTACCGGGCCGTTCACAAGCGCGCGTACGGACTCGCGCGCTTCGTCCAATACCTTCCTTGCCTTGCGTCCTTCTTCGTGTACGGACAATGCATTGCCGTCGCGCGCCATCGCTTCGGCAATCGCGTCGATCACTTCCGGGCGTACAGGCGCCGTGGCGTTATGATCGAGATAGTGACGCGTCACTCTGCGGCCTCCACCCTGGAAGGCGCATTCACCGCCGCCATTCCAGCAACGCGCTTGGCGAGCACATCTTCCAGCGTCACCGCATTCAGGAAAATTTCGATCTGCCGGCCGAGCTCATCCCAGAGATCATGAGTGAGACACCGAGCACTCGTTCCCGTGCAGCCAATCGACGCGCCCGGGATGCAGGCTGTCGTCTGAATCTGTTCATCCACCGCCGCGACAATGTCGGCGATGCGGGTGTCGCCGGGCGCATTTTTTAACGCGTAACCGCCGCCGACGCCGCGGGCGCTTTCAACAAGTCCGGAACGGCGCAGCTTGGCGAAGAGCTGTTCAAGATAAGAAAGTGAAATGCCCTGGCGCAGCGCTATGTCCGAGAGCGCAATCGGTCCCGCTCCCCTATGGGATGCGAGGTCGGCCATGGCTGCGACCGCATAGCGCCCTTTCGTCGTGAGTTTCATGTCCTATGTACGTCTTCTCTGCGTTGAACATCGCGCGCCGGCTGGCCTTGGGCTGAAAACATGCTATAGCCGCCCGCCGGTTCGCCGTGTTTGCGCGGGAAATAGGAAATCCGACTAATTTAGTCAAGAATTGAAACGCCAAATCTGAAGAAAAATTGGCGAGAATTGGGATTTTTGCAACGCTGCGCTCACGCAAAGCCGATCAAATTTGTCAGCTCCGCAGACATGACCATGACACAAAAAAAGGAAGACGATGCCTGAGATCATCTTTACGGGGCCCGAGGGGCGGCTCGAAGCACGTTATCAAAAGGGCAAAGGCGACAATCCGCCTGTGGCGCTCGTCCTCCATCCGCACCCGATGTTCGGCGGCACCATGAACAACCGGGCGACCTACGAACTCTATCAGATGTTCGTGCGTCGCGGGTTCTCGACCATGCGCTTTAACTTCCGCGGCGTCGGCCGCAGTCAGGGCGAATATGATCAAGGCCAGGGCGAGCTCGCCGACGCGGCGACGGCGCTCGACTATATGCAGCAGACCAATCCGAATTCACCGTTTGCATGGATTGCCGGGTTTTCGTTTGGTTCCTGGATCGCCATGCAGCTCCTGATGCGCCGCCCGGAGATTGTCGGTTTTATCGCAGGTTCGACCCCCGCCAATCTCTATGATTTTTCTTTTCTGGCGCCGTGCCCTTCGTCGGGCGTCGTCATTCATGGCGAGCTCGACAAAATCTGTGCGCCGGAAGAAACCAAAGGCATGGTCGAACGCACGCGTACGCAAAAAGGCCGCAAGATCGAGTTTGACGTCGTGCCCGGCGCCGACCACTTTTTCGAGTCCCACATGGACGAATTTATCACCCATGCGGAAACATATCTCGATCGACGCCTCGCCCACGACCGTCCGGAAGGCGAGTATCACGGCGAACAGCCTTAAGAACGACGAATTCGACGCATTTTATTGAATTGCAAAAGGCGCGTTTAAGGATTGGACGGCAACCATGCCGCCCATATCCGATCCCGGTTGGGAGACCGCTATGTTGAAGTTCCTGTTCGGCGGGGCGAATGCGCGCGCCGCCATCGGCAGAAAAGTATTGGACCTTGAAGCACGCCTGACGCCGGTTATCGGCGGCGCGGGGCGCGGGGAAATAGAGTTTACGGCCTGGCGCGACGGTTCAAAACAGCTCGAAGTCGAGTTGCGCAGCATGTCCGGGAGTTCGGCGGAAGTCTTTATCGACGGGGTCCGAGTGACAACGGCCCTGCTCGATCACGGCCGCGCCGACATTTTCCTGGATACACGTAAAGGCAATGCAGTGCCCGATGTCGAGCAAGGGGCGCCGGTCGAGGTGCGCCAAGGCGGCGAACTTGTTTTAGGGGGCGTTCTCCTGCCCGATTAAAAAAAATTGACGCGCGAGGCGTCGTCGCAATTGCGTATCAGTGAATTAATTGCCACCATCCCCGTTCACTTTGACGACGGCATGGCGGCATGGATTTCGATCACCCGGATTCAACAGAACCTGAAGTTCAGCGCCGCCCTGGCGTTGTTGAGAAATTGATTCCGTCCGCCGCACTGGGCGCCGGCGTCCTGGCGCTGATTGTTTTGCTGTCGTTTGCTTTCTAGAGCGCGTCTTTGGACCAGGTGAACCGGGCAGATATCGGATCACGCACTCAAATCAATGAACCTACGTCCGGTTGGCGACGCAAACGATTGGCAAACGGTTCTATGCGAGGCCCGTTCGGCCAATCGCCAGAAACTTGCGGCGGCGCTGCTGACGCAATTCGTCAGGCGTCATGCCTTCAAACTCCTGGACCGCACTCTCAACAGCATCGCCAAGCCGCTCAATAGTGAGAGCCGGATCGCGATGCGCGCCGCCTACCGGCTCGTCAATGATGGCGTCGATAACGCCGAAACCTAAGAGATCCTGTGCGGAAATCTTCATGGCTTCCGCCGCATCTGGCGCCTTTGCGGCGCCGGCGCCGTCCTTCCAGAGGATCGAAGCGCAGCCTTCCGGCGAAATGACCGAATAGACAGAGTGCTCAAGCATCAGCACCTTGTTCGCAGTGGCCAGCGCCACCGCCCCGCCTGAACCACCCTCGCCGACAATGACCGAGATTAACGGGGCGCCAAGGGTGAGGCACTTTTCAGTGCACGTGGCAATCGCCTCGGCCTGCCCGCGCTCTTCTGCGCCGCGGCCCGGATAAGCGCCCGGCGTGTCGACCAGGGTTACGACAGGAAGAGAAAATCGTTCGGCGAGTTCCATCAGGCGGATCGCTTTGCGATAGCCTTCCGGGCGCGCCATGCCGAAATTGTGCTTCACGCGACCGGCGGTGTCGGAACCCTTTTCATGACCAATGAGCACGACCGAACGGCCTCGAAAACGCGCCGGTCCGCCGATGATCGCCTGGTCCTCCCCAAAAGCGCGATCGCCGGCGAGCGGCGTGAAATCGTCGAACAGCTTGGCGACGTAATCGGAAAGATGTGGCCGCGACCCGTGCCGAGCAACCTGTGTTTTCTGCCAACGCGTCAGCTTGCCGTAAGCATCCGCCAAAAGCGCATCCGCCTTCGCCTGCAATCGTCCGATTTCTTCATCGACGCTAACGCCGCCTGTCTGATCGACGCGACGAAGATCTTCGATACGTCCTTCAAGCTCGGCTATCGGTTTTTCAAAATCGAGATAGGTGCGCATGCGCTGTCGTTTCCTCAGCTGTGGCAGGGACGATAGTAAAAATCCCCTGCCGAATTCCTAAGCTCTTTATTTGATAAGTCGAGGCCTAGTTGCTTGGCGCGGGCTTGATCCGCGGCGTTACGCCCTCTTCTTCCTCGGAAGCGGCGGGCGTTTCGGCCTCATCCGGCGATGCGGACGGAAACCGCGCCGCCCAGGCCCGTTCAAAAACATATCGCCGTTCGAGATCCACCATGCCGGCCGCTTTCAGCGACTGGCCAACGATCACTTCCTCACCCGGACCGTAACCGGCGCCGGACGCGGCAAGGGCGGCAAGGCCCGCCTGTCCGATTTTTTCTTCGAGCGCTGCATCGAATGCAGCCTCAAGAATATGCGCGGCAATCGTTGGATCCTGGGCTGGCGATGTCGATGAAACCGGCGCGCCGGCGCCGCTCAAAAGCGAAACATCCCCCGCCCGCGCGATTTGGGCGGCTGTTTGCGGATCCAGCAGCGACAAGAGATTGACGCTTTCGACAAAGGTAATCGCCTGCTCCTCGGGCAGCGCGCCAACGCTTGCGCCGGGCCCGATCATGGCGGCGAGCCAGCCGCCGGCGCCCACGCTGTCGCCCACCGCCATGCGCGCTGCAGCAAATTGAGCCGCCTCTCCCGGGGCCGCAATTGTTCCTTCGAGCGTTGCGATTTCGTCCGCATAAAGAATGGATAGCGCATAGGAGCGATAAAATGAATCGCCGAGCGATAGCGCAAGAGCAATACGTTGGGCTTTGTCGCGCAGGAATTCCGGCGCGGTCATCGCCTTAACGGAATGATAGAGCAGCGCATCAGTCTGGGCGTCGCCGGGGCGCTCACGGGCCGCATCCGCCGCCCCGCCGAGCGCTGCAACATCAAACTCGAGACCTTCGACCAGCGCTGCGAATTGCGCGGGGCCCATGACGCCCATAGCGACGGCGCGTTCAGCGGCGTCTACCCGCGTCGCCGGTTCAAGCGCAGCGTCGCGGGCCACCGCGACAAGAACGCCGCCATCGGCTTCAGCGAGAAGGTTCGCCGCGATGGGAAGTTCAAGCGACCGGGCTATTGCGTAGTGCAACGGCGATGATGCTGCAGGCGGCGCAGCCGGCGCGGCGCCGGTTGCAGCGGCGGTGAGGTAGATATCCTCCTCCGGCTCAAGACCGAACTGGTCGCGCAAGACGCCAAGTGAGAGATCGGCGGCGTCCGGTTCGCCGGCGGCGGCGTAACAAACGACGCGCAGTTTTATCCAGAACGGGTCCTCACGGCCCGATGTAAGGCGTTCGCCGCGCCGACAGGCGTTTGGAATATCTCCGCGCAACAGGTCGCGAACAGCTTCTGCCCGACCGACCAGCGGATCGCCGCGTCCAACGCTCGAAAGACTTGCGATCTCCGCCGCTTCCTCGACAAACCCGGCGCGCGCAAGCGCGAGCAATTTTTTACCCCCGAGCGCGCCGCCGGCGCCATCAGGCGCGGCGCCAGGGGACAACAGCGTTCGCCGCATCGCCTCCCCGAGAGCCGGCGTCGCCGGGCGCGCGGGCAAATTGTCCAAAAGAAACTCAAGGGTGCTCGGCTTGGCGTTGCTCCACAGGCTTGGCGGCAACGCGCCATTCGCAGATGTCAGAG
This sequence comes from Hyphococcus sp., assembly GCA_965267325.1. GTDB lineage: Bacteria > Pseudomonadota > Alphaproteobacteria > Caulobacterales > Parvularculaceae > Hyphococcus. The sequence goes on along the minus strand of OZ253943.1, from coordinate 29,393 downwards.
TGCCGGTGGAAAATGCGTCCCGCGCCAGTGGCGCTGTTTCCACCGCTTCGGGCGGCGCGACCTGCGCAAATCCGACGCCGATCAGCGCTGCGGCGGCGGCTAACGCCGCGGGAGGCGTCAGAACGTTAATCCGCATTTTCCGCCTCCTGGGAAATTGTTCGCGTTTCCGGCTCAAGCATCTCGCCGTAGACAAAAAGGCCAGCCAGCACCGCCAGCACAATCAGTATGAGAATAATGACGAATCGCAATGTCTTCGCTCCGCTGTACCGCCGCCCATTTCCGGATCGCCCCCACGCAATCCCCGACCGATATAATGCGCCGAAAAAACGGCGCAATCCGTCGCGCCCGGCTTTCCATATCTAGCGCCGGGCGCCGCACTCGCCTACATCTACCCCTCATGAGCCTCTCCGGCAAACATCCTGAGATTCAATGCCAGAAACCGGTCGTTCTGGTCGGCATGATGGGCACCGGCAAGACCACCATTGGCCGCCGCCTAGCGCCGCGCGTCGGCCTGCCGTTTTTCGATTCCGACGCCGAAATCGAAAAGGCGGCCGGCATGACGGTTTCCGAATTGTTCGAGGCCCATGGCGAAGAGAGCTTTCGCGACGGCGAGGCCCGGGTCATCAAGAGGTTGCTTGAGGGGCCGCCTCACGTGCTCGCCACCGGCGGCGGCGCTGTCACGCACCCCGACACGAGGGCCCTGATCAAGGATCACACAATCTCCGTCTGGTTGCGCGCCGATGTCGAAACACTGGCGCGCCGGGCGACGAGACGGGATACGCGCCCATTGCTGCGCACCAGCGATCCGGCGGCGACGCTCACGCGGCTCGCCAAGGAGCGCGAACCCTTTTACGCGGAGGCGCATATTCACGCTGACTCTCAACCGGGCCCTCATGAGCAAACGGTGTCGCTGATCCTCGACAAGATCGCCGCCTATCTTGGCGTCTCCCGATCCAGAAAAGGCGCCGGCGCATCGTGACCGGCGACAGTATAAACAATCGCGTGCGGGTCGATCTCAACGCGCGCAGCTATGACATCGAGATCGGCTCACAGCTTTTGGAAAAAGCCGGCGCAATGTTGTCGCCGCTTTTGGGTCGGCCCGAGATCGTCATTGTCACGGACGATAATGTCGCCGAACTGCAACTGCCGCGATTGGCGAAGGGCCTTGAAGCTCATTCCATTGCTTTTGAAACCGTTATTTTGCCCGCCGGCGAGGCGACCAAGAGTTTCGCACAGCTTGAATTTCTGACCAGCCGGCTGCTCGAGCTTGGCGTTGAACGCGGCGATCTAATTGTCGCGCTCGGCGGCGGCGTTATTGGCGACCTCGCCGGGTTCGCCGCAGCTATTCTGCGTCGGGGCTGTAGGTTTGCGCAAATCCCAACGACGCTGCTCGCGCAAGTCGATTCCTCCGTAGGCGGCAAAACCGCCATCAATGCGCCGGAAGGCAAAAACCTGATTGGCGCATTTCATCAGCCTTCGATCGTGATCGCGGACATCGCTTCGCTGGAAACGCTCCCGCCTCGCGAACTGCGCGCAGGATACGCTGAGGTGGTAAAATACGGCGCGATCGGCGATGAACCGTTTTTTTCCTGGCTGGAGAAAAACGGCGCCGGGCTGCTCGAGGGCGACGCGCATGCCCGCGCCTATGCGGTGAAAAAATCCTGCGCAGCGAAGGCCGCGATAGTCGCCGCCGACGAACGTGAAGCGGGAGAACGCGCGCTCCTCAATCTCGGACACACATTCGGGCACGCCTTTGAGGCGCTTTACGGCTATTCATCAGCGCTGTTGCACGGAGAGGCGGTCGCCCTCGGCATGGCTCTCGCATTTGATTATTCCGCACGGCTCGGCCTTGCTTCGCCCGAGGCCGCGGCGCGCGTTAAAGCCCACCTAAAATCGGCGGCGCTTCCGGCTGAGATTAGCGATCTTGCCGCCGGCCCCACCCTCGACGCCGACGCACTTTCCGCTTTGATGATGCAGGACAAAAAAGTCGTTGACGGCAAGCTTACGCTGATCCTCGCCGACGCCGTCGGCGCAGCGCGTATTGTCAAAGACGCCGATCAAACCGACATCAACGCCTTCCTGAAGGAGAAAATCGCTTGAACCCCCAAGCGATCTAGAAGACCCATGAGCGAATTTGACACTGCGCTACTGGCGCCAATCGGCTTTATCGTGCTGCTGCTGTTCATGTCTGCGTTTTTTTCCGGATCGGAAACGGCGCTGACTGCAGTTTCAAAAGCGCGCATGCACAGACTGGATTCCGACGGAGACTTGCGGGCGCGGCGGGTCAACTTTCTTATCCGGGACCGCGAACGGCTGATCGGCGCCATTTTGCTCGGCAATAATCTCGTCAACATTCTTGCGACGTCGCTCGCCACCAGCGTTTTCATTGCGTTGTTTGGCGCCGGCGGCCTTGCGAATGCGGTCGCCACTGTCACCATGACCATCCTGGTGCTCGTATTTGCTGAAGTGACGCCAAAATCCGCCGCCATCGCCCGGCCGGACGGTTTCGCCATGCTGGTGGCGCCGCTCATGCGCTGGGTGGTTGTGTTTTTTGCGCCTATCACCCGCGTCGTGCAGCTCATCGTGCGTGGTTTTCTGAAGGTTTTCGGTCTCGATATTTCCAGGGACAGCGCAGTTTTTTCCGCAACGGAAGAAATTCGCGGCGCGGTTGATCTTCATCATTCCGAAGGCGGCATCGACAAGGAGTCCCGCGACCTCATTCGCGGCGCGCTGGAACTCGACCAGATCCGGGTCGAGGAAATCATGATCCATCGAAAATCAATCGAATTGCTCGATCTTGATCAGCCCCGCGAAGAGATCATCAAGAAAGCACTCAAAAGCCCGCATACACGCCTGCCCCTGTTTCGAGAAAACACGGACAATATTGTTGGCGTTCTCCATGCAAAGGATTTGTTGCGGGCGCTATGGGAGGCTGATGCTAATGCAGACGCGGTCGATCTCGAGGAGATTGCGCGCACGCCCTATTTCGTGCCGGAAACCACGACGCTGCAAGAGCAACTCGACGCGTTCAAGATCAAACAGGAGCACTTCGCGCTGGTCGTTGACGAGTATGGCGCAATCCAGGGCCTGGTCACCATGGAAGACATCCTGGAGGAAATCGTCGGTGAAATCGAAGACGAGTATGACAGCCCCGTCCAGGGCGTTCGGCCGCAGTCGGACGGCTCGCTCAATGTGGACGGCGACGTCACTATTCGCGATCTCAATCGCGCCATGGACTGGAAGCTTCCCGATGATGAAGCCGTGACTGTCGCCGGTCTGGTCATTCATGAATCGCAATCCATTCCGGAGGTGGGGCAAACCTTCTCTTTTCACGGATTCCGCTTTCGCATCCTGCGTCGGCGCCGCAACCAGATCACCGCCCTGCAAATCTATGAAATCGAAAACGCCGCGGCCGAATAAAAGCCGCTTCCCGGGGGGACAGGAATTTATATGACGCAAAAGACCAGCGCGCGGGCGCTGATTTTCATTTTCATCACTGTCCTTCTCAACATGATCGGCTTCGGCGTGATCATGCCGGTGATGCCGCAATTGATCATGGAAGTGACGGGCGAAGACCTCGCCCATGCGGCGAAGTGGGGCGGCATTTTGACTTTGGTCTACGCCCTCATGCAGTTCATCATGATGCCGGTCATAGGCGGCCTGTCGGACCGCTTTGGGCGACGCCCGGTTTTGCTCATATCGCTGCTTGCCTATTCGCTTGATTTTCTGGTGATGGCCCTGGCGCCGACGATCATGATGATTGTCGTCGCGCGCCTTTTCGCCGGCGCCTTTGCGGCGACTTTCTCGACTGCCAACGCCTATATCGCGGATATCTCCCCGCCTGAAAAACGCGCCGCGAATTTCGGACTGGTGGGCGCTGCTTTTGGCCTCGGCTTCATTATTGGGCCGGGCATTGGCGGCATCCTCGGCGATTATTTTGGGCCGCGCGCGCCGTTCTTTTTCGTCGCCGCTATTGGGGCAGTGAACTTCGTGTTCGGCTATTTCGCGCTCGCCGAGACGCTGGAGCCCGAAAACCGGCGCAAATTTGAGTGGGCGCGCGCCAACGCCTTCGGCAATTTCAAACAGTTCGCAAAATACCCGGTCATGTTGCCAATTGCCGGCGTTCTTTTTCTCTCCCAGCTCGCCCATTGGGCCTATCCGTCCGTCTGGTCGTATTATTCGGAAGAAAAATTTGGCTGGTCGCCTTCCATGATCGGCGCCTCGCTGATGTTTGTCGGATTGATGGCGGCAATCGTTCAGGGCGGGCTTACACGCATCGCCATACCCAAACTCGGCGAGCGGCGCGCGGCGCTGTTCGCCATGAGCGCCACCTGTATTTCCTATTTCGCGTTTGCGTTTGCCGAGCAAGGATGGGTCGTTTACGCGATTATTGCGTTCTCTTCCCTTGGAGGCCTCGCGCAGCCAGCGCTGCAGGGCATCATGTCGCGCACCATGCCCGCAAATGCGCAAGGCGAACTACAAGGCGCCGTCGCGGCGATCATGAGTATCTCGATGGTGATTAGTCCCTGGATCATGACGCAACTGTTCGCAGCTTTCTCAGACCCCGGCGAACCGGTTACGCTGTTTGGAATGACGCTCTTTGCGAACGGCGCGCCTTTCTATTTTCCAGGAGCGCCATTCGTGGTTTCAGCGGTTATTGAAGTTGTCGCCATCGGCGTCCTTTTCATCGCGTTCGGCCGCATCGCAAGACCACGCGACGACAAAAAGGCGCCTGCATAGGATTTGGTTTTATTCGGCGTCTTGCGCGCGCTCAGCTGATTTCAAAATCAGCTTCAGCCGTCCGTTAGCGCGCTTGATCGCCTGATCGAGTTTGTCGAGTTCATCGCCGATCGCCGCATCGTTTTCCTCGACGACAACATCCATTTCCGATCGCGCTTTCTGGATTTCCGCTTCAATCAGCGCCAGCTTGTCTTCGGTGGTTGCTTCAGCGGGAATGATGCCGTTGCGCACGCCATCGGAACCATCACTGCTGCGCACGGCCTGATCGACGCCCCAGGGACGACCCCAGGCCATCCAGCCGACGAAAAGGCCCAGCACGAACGCAATGCCGGCGACCAACCAGGGGCTGTTCAAAATTTCCGCCAATGCGCCCTCGTGCATTTCAACCAAAATCGTAGGCACCGCAGCTGCGACGCTGGACTTGCGCCAAATCGGCACAGAAAGTCCGCAAACGCCCCCGAACGCGGTTTACCGCAACGCTAATGTAGCAATCAGCGGGCCAGCCGGCAGGAAATCTGTTTCAAATTGAAAAGCCGCCGCTCGACTCTCGTCGGCGGCGGTCTGGAAACTTGAAGTAGGATTTTTACGCCTATCGCGGCGCCATCACCATCATAATCTGGCGGCCTTCCATTTTTGGAAACTGCTCGACCTTGGCGATTTCCTCGAAGTCGTCCTGCACGCGCCTTAACAAATCCGCGCCGCGTTCCTGGTGCGCCATCTCGCGGCCTCTGAACCGCAAGGTCACCTTGACCTTGTCGCCGTCTTCAAAGAAGCGCTTCATCGCTTTGACCTTAACCTCATAGTCATGGTCGTCGATATTCGGCCGCATCTTGATCTCCTTGATCTCGACGACCTTCTGCTTCTTCTTCGCTTCGGCTTTCTTTTTCTGCTGTTGGTATTTGTATTTGCCGTAGTCCATGATCTTGCAGACTGGCGGCTGGGTGTTCGGAGACACTTCAACAACGTCAAGGCCGGCTTCAGCGGCCATGGCGAGTGCGTCGTCAAGTTTTACAACGCCCTTCTTGTCTCCGTGATGATCGATAAGCAGAATCTGCGGAACGCTGATCTCCTCGTTGATACGCGGCCCTTCATTTTTCGGCGCCACGTTGGCGAATGGTTTGCGTGCTATGAACTTCTCTCCTTCGGTTGCTAAAAAACAAAACCCGGCGATTGTCTGGCGAACTGGTTAAGAAACGCCATTAATTGCGCCGGGGACGGCTTTATATAAGGAATTCTCTTCACCGATCAACGGTCATGGGGCTCATCCAGCCGGACACGATCAACCGGCCTGTGCTGCATGGCGAGGCTCGTCCCCTGTGCCAATGAGGCCCATATTGGAAAGCGTCCGCCAGACAAAGGCGGCGTCGACCGATCCAGGGCCAGCCGCGGAGGTGAGCGTGACCACATGCCGTCCATGGGGCGCGGCCGCGCCCGCCGCCGCGCCGGAAGCGATCAGGACGCCCTCGCAGCCGACGCTCACCGCAAGATGCATTTCTTCGGCATGATCGGACACGAAAAACGCCGCTTCATTTGCGAGCGCGGCGAGCTGCAAATGGTCAGTTTTGCCGGCGAGATCTACAAGCTGCGGCGCGGAGTCGGCGATTTCGTCGCCGAATGCATGGAGTTCTTTCGGTCCCGCCAGCACCGGCATGTAGCCCGCTGTCGACATCAGCGAGGCGAGATTGGCGTACCCTTGCACGGTCCAGCGACCTTCTCCGTGCGCCCCTGGAAGCAATAATCCGTATGCGCCTGATATCCCGTACCAGGACGGTTTCATATTCGCCGAATCCTTGCGTGCATCAAGCGCCCAGTTAAAATCAGGCAGACGCCCCCCCGAATCGATCCCTGCATCCGACATCATGCGCTCAAGACTCGGGATAGCAGCGGCTCGGTTGGCGCCGCGGGCGCGCTTTTTGGGCGCCGGCGCGGCGCTGAACCACTTGGGCCGAAACGGTCCCATCGCCGCGTGCAATCTTTTCGCGGCGTCGTCGGCGGCAAGATCGTAAACCCGCTCAAACTTCGCATTCTTCAACTGGCGCACAAATTCCTTGCGCGCTTCGCTGTCCCGAAAATTCGGCAGCGCTGCGACCTGATCGAAATACGGCGCAGCGCGAGCGACCCTCTGTAGCGACGGTATCGTCAGCAAGCTGATGGTCGCATTTGGATGGGCCTGGCGAATGGCCTCAAACGCCGGCTCCGCCGACACGAAACCGACAAGATTATCCGTTTTGATAATGAGAATATTTGATTGCTTACGCCCGAACATCGTCCCGATTACGCCCCACGCCCCAATAATTCCTTATACACATTTAACGTCGCGTCGCACATAGCCTCAGTCGAATAGACCATCCGGACCCGCGCGGCCGCTGCATCGCCGAGACGCTCGCGCGCCATCCGGTCGCTTGCAAGGCGCGCCATCGCTTCGGCAAGGGCGGGCGCGGAGCCCGGCTCGAACAAAATCCCTGTCTCCTGATCGACAACGGTTTCGAGGAATCCGCCGTGAGCAGCGGCGATCACGGGCCTGGACATGGCGCCGGCTTCAACCGCGACGCGTCCAAACGGCTCTGCTCGCACGGACGGCGCAATCACTGCGTCCGACCAAGCCATTGCCGCCGGCATGTCGGCGCATTCGCCGACCAATTTAACCATGTCGCGCACCCCACGCTCATCAATTTGCGCGCTCAGAGCTGACTGATATGCCTTTTCGCCCTGCGCGCCCCCGCACAAAACTAACCGGAACGCCGGTATTTTTCCAGCGTCGACTTCGGATTTTAAAAGGCTGGCGGCCTCAATCGCCAGCGCCTGCCCTTTCCACGGGGTCAGGCGCGCTGGGAAAAGAAACCGCACCCGATCATCAGCCGCCTCGACGTCCCATTGTTCCAAAAGCTGGCTCACGCGCTCAGCGCTGACTGCGGAGCGGTTGAAGACGGAAAGGTCCGCCCCCCTGGGGATAATTTTCAGCCGGCTCCCATCGATCCGATACTCCGAGACGATGCGCTCGCCCGTAAACCGGGAATTGGCAATCACCGTATCGCCTTTGACGAGCGCGGAATTGTACCAGCGCTTTAAGGGGTTGCTTGCTGCATGCGCGCCGTGAAACGTGGTGACCAGCGGCACGCCGGCGCGCCGGGCGGTCATTGCCGCGCTCCATGCAGGCCCGCGGGAGCGCGCATGCAAGAGGTGCGCGCCTTCCTTGCGCACTATCCGCGCAAGGACGCGCGCATTGGCCAGGATGGACGCCGGGTCCTTGCGGTGCACCGGGGCATGAATGATTTCCCCGCCGGCGCGAACGATTTCGTCTTCCAGTCGCCCCCCCTGGGTTGCGACCAGCGCCCGACCGCCCGATTCAACGATGGCGCCGGCGATTTCCGCAGTCGTGCGTTCTGCGCCGCCGGAGCCGAGGCGGGGCACCACTTGCAGGATGGTATAAGGAAAGCCGCTCACATGCCTTCTTTACCTTGCGCAAACTCGGATTTTACCGGCAACAAAGTAAATTCTTTTTAACCATATTTCATGGCGAACCGCCTGCGCCATGCTAAACCGCAAAAATGACCGCCGACGCCCCGGAATATATTGACGGCCCGAATGGACGCATCGCCTACCGCAGGCGAGCGGGCTCGGGGCCTGGCGTCGTCTGGCTCGGCGGCTTTCGCTCGGACATGCTTGGAACCAAAGCGACATTCGTCGACGAATGGGCAAAGCATCACGGCCGCGCTTTTCTGCGGTTCGATTATTCCGGCCATGGGGAATCCGACGGCGAGTTTGAGGACGGCTCAATCGGCGACTGGTTCTCCGACGCCTCCGCCGCCTTCGACTCTCTCATCGACGGTCCGCAAATCCTGATCGGTTCGTCCATGGGCGCGTGGATCGCGACCTTGCTGGCCAGGGCCCGCCCTGAGAACATTGCTGCGGTCATATTCATTGCGCCCGCGCCGGATTTTACCGAAAGGCTGATGTGGCCTTCCTTCACCGAAGACCAACGCGAGATCCTGTTAGATAAAGGGCGTCTGGAACTTCCATCCGATTATTCCGACGAACCGGAAATCATCACACGCAACCTCATCGAAGACGGCCGGGAGCATCTCGTCATGACCGGCGCCGTTCCCATCCGGGCGCCCGTGCGCCTCATTCAGGGCATGCGGGACGACGCCGTGCCCTGGGGACACGCTCTCGATTTCGCCGCACAGCTCGAAAGCGATGATGTCGAAATCCTTTTGACCAAGTCAGGCGATCACCGTCTCTCCGAACCCGACGATCTTGCGCGGTTGAAAGCGACCCTTGAGGCGCTTTGCGGCGGCTGAGCCGGCGTCCGCTCGCCTCACGTCACCAACGGTTCGTCGCAAAACCCCCTGCATGAACCGCCCGACCTGTTGCGACAAGTGTCGCATTAGGGTAGCTTTGCGACAAATGTAACAAGGAACGGCGCGGGGGCGAGCCTGCCGCGTCGCATGAGGACCATGAGCGGCAAACCATTCGACAATCCGACAAAACCCGAGCTGGCGATCCTGAAACTGCTTTGGAGCAGCGACGATCTTACCGCCCGGTCCATTCACGACGCTATCGCCGATGATTTCGGCTGGTCCTATTCGACGGTGCGGACGGTGCTCGAGCGCATGACCGAGAAAGGCCTGACATCCAAGCGCGCCATCGACGGGGTTAATTACTATGAAGCGGAAGTCACGAAGGTTTCCGTGCTTGGCCGCATGATCGCGGATTTTTCGACACGAGTGCTTGAACTCGACCGCGCACCGGCCGCTGCATTTTTCTCTGATTCAAAACTGCTCTCCGAGACTGAACTCGAGGAGCTTGAGGCCATGTTGCGGAAGGCGGAGGACTAATCATGACCGCTATTGTGGACGCCTTCTTTCTCTGCCTCGCCGCCTCAATTGTCTGGGCGCCAATTGTTTTCCTATGCGCCGCCTATCTCAACCGCCAATCTGGCGGCGCCGCTGAGGCAACGCTTTGGCCGGCCGCGCTGATCGTTGCGATAACGCCGGTGATCGCCTCGCCGATTGCTGCGGGAATGGGTTTGTCGCTGCGGGCGGCAAAACCACTACCTCCAATGGCGTCGCCGCAGGGAGGCGCAATCGATATTCCTTCAACCGTGGCTATCGCGGCGCCGTCGACCCCCGCCATTGATCTCGCCATGGTGTTGAACGCCGCCGCCTATTTGTATTTTTACGGTTTTGTTCTGTTCGCTGCGCTCGGGATCATACGCCTTGTCGGCTTTTCCTATCGCATCCGCTACAGCGAACCGGTTGATGATGCGGGCCTCGTAGAGGGGCTCAATGAATGGCGGCGGCGGATGGGCGTCTCCGGACCTGTGCGTTACGCCTATTCAGACGCCGTTTCCTCCGTATGCGTCCACGGCTTTGTGCGACCCGTTATTCTAATGCCCCCGAGCTTGCTTGAACGCACCTCCACAAAGGACGCAATATTGATGAGCGCCCATGAGCTTGCTCATGTCAAACGCGGCGACACGTGGCTCTTCGCGTTCTGCAGCTTCGCAAAGGCGCTCTTCTGGTTTAATCCGTTCATGCGCCGCATCGTCGCCCACGCACAGCTCGCCGCGGAGCAAGCCGCCGACGCCCTTGTCATTCGCCGCGGCGTCAATCGACGGTCTTACGCGCGTTGCTTCGTAGAGAGTTTGAAAATCTCATCCGGCCTCGCCGCGCCGCAATACGAACTCGTTCCGTCATTCACGCCATTTGACAAACGCTCGCGCCGCAAGCGCCTTGACGCAATCCTCTCGGGCCGCGCCAGCGGCCCGGTTGTGAGCTTGGGCGGCAAGATCGTGCTGATCGCCAGCGGCATGCTCGCTCTCGTTCTTGCTTTCGGTCAGGCCGCACTCGCCGTCGCCCCGCCGCCGGCGAAGGACGCACTGACGGTTGTTCCAGTCGAAGGCAGGGTTACGTCGACCTTCGGCGAACGCATGCATCCGATTGACAAAGTGAAAAAATTCCACAGCGGCATCGACATCGCAGCACCCACCGGCACGCCGGTACGGGCCGCCGGACCAGGAAAGGTTGTCGCTGCGACTGCGCGCTACAATGGCAGCGACGCCTGGGGCAATGTGGTCGTCATCGATCACGGCCATGGCTTGGTGAGCCGTTACGCACAGCTTGACAGCTATATCGTGCACAAGGGCGACAGCGTTAAAGCCGGCGATACAATCGGCGCTGTCGGCGCCACAGGCAGGGCGACCGGTCCGCATCTCCATTTCGAAGTGTTGATGGACGGCGAACCTGTCGACCCGGCGCCCGTCGTCGCCCCCGACGCGCCACGTGCGCCAGCGCCCCATGTGACGCGAAGTGCGACGCTGACCTTCGAGCCGCCGGTTTCCCCGACGCCGCCCGCTGCACCTGAAGATGTTCGGGTTTTCCCGGCGCCCCCCGCCACGCCGGCGCCGACCCCCGAAATCGAAATCTCAATTGAGCCGACGCCTGAGCCAATGCCGGCGCCGATGGTCGAGCCAGCGCCAGAACCGTCTCCAGCGCCGGTCGCGCCCGAACCAAGCGATCTTTCTTTTGGAGAACGATTGGAACTGCGTCTCGCCGGCAAATTCGGCGAATGGACTGCAAGCTTCGATGAGAATATCAGCGGTTTTGATGAATTCATCCCGTTTGAAAGCTTTGACGAAATGGATTTCGATTTCGGCGATATGGAAATCAAGGTCATTGAAGACATCGATGAATTGGTCGACGTGATGGAAGACTTAGGTTTTGACTCCAATGTTTGGGAAGACCTGGTCGAAGATATGCCCAACAACGTTTTCGCATTCGACGCATCGGAACTCTCCGACGAAGACCGTCGCGCAATCGAGCGCGCCCGCGAAAAAGCGGTGCGAGCTGCGGAAGAAGCTCGTCGCGATGCCCGCAAACAGATCGAAAAAGCCCGGCGTCAGATGGAACACGCGATGAAACATCGCGAACGGACATCTGAGCGTGTTGAAGAAGCAACGCGCGAGCGCGAGCGAGCGGTGCGCAAAAGTGAGCAGGCTATACGGGAGCGGGAACGCGCCATGCGCAACTCTGAAAGGGAGCAGCGCGAGCGTGAACGGACCATACGAGCTTTAGAGCGCGAACAGCGCAGTAACGTTGAACAGACAGTCGAAATGCTGGAACTGCGTGAAGAAGCCTTACGCGAAGCGGAAGAAACCCTCGCAGAGGAACGAGCCGAGCTCGAGCGCATGCGCGCCGAGCTCGAGGCGGAAAAACGTAAGAAAGATTAACAACTCCTTTCTTAAACCTTAAGCGGCAGCCGCGCGATCCCGGTTCGCCGCACCAATCTTGCGCTTCATCGAATAGCGGATGCGCCCGGCGCTGAATGGCGCATAACGGGCCTGTTGGGCGATTTCGTCGTGCTGGGAGAATCGCAAATGGGCCTCACAAGAATTTGCCTCAAAAATCCGGCTGCCGCCGGCGTCGTGCTTGCGGTTATTACGCTGCTCGGATTTTTGTCCATATCTCAACTGCCGGTGCAGCTCTTTCCGCAGATCGAGCGCCCGCAGATTTCGATTCAGACCAGCTGGCGCGCCGCCTCGCCGCGTGAAATCGAAAGCGAAATCGTCGAGCCGATCGAGCGCGAACTGCGCGGCATTCCAGGCCTCAGGTCGATGCAGTCGTGGTCGAACAATGGCGGTTCGTGGATAAACCTGGAATTCAATCTCGGCACCGACATGGATCAGGCGTTTACGGAAGTGAACGCGCGGATGCAGCGCGTGCGCGGACTTCCCGCTGAGGCGGAACGCCCACGCATAAACAACGGCGGCGGCGGCGATTCCGGCGAAACGTTGATTTTTCTATTCCTACAAAAACTGCCGAGCAATACGCAGGAAGGCGTTCGTCTCAGAGAGTTCGCCGAACAACGTATTGTTCCGGCACTTGAAGCTGTACCGGGAGTTGGCGGCGTTGACGTTAATTCCGATGACGGCGAGGAAATTGTCCGCGTTGAGTTCGATCCGTTCCTTGCCGCGCAATTGGGCATCACCCTCGATGAAATCTCGCAAACCGTAAATCGCTCTTCTGACGTCACCGGCGGACGCGTGGAAGTTGGCCGACGCAACTACACCATGCGTTTTGAAGGACGCTTCACCGCAGATCAATTAGAGCAGACCATCCTCGCCTGGCGCGATGGCGCTCCCGTGACGCTGGGCGACGTCGCCAGCGTGACCGTCGCGCCCGACTCCCGAGGCGGCGTGGTCTATCAGAATGGCAACCCGGCGATTGGCATGCGTGTTATGCGAGAACAGGGATCGAACGTTCTCGACGCAATTGACGCATTGACCGTTGTGGTTGACGAATTGAATGCGGGACCTCTCGCGGAACTGGGCTACGCGGTCCATAAGAGTTTCGATCCGTCTGTCTTTATCAAACGCGCCATCAAACTACTCACCAGCAACCTTTTGATCGGCGTGATGCTTGCGATTGGCGCGCTGTGGTTATTTTTGCGGCGCGCCCGAGCGACGCTGATCATCGCGGCAGCGATCCCGATATCCCTGATGGCCACGATCATCATGCTCAATCTGTTTGGGCGCTCCATCAACGTTATCTCGCTCGCCGGCCTCGCCTTCGCGACCGGCATGGTGCTCGACGCCGCTATCGTGGTGCTCGAAAACTTCGTACGTCTGCGCGAAGAAGGCCGTTCGGCCATGCAGGCGGCAGAGACTGCTGTGGCGCAAGTTTTTGGCGCGCTCTTTGCCTCAACGGTCACAACCGTCGCGATTTTCATTCCGATCATGTTCTTTGAAGACGTCGAGGGTCAGCTCTTCGCCGACCTGGCGCTCACCATCGCGATCGCCGTTTCTTTCAGTCTTGTTGTTGCGGTTACACTACTGCCAACCGGCGCTCGGCTATTCATTAAAGGCGACGCCAAAGCCGGCGCAGCGCAGAAAAGCAGCTTTGTCGAACCGGTCGCTGACTTCATCATGCGCGCAACGGCGACCAATTCCCGGCGCGTCGCCATTGTCTCCGCATTGACGGGCGTTCCCATCCTCATCGGCTTCTTGCTATGGCCGCAGCTTAATTATCTGCCGCCGGTAAAGCGCGACGCCGTTGACGCATTCGTGAGCTTCCCTTCCGGCGCCAGTTCGGAAGTTGTTCGTGAAGAGTTCGCCGAAGTCGTAGTCGAGCGATTGCAGCCTTATATGGACGGCGAAAAACAGCCGGCGCTGAAGAATTACTATATCTTCACCGGAGACTGGGGCGGCAATACCGGGATCCGCATCCTTGATCAGTCGCGCATCGATGAAATGGTCGAGATCGTCAATACCGAGATCCTCGCCGGCTTTCCTGACACCCGCGCCTTCGCCGCCCAGGGCAATCTCTTCGGCAATTGGGGCGCGCAGGGATCGATCCGGCTGCAACTTCAGGCCGCCGATTACGAAGCGCTGACCGCTTCAATTCCTGCTGCAACGGAGGTGGTGCAAGCAGCGCTTCCCGGCGCGCAAGTTTGGCCCAATCCTGATCCGCAAGTTGTAACGCCGGAACTGCGCATTATCCCGAATGATCGCCGCATCGCCGAAGTCGGCATGACCAGGGAAAGCGTTGCCCGCGCCGTACGCGCCCTCGGCGACGGCGCCTGGCTTGGCGAGTTCTTTCACCAGGATGGCCGCATCGACATTTTCCTTAAGGCGAAGGAATGGACGGAACCGGAATATCTTGAGTCCGCGCCAATCGCCACGCCTACCGGCGCTGTCGTTCCTCTCGGCGAGCTGGTTTCAATCGATCGCGGCGTCGGCCCGCAACAAATCAGCCGCGTCGACGCCCGGCGAACGATTACCCTCGGCATTACGCCGCCAGAGGGCATGGCGCTCGGGCCGGCTGTCGAGGCTCTGAAAGAAGGCGCCCAACAACGCCTTTACGAGGTCCTGCCCGCGGGCGCGTCGCTCAAATGGGGCGGCGATGCGGACTCGCTTTCGCGCGCGGTAAAAAACCTCGGCGGCAACTTCTTCCTCGCCATCGCCATACTGTTTTTGATCATGGCGGCGCTGTTTAAATCGGTAAAAGACGCTGCGCTGGTGATCGTCACCCTGCCCATGGCGACTGTCGGCGGCATTCTCGCTATTCGCGGTCTCGATCTTATAAACCCGCTGCCGCTCGATCTTCTGGGCATGATCGGTTTCATCATTCTTCTTGGACTGGTCGTTAACAACGCCATTCTTCTGGTGGCGCAGACCCGCGCTTCAGAAGCCGACGGCAAGTCGCGACCCGAAGCGGTGCGTGACGCATTGCACTTGCGCATACGACCGATCTTTATGTCGACTTCGACGTCCCTCATGGGCATGCTGCCTCTGGTCCTCTCCCCCGGCGCCGGCAGCCTGATCTATCGCGGTCTCGCCACCGTCATTGTCGGCGGCATGGCGGTATCAACCCTGTTCACTCTGTTGCTGTTGCCGGCGCTCTTGCAGCTTGGCGCACAATCGATGCCTGCGTTTTCAAAATCACGCGCCGGCCTTCAGCCTGCTGAATAAAGGAGCCGTTCGGCATGAACCCCAAAGTCCTTTTCGCCGGATGCGCCGCTGTCTTGCTTACCGTAGCGGGTACGGGCGCGTACTTCTTTACGCAAAGCGCCGACGCTGAGGCCAGCGCCGCGCAAGCACAGCAGCAAAGCGGCCCGCCGCCGGCGGTTGTCGCTGTCGCCAAAACAGAGGAGCGCGAACTCGCGCCGCATGCTGAAACGCCGGGCTCGGTCGTTTCAATTCGCGACAGCCTCGTTGCCGCGGCAACCTCCGGCAAGGTTGAATGGGTTGCCGACATTGGCGCTGAGGTCGAAGAAGGCGACGTCATCGCTCGCATTGAACAGATGGACGCGCAACTCGCCTTCAACGACAGTGCGGCGCAGGTGTCGCGCCTTCGCACCCGTGCAGAATATCTCGCGCGCCTTTACGACCGTTTCAAAGGACTTGGCGAGGAAGCGGGAGAATCAGAATCGGCCATGGACCAGATGCGCGCTGACCGCGACGAAGCCCGTCAGGCGCTGCGGCAAGCAGAAGTCGCTCATGAAAGGGCGGCGCTCAATCTTGAGCGCACAGAGGTCACGGCGCCGTTTGCCGGCCGCATTGTCAGCCAGGAAGCGCAGGTCGGCGAGTTTGCTAATCCGGGCGCTGGCCTGATTCGGTTGGTTGACACCCATCGCCTTGAAGTAACGGCGCGCGCACCGGCGAGCCTGGCGCGCAATATCAGCGCGGGCGACCACATCCGCGTCGCTAATGGCGCAGAAACCAAAGAGGCTGAAGTACGCGCTGTAGTTCCCGTGGGGGACTCGCTTTCGCGCATGCTTGAGCTGCGCCTCGAGCTTGAAGACGCAGACTGGTATATCGGCTCGGCAGTGCGGGTTGCGCTTCCGGCGGCGGAAGCTCGCCGGGTTGTCGCCGCGCCCCGCGACGCGCTTGTTCTGCGCGCTGACCGCGTCAGTGTTTTTGTCATCGGCGAGGACAAGACTGCGCGACAGGTCGACGTTGAACTCGGCGCGGCCGAGGGCGGCTTCATCGAAGTGATCGGCGACATAAAGGCAGGCGACAAGGTTGTGATCCGCGGCGGCGAACGATTGCGCGACGGACAGCCGGTTACGCTTTCGGAGATACCGCAGGATCCGACGGTTTAACGCTGCCAAGGTCTTGGGTTTGCCGGAAGCTCACGCACATTCCAAGTAAGGTCTAGTGCGAACCTGCGCCTCGGTTTTGCCTCAATGATTACGATTTGTATTCGCCGACCGGTTTTCCGAGGGCATCCATATTTGGCGCAATCCCAAGCCCGGGTTCGTTCGATGCAGCCATGCGGCCCGACTGCCGCGTTGGCGCGCCGCTTGCATTTTTCACCGATACGTAGCTGTTAAAGTCAGTTGCGGAAAACCGCAGCCTTTGCGGCGTCGAATGCGCTAAATGCGCAATCGCCGCCGTCGTAATATCGCCGCCCCAACTGTCCTCAATCGTCATTGGAATGTTCAGTGAGACGCATAAATCTCGGATTTTGGCCGCCTTTGTAAGGCCGCCCACTTTCGAAATTTTCAGATTGATTGCATCCATGGCGCCATCGCCATGGGCGCGCAGCAATGTTTCGACATCGTTGATGGTCTCGTCCAGAATAAACGGCAATTTCGTGTTGCGTCGAACTGCAAGGCAGTGATCGTAGGTCCGGCAAGGTTGTTCGATGTAAACATCAAGGTCTTCAACCGCGTTTGCGACGCGCATGGCGTCATCGATCCGCCATCCCGTATTCGCGTCCGCTACAAGGGTTTCGCCCTTATCCAGGATCGCCGCCGCTTGGCGAATGCGCGCAATGTCTTCACGCGGGTCGCCGCCGACTTTTAATTGAAACTTCGCATACCCTTCGGCCCGGTAAGCGGCGATGCTTTCACCCATTTCCCTTGCGCTCGCCTGACTAATCGCTCGGTACAATTCCACAGCGTCGCCAAATTTCCCGCCGAAAAGCGCACATACCGGCATGCCGGCTGACTTGCCGAGCAAATCCCAACAAGCCATATCGATCGCGGATTTCACATATGGGTGGCCAAGCAGCGCACGATCCATGCGTTCGTTGACAAGCGAAATCTTAGTCGGGTCTTGTCCCAACAGCTCAGAAGAAAGCTCTGCAACGCCGGCGCGCGCGCCGGCGCCGAAAGCCGGCAAATAAAACGGTCCCAACGGGCATACTTCGCCGTACCCGGCTCGCCCGTCATCGGTCAAAATCTCAACGACCGTACTATCGAATACGTCGACGAACTTTCCTTCGGACCAGGCGTATCTTCCTTCAACCAGCGGCAAATCCACCTGGTAAACTTTGATCGCTTGAATTTTCATTGCCTAGAGCGCCCGCTTTTAACCTGCAATGAACAGTCTACTTGTCTATCACACATCCCAATCTGGAGCAGCGCGGGTTCATTGCCTCACTCGGATGAGAAATCTTCGTCCAGAACTTTGAGTTTTTTCAGCTTCTTCTCTAATACATCAATGCGCGCATACGCGGCCGCGCCAATGCCCAAACCGATAAATCCGAAAAAATCCCAGAAATCCATGCGCCTCGCCCCTGAAGGTGTGAACTTAATTGACAGTCACACATTTCACAGCGTCGCACAATGATTGCCGGCGCCAATAGCCGCCGCAAAAACAAGCTGCGTTACTCTCCCTCGCCGAACTTGTCCTCGACGAGCTTAACGAGAGAATCAACGGCTTCTTCCGCTTGCGGACCTTTTGCAGTGATTTCGAGTTCAGAGCCCTGGCTTGCGCAAAGCATCAGCAAGTCAAGCTGGGAGTCTGCAAGCGCCGTGCGATCTTCATTGCGAACGGTCACCACCGCGTCCCATGATCGAGCAAGGGCGGAGAAATGTCGCGACGGACGAATGTGAAATCCGAGCTTGTTGGCGATCCGGACATTGCGCGTTGCTTCCGTCATCGCCCGCGCTCCGCCTATTCGGGGCTTTCGCCGGAGAGCACCCAGGAGGCGACGTTGATATACTTCCGGCCTGCTTCGTGAGCGGCTTTTACGGCCTCTTCGAGATCCCCGTCGGCGCGCACGGTCGCAAGCTTGATCAGCATCGGTAAATTAACCCCGGCGACCACTTCGGCGTTGGCTTTTTCCATCACCGCAATGGCGAGGTTTGACGGCGTGCCGCCGAACATGTCCGTCAGAATGATTACGCCGTCGCCCGTATCGACATCCTGCGACGCGGCAAGGATATCCTCCCGACGCTTTTCCATGTCGTCGTCAGGACCAATCGACACCGCGCGGATTTGCTCTTGCGGGCCGACGACATGCTCCGCCGCGGAAAGAAATTCTTCCGCCAAGCGGCCATGGGTGACGACAACCAGTCCGATCATCAAAAGGCTCCAATTCAACAAGACCCACAAATGTTGCGCCGCAACATTAAAAAGTCCACAAGAATCGTCACCTTAATCGGCTGGCAATTCAACAATAAATCGTGCGCCGCGGCGGGGACCCGCTGGATCAGCGGGATTTTCCAGCCGGTTTTCGGCGTAGATGCGCCCGCCGTGCGATTCGACAATCTGCCTGGAGATGGCGAGGCCGAGGCCCGAATTATTGCCAAAGGAGGTCCCGCTTGGGCGCTTGGTGTAGAACCGGGCGAAGATCGATTCGAGGTTATCTGGCGGAATGCCTGGACCATCGTCTTCCACGATCAGCCGCGCCAACGCCATGCGCTGGGTCGGCGCCTCGAGCCGAACCCGCACGGCGCCGCCGGCGGGACTGAATGAACGGGCGTTATCGATCAGATTACGGACGACCTGCCCCAGAGCGGCGGCATTGCCGAGAATATAGACCCCTTGAATGGGATCGGAAAACGCGACCGTTGCCTCTCTATCTTTCGCAGTCTGCTCGTAAACAAGAACAATATCCTTGATGAGTTGCACGAGATCGACGACTTCCCGACTTTCGCGCGCCAGTTCCGCATCGAGCCGGGAGGCGTTTGAAATATCCGTAATCAGACGATCCATCCTGGCGACGTCTTTTTGAATGACGCCGAGAAGCTTCTCCTGCTGCTCCGGCGTCTTGGCGATCTGCAGGGTTTCTGCAGCGCTGCGGATCGATGTCAGCGGATTTTTGAGCTCATGCGAAACGTCGGCGGCGAAACTTTCGATTGCGTCGATGCGCGCATAGATCGCCTGCGTCATTGACTTTAGCGATCCTGAAAGCTCGCCGATTTCATCCCGGCGGTTTGTGAAATCCGGAATGCGTGCGCGACCCGCCGCGGCAATGCCTTCGCGTACTCTGTCGGCGGCAATCGCCAGTTGGCGTATCGGTTGCGCGATCATTGCGGTCAAAAGCAGCGACGAAAGGATCGCCGCCGCCATCGCCAGGCCGAAAAACGGCAGGATCGAAAGACGCGCGCGCTCAACAAGCTCATCAATGCCGCCGGATTCGGCCGTCACCAAGCCATATATTGCCTGCACCCGACGGATCGGCACAGTGACGGAAACGACGAGCTGGCCTTCCTCATCGATGCGTACCGACGCCGCGCCGCGATCCTCGGCGAAGGGCGAGGAATCGAGCGCTTCGTTAAGCTCGGCTTCGAGCGTGCGGCGCGCAGCGAGTTCATGATAATCGCTGGAAAAGAAATTGATAAAGCCTTGCCAAACCCTGTCGAGAGAAAACCGGTTTTGGCCCTCCTGTTCTTCAAGCGGCGGCAATGTCTCCGCTTCAATCCGGTCCTGTCGCAATACGATGTCTTCGATGAGCAATATGCTTGCATCAGACACTGGCGGTTCTTCAAAAGTCTGCGGCGCATTGAATATGCGCACGCGGCCCTCGAAGCTGTCCCACACCCGGTTAAAAACTTCGCGCACATCGGTCTGGTTGAGCGCTAGCGAGCACAGGGACACTTCTTCGCCCAGCCGTTCAATGTCCGCTTCTTCGACCGGCTGACAGGAGGTCTCGTCGATGGCGACCTGGGCGAGAACATCGGCGATGATCTGCGCCTGGGCGCGCACCCCTTCGAGTTTGGCCTCAATCAGGCCGTCGCGATAATTGGTGAGCGCGAAGGAGCCAAGCAGCAGGATAACGAGACCGATGAGATTGGCGAGGACAATCGTCACCGTGAGACGCGACAGCGCCACGCGTGCGCGGCGTCGCCGCCCCACTTCCCCGCTACGGGGCGCCGGCCCCTCTCCCGTCATGCGATTTTAGTCTTCCTTGTATTTATATCCGACGCCGTAGAGCGTCTCGATTGAATCGAACGTATCATCCACCTGGCGGAATTTCTTCCGTATGCGTTTGATATGACTGTCGATGGTGCGATCGTCCACATAAACCTGATCGTCATAGGCGGCGTCCATCAATTGATCGCGGCTTTTGACAAAACCCGGCCGCTGGGCGAGCGAGTGCAGAATGAGGAACTCCGTAACGGTCAGGACCACGGGTTTCTCAGTCCATAGACAGGCGTGGCGCAAGGGATCGAGGGTGAGCTTGCCGCGCCGCAGGATTTTTTTCTCGTCTTCGGGATCCGGCGATTCGTTCGCCTCGCCGCGGCGGAGCACAGCCTTGACGCGCTCCATCAGCAAGCGCTGCGAAAACGGCTTTTTCACATAGTCATCCGCGCCCATGGTGAGGCCGAGGACTTCGTCGATTTCTTCGTCTTTTGAGGTGAGGAATATCAACGGCAAGTTCGATTTCTGACGAATGCGGCGCAAGAGCTCCATGCCGTCCATGGTCGGCATCTTGATATCCGAAACCACCATGTCCGGCGGCGTCGCATTGATATAGTCGAGGGCCGCGGCGCCGTCTTCAAAGGACTTGACCGTGTGCCCTTCCGCCTCAAGAGCAATGGAAACCGATGTCAAAATGTTTTCATCGTCATCGACAAGCGCAATCGTCGCCATGTTTCTCTATCCCGTTAAATTTCAATCTCTTACTAGACCGGTCGCCGGGCGTGGAGAAGGCCGGCCGATGTCATTTTCAAGGCGCCGTCATGCGGCAGCCTTATCAATAAACGCCGCAAGCTTAACGTCCCGCGCCGACAGCCCGCCTGCGTCATGTGTCGTGAGCGTGACTTCAACCTTGTTGTAGACGTTAAACCATTCGGGGTGATGATCGGCCTGTTCGGCCGCCAAGGCGACCCGTGTCATGAACCCGAAGGCTTCGTTGAAATCGTTAAACTGAAAGGTGCGTTGGACCGCATCGCGCCCTTCAACCGGTATCCACTCGGGGTTCTCGGCAAAAAAGCTTTTCCGCTGTTCGTCTGTCAGCCTGGCCGTCATTCGGGCTCCTTATAAGCTTTGTGGGGCCTCGATGTAGGACGTCCCGCCATCTCTGTCATCGCCTGACGAAACGTCGCGGGCTTTTGTCTGATCATGCAATTGACAATCATTCTTATCAAGCGTAGCCGTTCTGTTATTGCAAATCATTCGCAACTAGCTGCTTTGTCGAGCGGCTTCTGACACAAAGGGAAGGTATTTCGTGTTGCGCATTCGTTTAGGGGGCGCTGCGTCTATCGCTGCGCTTTTGGCCGCCACTTACACACCAGCGACCGCTGACACTACAGTTGAAGACATTCAGCTCGCCTACGCCAACGTTGAACAGATCGTTGTTGAAGGAGACTATCTTTATTCGGACCAGGTCAACGCGCTCAAGGCGCCGACGCCCATCATCGACGTTCCGCAAAGCCTTTCCATTGTCTCCGCCGAAGAGATCAAACTGCGGGGCTTCACGAGCATAGGTCAAATTATTGACTACACGCCCGGCGTAAACACGTCTCAGGGGGAAGGCCATCGCGACGCAATCGTATTCAGGGGCGTTCGTTCAACCGCGGATTTCTTCATCGATGGCGTTCGCGACGACGTTCAGTATTACCGGCCGCTTTATAACCTCGAACAGGTCGAGATTCTGCGCGGTCCGAACGCGCTTCTGTTCGGCCGCGGCGGCACGGGCGGCATCCTCAATCGCGTCACCAAGAAAGGCGTAATCGGCGAGAGTTTCACTGGTTTCCAGGCAAGCGTCGACACATTCGGCGCCTTCGGATTTCAGATCGACAGCAATTACTCAACAAGCGATAGCGTCGCGTTCCGCATCAATGCGATGTATGAGGGCCTGAACAATCATCGGGACTTTTATGATGGCAACCGAATTGGCGTTAACCCGGCCGTCAAATTCAAACTGAGCTCATCAACGACGCTCGATCTATCCTACGAATACGTCAATCATGAGCGCTTCGTTGACCGCGGCATTCCCACCGGGACGGACGGGCGTCCGGTCGAAGCCTTTCAGGACATCGTTTTTGGAGATCAGGAGCTCAACGAGACGAAACTTGAGGCCCACTTGATCCGCGCAGCGTTGCAACACGAGTTTTCAGAAAACCTGAAAGGGAACATCAGTGTTTTCTATGGCGATTACGACAAACTCTATCAAAACTTCTATGCGTCAGGGTACGATCAGGCCGCAACGCCGGACGTCGTAACGCTTGATGGTTATATCGACGGGACGGAACGCCAAAATCTGATCCTGTCCGGAAACCTCGTTGGCGAACTCGTCACCGGCAGCATCGGTCACACCGTTGTCTTTGGCGGTGAATATATCAACACCTCTTCGGACCAGGATCGATTTAACGCGTTCTGGGACACGACATCGGATGATAATGAAATTTTCACCATCATGCGCCCGCTTAATCTGAGCGGCGGCGTTGGCGTCAATTCATCGGGCGTAACCACGACAAATGACTTCACCGCTGACTTGAACGACGACACGCGCGTGAGCATCGATGTCTTCTCCGTTTATATCCAGGACCAGATCGAAATAACAGAATGGCTGGATATCGTCGCCGGGGTCCGGTTCGACAGCTTTGACATCGAAGTCTTCAACGTTCCCGCGAATGAAACCCGATCCCGAACGGATGAGGAGTTTTCGCCGCGCGGCGGCGTGATCCTCAAACCGCGAGAAAACGTTTCGCTTTACGGAAGCTACAGCAAATCGTTCCTGCCGCGCAGCGGCGAGCAATTCGCGAACATTAATGGCGACAATAATGTTCTGGACCCGGATACGTTCCGCAACCTCGAGGCGGGCGTGAAATGGGACATCACCCCTGCCCTCAGCCTGACGTCCGCCGTCTTCCAGATTAAACAGAAATCGCCGCAGCCGGCCGACGCAGATCCGGCAACGCTTGATGTCATCGAATCAGAAATCGAGGGTTTTGAAATTCAACTGCAAGGCCACGTAACAGAGCGTTGGTTTATTTCCGCGGGCTACAGCTATCTTGACGGCGAGCAGGTCGATAATACCGGCGCCGGAACCGGCTTGCGCCCGCGCGAGTTACCTGAACACATGTTCTCGATCTGGAACAATTATCAGGCGACGGACAAACTCGGCGTCGGCCTGGGCCTCACCTATCAAGACGAGAGCTTCATCAATAACGGGAATACAGCCGTACTGCCGAGCTACGTTCGCCTAGATGCGGCAGCTTATTACGATGTGTCCGACAAGCTCCGCCTGCAGGTCAATCTCGAGAATCTGACCGATGAGCTCTATTTCCCGAACTCGCACAGCACCCACCAAGCCACTGTGGGCGCGCCCATCAATGCGCGCTTTGCCGTAAGCGGCCGTTTCTAGGGGGAAACCGCCGCGCCGGCGTATTCGGCGCGGCGGATCTTTTTTAAACCGGTGCGCGATAATAAACGCCGCCGCGCGTCGGCGCCTTAACCCGTGTCGTCTTTGGATAGGTAAGCGGCAGTTTTTTCAGATTGCGCACGGCGAGAAAAGCAAAGCCCGCCGCGTCGAGCGCATCGCTGTTCCAGCCGGCTTCTTCCGCCATTGCGGTTTCCGCTTCAAGACGCTCGCTTAAGATCCCGGTCAAATCCGATTGCCGCCGTCCCTCCCCGCATAAGATGTAACCGCCCGGCGGTTCCGGCAGGAATTGTTCGGTTCGTGAAATGCATCCCGCGATAAAGGCGGCGAGCGTCGCTCGCCCGTCCGCCGGCGTCAGTTTGCGGAGCGCATCGAGCTTGAACTCATAAAGATCTGTCGTTTTCGGCGGCGGCATTCGCAAAAATGGATTGAGCAACAAAAGCCGCAAAACTTCTTCGTCAATCTCGCCGCGCACTTCCCCATGGCCCGCGGATTCTTTCCGAAGCCCCTTCCAGCTATCGATCCATGCGAGCCCTGGCGCCGCGTCATACGCAACAAGGTCACTGGCGCGAGGGTTCTCCGGCGCATAGACAACGCGCGTCGCCGCCTCGTCCAGCGAGATAACGCCGACAGCGCATTGGGGGCGATCGTTCATGGATGCAATCAGCGAACGATGGAAAACCGGCGCGAGTGGCGCGCCGTAGCCGCCCGCAGCGATGTCTGCGGCGCAAAAATCCGAAACGACGTCAATGCGGATTTCTTCCGACAGCGTCTTGCCGTCGCCGATGCGCCAGCTTCGTCCGGCGATGCCTTCCGACGGCGGGCGATGCAACAGCATATGGCCGCCGACCCCGACGACGTTGATGTCGGTTCGCTTGACCTTTTCACGCTCAAGAAAGGCCTCAACCGCACTGATGAACGCGATAGTGATTTCGCCGCCGGCCTTTCCAATATCCGCTGCGCCCTCGCGCCCTTCCCGCGCCGCCGCCGTCGCCCGGCGCAGAAAGATCTTCATGTCCCGGCGATAGGGAATATGCAGCAACGCGCCCACCTCGACGCGTTCATCGCCGTCAGTTTCGATCATCGCCACATCGACGCCCGAAAGGTCGGGCCGGCTCGCAACGCCTATGGCTTTGAGGGTATCGGACATGGGGAGCCGCCGATCTTCTCTTCCGCATTTCAAAAATCGGCTGCTTCTCATTAGGCGTCAAATTTGCGGTCAGAATCGGCGGACATTGGGAAGCCAAGAGATTGGATTGTTCCACGGCTCGTGCTAACGCCCGGCCTTCAACCAACCCGCCAGAACGATGACCTACAAATCTGAATTCCTGAACGTCCTCAACGAGCGCGGCTTCATCGCGCAAGGAACGAATTTGGAGGGCCTCGACGAGGCCTGCGTAAAGGGCGTCGTCGCCGGCTATATCGGGTTTGACGCGACGGCGAAGTCGCTTCACGCGGGAAGCCTTCTTCAGATCATGTTGCTTTACTGGTTGCAGCAGACCGGACACCGGCCAATTGCGCTGATGGGCGGCGGCACCACCAAGGTCGGCGATCCCACCGGCAAGGACGAACAACGAAAGCTGCTAACCGACGCCGACATTCAGGCCAATATCGACGGCATCAAGGGCGTCTTCTCAAAGTTCTTAAAGTTCGGCGACGGACCGACCGACGCCATCATGGCCAATAATGACGACTGGCTGTCGACCCTTGGCTATGTGGAATTCCTGCGAGACTACGGCGTCCATTTCACGATCAACCGTATGCTGACCTTTGACAGCGTTAAACTGCGGCTTGATCGCGAGAGCCCCATGACGTTTCTGGAATTCAATTACATGCTAATGCAGGCATATGATTTTCATGAACTCCTTAATCGCCATGGCTGCACGCTGCAGCTCGGCGGCACAGATCAGTGGGGCAACATCGTCAACGGTGTTGAACTTTGCCGGCGCAAGGACGGCAAAGAAGTCTTCGGCCTGACGACGCCTCTGCTGACGACTGCATCCGGAAAGAAAATGGGTAAAACCGAAGACGGCGCGGTCTGGCTCAACGCCGACATGTTCGCGCCTTATGATTACTGGCAGTACTGGCGCAATGTCGAAGACGCCGACGTTGAGATGCTGCTGGCCCGTTTTACGACCATGCCCATGGACGAAGTGCGCCGGCTCGGCGCGCTCCAAGGCGCGGAGATAAACGAAGCGAAGAAAATTCTCGCCAACGAAGCAACAACCTTGCTGCACGGGAAGGACGCCGCAGCAAGCGCCGAAGCGACGGCGCAAAAAACCTTTGAACAGGGCGGTCTTGGCGGCGATCTTCCCACGGTTGATTTAACGAAGTCGGCGATTGCCTCTGGCGCGCCCCTGATTGATCAGTTCATCACGGCGGGATTATGCGCTTCGAAAGGCGAAGCGCGTCGCCACATCAAGGCGGGCGCCCTCAAAGTCAACGACACGCCAGTTCGCGAAGAGCGCAATATCGACACAGGCGACGTTGTTGACGGCGCGATTAAAATTTCTATTGGCAAAAAAAAGCACGCCGTTATTCGGGTTCAGTAGCCTCAACCGGAATTGGCGCCGGCGCCGCGCCGGCCGGCGGCTCGCCCGCTTCAAACAGTTGCCGCAAAATGCCCGGTGTCAGGGCGGACAGAGGATTGACCACCACATTCGGCGCAGCGCGCGCTCCATTGACCGCATAAGAGAGCGCCAGCACGCCCTCGCCCTTTCTGCCCACCAAGAGATCCCCGATGATCGGCGTCGCGCCGAGCACCGAATTAAGCTGATAAATTGGCGCCACGGCGCCGCTAAGCGCAATGTCGCCTTCGGGCGCAAAGGAAACGACGCCCGACGCCGTCATCCCCACCGACGGGCCGGTCGCACGAAAATCCCGCAGGGTTACAGCGCCGTCGCTGTAATCAAATTCTCCGTAGGCGTATGAAAGGTCGATGCCTTCCCCCTGCATCAGGTTGGCGAGCCCATCGAGAGAACCGGCGGAAAAAATGCGTGCGAGTAAAGGCGCGTTCACCACTTGCATGTTGCGCGCCTCGATTTCTCCCGCAAGCCCGCGTGTGTCACCGCCGTAATAAACGGCCATCGAGCCCTGCCCGCCTCGCATTGATAGCAATCCCGTCACCCCTTTCAGAAAGTCGCCGAGATTGCTGGATTGAACGTCAATGCGTCGGGCCGGACCGGTTTCGGCGCCGGTTTCGGACATGGCCACCCTGAGCGGCGCACCGTCAGCGTTAAGGGCCGAGAAGTTGAGCGTTTCGAGCGCCTCTGCGCCGCGCCGCAAATCGAAAGAGGCGTCCTGATAAATGACGTTTTTGCGCAGTTCCAAACGTTCGACCCGCGCGGTTACGGCAAGCCCGGCGCCCCAAATATCTGCCTCTTCGTCGTCGGCGCTTTGTTCACCCGGCGCATTCTGGCCTTTGGTGAATTCGAGCACAGCGGGCCCCGCATTAAGGTGGGCGCCAGTCGCGGTGACGTCGAGGGCGCCGCTGGCGTTGCGCCGCGCCGTCATGGAAAGGTCTGCAGCGCCATCGAGAAAGATGATCGGAAACGACGCGGTATTGAGAACGCCGTCGCGCATTGACGCTACGCCGGTCATGGAAACGCCCTCGCCGTCCACCATAAGCCTTTCAACATCGAGCCCGTTTTCAACGAACCGCATGGCGATTTCGCCTTTCGCCGGCGCCCCTACCGGTTTTTCCCATCCGAACAAATCAAGGCGCACCCAGGCGTTTTCAAAATCACCCTTAACTTCGAGCGATTGAAATGCGCCGATCTCGCCAATAGCGCGCGCGGTTGCAGCGATCCGTCCGCCAAAGACATTGCGCAGCGACAGGCCAAAGAAATCGCCGACAGACGGATCGACGTCGCCGGCGAGCGCAAGTTCGGAAGGGCCGTCCTCAGCGAAAAAATTCTTCTTCCACACGATATTAATGGGCGCATCGGCAAGCGTCGCATCGCTCCGCACTGTCAGCGATCGAGGCTTCAGGGAAACCGTTCCTTTGGCCCCTGCGAGTTTGCCTTCCTCGACGCCGAAATCGGCAATGGTCATGTTTTCAAAGGTCGCCTCGCCGCGATATTCATACTCGTCGGGCGCAACCTCGCGCTTGTTCGGCCGCATAATTTCAACCCGCGCCTCCGCATCGCCAATAAATTGATCCGGTGACAGATTTGTTTTGGAAAGAAGGCGCAGCGGCGCTTCATCGAGAACGCCGAGAATGGCTTCAGACCGCCCTTCGACGAGAAAGCGGTAGTAAGTGGGCTCCCATTTCGGAATGAAAGCGGGAAACTCGACCGTCCCTTCGGAAATTGCAACATCGCCGACCCTTGCAGAATCAACAACCATGCTGAAGCTGTTGCCGCGCAAGACGCCAGAGCCGTTCGCATTCGTCAGCGGCGTCATTTGTTTGACGTAATGGGCTTTGGCGTTCGAGACGTTGAAAGTGAGGTTCACCGCATCATCGGGCGCCAGTCCGTCGGCGTCGATCGCGCCTGGCGCCAGATTCATCGTCCCCTTGATATCTGTAATGCGCGCGCCATCCATGCGGTCTTCGATCCAGTCGCGCGCGCCCATGCCAACGCCAAGCGGCCAAATGCGCAGCAGACGCTGAGGGTCGAGATCTCCATCTACTTTTATATCGGCCATCACCCCGGGCGATCGGCGGCCGCCGTCATCATCCACCCGCGGCGCCGTGAAACTGAAGGCGCCGTCGATCCCGATGTCGAGCAGCGCCAGGGAGAAATCCGTCAAGGCGAATTGGCGTTTCGCAATATCGTAATCGCCCGCAAGGTTCGCCTGTGCAACGTCGAGCGGCTCGGGAAGGCGGCCGGGTAAGTTAACGACAAGTTTCTGCGCCTCTAGATCAAATAAGACGCGTTTCGGATCGCGAACATCGTCTCCAAATTGCAGCGCCACGGTTCCGGTCGCCTCACCGCGATTTCCGGCGACTTCGTAAGCGAAACGGTCGATGGTGAAACGATCAGCGGCCGGATCAAATCCCGATCGCCATTCTATAAACTCGATGGGCGCGTCGGCGCCCGCCAGCCGCAAAGCGCCGGCGCCAATCTTTGCAGTAAAAGTCGAAGCGCGGACGCGACCGTCGCGCGTGAGTTCAATCGCGCCCTCACCGGATACCGGCGCCTCGATAACGGCGGCCCGATCACCGTAAAACATTGACAGGATATCGCCGACGGGAAAGCGCTCGCCCGCAACATCGACAGCGATAACCCCGTCGGATTCGCGATAGCGACCTTCGGCGCGCAGGCTGGCGCGGGCGCCGTCAAGATCGATGTCGCCGGCCATGGAGCCGGTAAGGCCGTCCCCCGTTCGGTCGATCACAATGCTCGCATTGTCCGAGGTCCAGGCGCGCCCTGACGCTTCATCGGCAAAGGTCACAACGGCGTCTTCAATTTCTGCTTTCTTGAATGCGCTCCTCAAAAAACCGGATCCGATCATTTGATCCGATGACGGAAAAAGCGAACGCCCGCCGCGTCCCCGGGCGGCGGGAATTTTCACCGTCTGCTCGACATTGCGCAAAATGCGAAAGCGCGCGCCCGCAGCTTTCACCGTTTCCGGCCCGACGCGACG